>NZ_JALLPL010000001.1:316534-633068 GCF_023276355.1 Haloplanus sp. XH21
ATGGCGCTCGGTCCGGGCGTGATCGGCCACACCGTCGTGAACTGGGCGCTCGGCCACGTCGAGTCCCACGTCGTCAGCGTCTCGCTGCTCGGTGAACCCGTCGGCAGCACGGTGCTCGCCGTCCTGCTGCTGGCAGAGGTGCCGACCGCCGCGACGGTCGGTGGCGGGGTGATCGTCCTCGCGGGGATCTACATCACCGCGTCGGCCAGCCACGTCAGTGAAGTTTGAGTTCGACCCGCCGGCCGTCGGGGTCGCGGACGTACACCGCCCAGTCCCGACCATAGGCGCCGTAGCGCTGGTACGGCTCACCGGATTCGACCGTGACGCCCGCGTCCCGGAGGTCGTCGAGGAGAACATCCATCTCCGCGCGGGTGCCGGTGTCGTCGGAGCGGAGCAGGAGACAGACGTGTTCCCCGTCGACATCGACCGCCCCATCGGCGGGAACGAGATGGAGGTGTCGGCCGCCGGCGACGACGGCGACGTACGGTACCTCCCCCGCCTCGTACCGATCGCGGTCCCGAACCGGCATACCGAGCAGGCCGTGGTAGAAATCGAGCGCCTGCTCCAGATCGCTCACCCGGAGCGCGACGTGATCTAGGTCGACGACATCCATGGCCGACCGTTGGAGCGCCGCACTCATACGAATTATTGTAACGGGCTACCGGTGGTTCGCCAAGATGGTCCGGCGAACCACCGGTACTGACGTACAATAAACCGTACGGTCACTCGAGCAGTTCGCGCGTCCGCCGATGCCGGTAGCGGAACATGGGGGCGAAGCCGACACGCGCGAGCGGAGCAATCGCGTCACCGACCGATCCGAACGGGAGGGCGTACTCGACCCGGTCGTCGACGACCGTATCGGCGCCGTCGGCGAAAAATCGATGTGTGTGTTCCCAGTGTCGGAACGGGCCGTCCGCCATCTCGTCGCGGAAATACGCCGCGCCGTCCGCGCGTTCGCGCGCAGTGATGATCGATGTCCATCGCTGTCGCGGACCGACGCCGAACGGGCGGACGGACGCCCGAATCCGCGACCCGGCTTCGAGTATCTCGGGGTCGGGAGCCCCGCCGGGACCGCGAACGCTTTCGATTCGCAGACGTAGCCACCCGGGCGTGAGTGACTCCAGTCCGCGCACTCGCGAGTGGAAGTCCCACACGTCGTCGAGCGACGCGGCGACACGGGTGCGTCGCTGGTAAACCGCCATACCGACGATACGGTCGATTCGGGTATAAGCCCGCCGCCAAAATATAACATTTTCGACAGACGAGGCGACTCACAGAACCGCGAAAACTGCCGCTCTCACGCCGAAAATGTGTCAGGACGGCAGTAAGATGATTTTTTATCCGTTAGGTTGCATCGTGGTAGTTGTGGCTGGACTACCATGAAGGAAAGTCGACGAACGTTTCTGAAGCGGACTGGACTAGCAACCGCAGCGATGACCACCCTCGCAGGCTGTTCGGGCGGCGGGGGCGGCGGCGGAGGCGGCGGTGGCAGTCAAGCAAGCTGGACGCTCGGCACCTCTTCTGAAGGGTCGTCGTCGTTCCGAATCGGATCGACGTGGACCGAGTACGCGAAGCAGAACGATCTGTTGGACTCCGTATCCATCGACGCCGTCATCACCGAGGGGACGGGCGCGTCGTATCGCCGCTTCGACGCCGGCGAGTACGAGATGAGCGGAACGACGACGCAGCTGCTCGATGCCGCCCCCGACACGGGACCCTACTCGGAGCAGCCGCTGCAGGACTTCAGTAACCACCGGCAGGTCCGGGGCTACATGGGCTTCTACAACTTCGGTCTGTACAACGCCGACGCCGTGAGTGGCTGGGACGACCTCGAAGGGCGGCCTATCGCCATCTCGTCCGCCGGCTCCGGGACGCGACCGCCGGTCGAAGCCATCGTCGACGCGGAGGTCGGTCTCGACAACGTCGACAACCGATACATGGCCTTCGCGGACATTCCGAGCGCACTCCGCTCGGGACAGGTCGACGCGGCGTTCACCTGGACGGTCAACCAGACGACGCCCCAGGGCTGGTTCCAGGAGATCGACGCAACGGTCAACTGGGAGCCGCTCCCGCTCTCGGACTCGACCATCGAACTGCTCAACAACGAGATCGGCTACTCGACGTACGTCGAACTCGACGCCGACACGGTCTCGCAGTTCGCCGAGAACTACCAGGGACCCCTCGACACGTTCACGCTGACCTACCTGTACGTCGTGAACGCCAACGCCGACGCGGACGTCGTCTACGACATCGCGAAGTACACCTACGAGGAGGGCGAGGCGCTGCTCGAACAGGACGACGTCATGGCCTTCTTCCCGGACCCCGACCGGTTCCTGGGACAGCTCCATCCGGACGTTCCGCTCCACGAGGGGGCCTACCGCTACTACGAGGAGCAGGGCTTACTCGAAGATTACGATCTGACCGCCCCTCCCGAGGCGTAACTACCGACGATGGCCACCGGCAACGACTCCGATCGGGAGACCCGTTCGCTCGCGGATATAGAGCAAACTATCGACGAGAAGTTTCGGGATAGCTACTCGGAAAGGATCTGGGACAAGGGACCGATCGAGTTGCTGGTGTACGCGATTACGGTTGTCTTCTTCCTCTATCACCTGTGGTACGCCCAGACCTTCCAGCTCCCCCGCGCACGCCACGGGATCATCCACCTCGCGATGGTGCTCTCGCTGTGGGGCATCATTCAGATGCTCGGAACGGACTGGTCGACGATCAAGGGGAAAGCGCTGGGAGCCGGGTACGCGCTGTACAGCGTAATCTCGGTTATCCCGCTGTACTACATCCAGTCAAACTACGACCAGATCCGACTGACTGCGGGCGTCTACACCGACGCCGCGATGGCGTCGGGGGTGTTGGTGATCATCCTCGTGCTCATCGCGCTCGCGCACGTCTCCAAACTGATCACCGGCATCGCGCTGGTCGGCTTGGTGTACTCGTATTTCGGGCCGCTGATGCCCGGACTGCTCGCCCACCGCGGGCTGTCGATCGAGCGGATCATCACGATGAACTCCGTCGAGATGGAGGGCTTGCTCGGGACGCTCCTGCAGATTTCGGCGACGTGGGTCGTCATCTTCCTCATCCTCGCCGGACTCATGGAGAAATACGGCGGGATGGCGACGTTCATCAAGGGGATGACCAGACTGGCTGCGCGCCGCAAGTACATCGAGATCGGCCAGGTCGCCGTCGCCGCGAGCATGTTCATGGGATCGATCAATGGGTCGACAGCCGCCAATACGGCGACGACCGGCGCGTTCACGATCCCGCTGATGAAAGAGAACGGCTACCGACCGAAGATCGCCGCAGCCATCGAGGCCGTTGCCTCCTGTGGGGGGCAGGTGCTCCCGCCGATCATGGGGGCCGGCGCGTTCCTGATGGCCGAACTCATCGATCCGAACTACTCGGACATCGTCATCGGTGCGGTCGCACCGGCGATCCTGTTTTTCCTCACCGTCTCAGTCGCCATCTCGCTGAGCACGAGCGGGCAGGTCTCCACGCGGATCACGTCCGAACCCGACCCGCGGAGTATCGGCAAGCGCCTGTTCGATATCGTCCGTCACTTCGAGTACATCGGGATGTTCATCATCCTGTTGTGGTGGCTCATCGGGATCGGTGCGGACCCGATGGTCGCCGGATTCTACGCCATCGTCACGCTGATGGGGCTTCGAGTCGGCCGCGTGGTCTTTGAGGCCCTCACCGACGCCACGGACCAGGATCTCTGGCCCGCGATCAAGCTATTCCTCCGGGAATCGCTCGAAGGCATGCGTCGGGGCGCCGAGGCAACCCTCAACATCACGATCCTGCTCGCGAGCCTCGGCATCGTGATCCGGGCGCTCATCGTCACCGGCTTCGCCCAGCAACTCTCGTCGTATCTGGTCGTGCTCTCCGGCGGCACCGTCATCATCATGCTGTTCCTGGCGATGCTCGCCGCCATCGCGTTCGGGATGGGGATGTCGACGACCGCGGCGTACATGATCGTGGCCGTGCTGGTCGTGCCGTCGCTCGTCCAGATCGGCGTCCAGGAGTTCACGGCCCACATGTTCGTCTTCTACTTCGCCATCGTCTCGAACATCACGCCGCCGATCGCGCTCTCGGTCATCATCGGCCAGGGGATCGCCGGCTCCGACTTCTGGGAGACGGCCGTCGAATCCCTCCGGATCGGCTTCCCGATGTTCCTGCTGCCGTTTGCTTTCTTCTTCAACGAGCCGCTTCTCTACCCCAGTCCGATGACGCTCGTGTCGTTCGTCATCGTCTTCGCGGGGTTCGTCGCCGTGAGCGTCGGCCTCACCGGCCGCATCCGACAGAACATCCCGACGCTCCTGCGACCGGTCTTCCTGCTGTTGGGGCTCGGCGCGATCTTCGTTCCCACGACGATCGGTCAGCTCCTGCTCGTCGGCGCCATCGTGGCCGCCTGTGGCTACTTCCTCCGTCCGGGTGTCCTCGGAGTCACGCAGACTGCTGAGGGGTAGCCGCCGGCGAGGTCTTTATTAGCGCTCCGGCTGACCTGGACGTATGTCAGAGGGCTGGCGCCGCGTTCGACCGACGGAGAGCGACCCGAGAGACGACAAACCCGGACGACGCTGGGAGCTTTCTCCCGACCTCGATATCGACCAGTTCAATCTGAACGTCGCCGTCCTGAACCCCGGCGAGCGACTCTCGCAGAGTCACTTCCATTACCACCCCGGTCAGGCCGAACTGATCCACGTCGCCGCCGGCCGGTGTCAGGTTGAGGTCGAGGACGACCGGTTCGTCGCCGAACAGGGAGATACCGTTCGATTCGACGCCGGTGCGGCTGGCGTCCACCTGGTCCACAACCCGTTCGACGAACCGTGTCGGATCGTCGCCATCGGGTGGCCACCCGAGGGACGACATCCGGTCGAAACCGTCAAGACCACCGCGGAACTGCTGGACGAACGCGAGTAGCGCGGCCGCCATGCGCTCAATATGCCGGCTGTAAGTCCGTGGAATGATTCGGCACCCGGTGATGCCAAATCATTCCGTACAGTTACAGCCGACAGTATAAGTCAACAGCCCCCGTCTGGAGTGTCATGCCGGAGCTCCTGGTTCCACTCAGCCAACGAGAAGAGCAGGTCGACCGGATCGTGGAGGGCATCAGCGACCTCCATTACGATCCCGCGGAGACGCACCTGACGCTTCTCAACGTCTTCGAGGAGTTCGAAGTCCACGGCGAGTGGTCCGACATCGACTCCGGGCAGTTCTACGACGCCGAGGAACTCCCCGAGGCGGTCACGGCGGCGGCCAGCCGGCTCTCCGAAAAGGGATTCACCGTTGATGTCTACCACCGCCACGGAGACCCGGCCGAATCGATCCTCAACGTGGCGTCGGAACTGGAACCGGACGCCATCGTCATGGCCGGCCGGCAGCGAAGCCCGATCGGAAAGGTCCTCCTGGGCAGCGTCACACAGGGCGTCCTGCTGGGAACCGACCGCCCGGTCATCGTCATCCCGGACGGTGGCTAGGGGCGTGAGTCCCGACGACCAGCCGGGCGCACAGACGAGAGAATCCACAGCAACCACCCACCCATGAAAGCGATTCGATACCACGAACACGGAGACGCAGATGTACTGACGGTAGACGACGTGCCGACGCCCGAACCGGCGGCCGACGAGGTGCTCGTCCGGGTCCACGCCGCGAGCGTCAACCCCATCGACACCTACGTTCGCGACGGCGGCGTGAGCCCAGTCGGCGGGCTGCCACACGTCGGCGGCGCGGACGCCGCCGGCGTCGTCGACGCGGTGGGTGACGACATCACCGACTTCGTGGTCGGGGATCGCGTGTTCGCGACCGGCCTCGGCCTGTTCGAATCCGGTTCGTACGCGGAGTACGTCGCCGTCCCAGCCAACCGCCTCGCCACGCTCCCGGACGGCGTCTCGTTCGTCGACGGCGCGGCTGCCGCGATGGCCTTTGCGACGGCGTGGCGTGGCCTCGTCACCCGAGGCGACCTCTCCATCGGCGATGTCTGTCTGGTTCAGGGCGGTGCGGGCGGCGTCGGTCACGCCGCCGTCCAGGTCGCCGATCACGCGGGCGCGACGGTCATCGTGACCACCGGCGACGACGCGGCGTTCGTCCGCGACCTCGGCGCCGACGCCGCCGTCGACTACCACGGCGACGACGTGGCCGACCGCATTCGCGAGGCGGTCGGCGACGACGTTGACGTGGTGCTGGAGACCCACGCCGCCGCCAACGTCGAGACCGACCTCGAAGTCCTGGGCCGCGGCGGTCGGATCGTCGTCCTCGGCGAGGAGGGGCCGATCACGATCGATCCCGGCGCGTCCATGACCGGCAAAATCGCCGACGCCGACATCCGATTCATGTCGATCATGGCCTCCGGCGACGACCAGGCGCCGATCCTCGAACGGGTCGGTCCCCTGCTCGCCGACGGCACCTTCGAGGTCGAAATCGAGGCGACGTACCCGCTGGAGTCGGCGGCCGACGCCCAGCGACGCGTGATGTCCAGTGGCTCCCGCGGGAAGGTCGTCCTCGAAATCGAGTGACCCGTTCGAAGCGAGGGGGTATACTACCGGCTGTAAGTCAATCAAGAGACCCGTCGCCACGGGCTGACAGATGTCTTGAAACAGTTACAGCCGGCAGTATTAATTCCGCCGACGCACCATTTTTGACCCATGTCTATCCAACTCGGCCCGGACGATACGGTGGTCGTCCTCGCTCACGAACAGTTCCCCGACCGGGCGAAGACGGCCGTCGGCGTCCTCCGATACGCGGACTACGACGTGGCGGCGGTCCTCGACCGGGACCACGCCGGCGAGCGCGTCACCGACCACGTTCCCGACGTGAGCGACGCCCCCATCGTCGAGACCATGGCGGACGCCCTCGCTGTCGACGATATCGACGCGCTGTTGATCGGCATCGCGCCCATCGGCGGCGGATTCGAGGAGTCCTGGCGCCCGGACGTGCGCGCCGCCATCGAATCCGGCTGTACCGTCGTCTCCGGCCTGCATTACTTCCTCGCTGACGACGACGAGTTCGCCACACTCGCCGACGAACACGGCGTCGACCTGATCGACGTCCGCCAGCCGCCGGCCGACCTCACCGTGAGCGGCGGCGAGGCCGGCGACGTCGACTGCGAGGTGGTGTTGACCGTCGGCACCGACTGCTCGACCGGCAAGATGACGACGACGCTCGAACTCGTCGAGGCGGCGCGAGCGCGCGGCGTCGACGCCGGGTTCGTCCCCACGGGCCAGACGGGGATCATGATCGCCGGGTGGGGGACGCCCGTCGACCGGGTGATCTCCGATTTCGCCGCCGGCGCCGTCGAGCGCATGGTCGTCGAGCAGGCGGCCGATCACGACGTGGTGTTCGTCGAGGGACAGGGCACCATCGTCCACCCCGCGTACTCCGGGGTGACCTGTAGCCTGCTCCACGGCGCGATGCCCGATTCGCTCGTCTTGACACACAGCGCCGGGCGCGAGGCCATCCACGGCTACGAAGAGTTCTCGATTCCGCCCGTCGCCACCTACGTCGACCTGTACGAACGCCTCGCAGCTCCCGTCGCCGACACGTCGGTCGTGGCGGGCGCTCTCGACACCCGAGCAATCGACGACGACAGCGACGCCCACGTCGCCGTCGAGGAGTACGGCGTCGAACTCGACGCGCCGGCGACCGATCCCGTCCGGTTCGGCGTCGACGACATCCTCGACACGCTGCGATGATCTCGACCAGCTTCGAACGCGTCAGCCTCCCCGTCGCCGGCGAGTTCACCATCTCGCGCGGGACACAGACGGAGGTGGAGACGGTCGTCGTTCGGATCGAGTCGGACGGAATGCAGGGGATCGGCGCGGCCGCCCCCACCGCGCATTACGGCGAGACGGTCGAGACCGTAACCGCGGTGCTGCCGGACCTGCTCGCGGCCGTCGAACGGGTCGGGGACCCCCCGTCGCTCGACCGGATCGGCCGGGAACTCGAGGCGACCGTCCGCGACAACCCCGCGGCCCGCGCCGCCGTGAGCATCGCGTGTCACGACCTGGCGGCGACCCGACTGGACGTGCCCCTCTACCAGCAGTTGGGCCTCGACCACGCGGACGCGCCGCCCACCTCTTACACCGTCGCCATCGACGATCCGGACGCCATGGCCGACGCCGCCGCCGCGGCCGTCGACGAGGGCTACACGGTCCTGAAGGTGAAACTCGGCACCGACGACGACCGGAAGCGCATCGCGGCGGTCCGTGACGCTGCCCCCGACACGGCGATCCGGGTCGACGCCAACGAGGCGTGGACGCCGCACGAGGCGGTGCGGAAAAGTCAGTGGTTGGCCGACCAGGCTATCGAGTTCCTCGAACAACCCGTCCCGGCCGAACACCCCGACGGACTGCGGTACGTCCACGAGCGCAGCGCCCTCCCCATCGCTGCCGACGAGTCCTGCCTAACGCTCACCGACGTGCCCGCCGTCGCCGACCGGGTCGACATCGTGAACCTGAAGCTGATGAAATGTGGGGGAATCAGGGAGGCGATTCGGATGATCCACGCCGCCCGCGCACACGGACTGGAGGTGATGCTCGGCTGTATGGTCGAATCCACCGCGTCGCTGGCGGCCGCCTGCCATCTCGCACCACTCGTGGACTACGCCGACCTCGACGGCGCGCTCTTGCTCGCCGACGACGCCTTCGACGGGCCGACCTACGCCGGCGGCACGGTGACGTTCCCCGACCGCCCGGGGACCGGCGTCCGGTCGAGGTAACACCTACCAGTCGGCGACCACCGTCTCGCCGCCCGCCCGGTCGAGATACGCCTGTTGCATCCGTTCGATTGCCTCGGAGAGCGTCGCGCCGTCGTCGACCGCGTCCCGAACGCGGTCTTTCTTCCACGCGCTCGGCACGCAGCCGTCACGCCGGCGTTCGATCGGAGCGAGGTAGCCGTCGATCGTCCCGTCGTCGAGACCGGCGTCCCGAAGCCCACGGCGCGCGTAGTCGAACAGTTCGTCGTAGATCGTCGCCGTCTCCGTCGTGCGATCACCGTCGGCGGTCACCCAGTGGAGGTCGGCGTCCGGGCCGTCGGCGACGGCGTTGTAGAAGCCGTCTCGTGCGTCCATCCAAGGGAGCGCCGTGATCGGATGCGCCGCGACCACGAGGCCACGGAGCAGGCCGACGACGAGCGCCTGCAGCGACACCGTATCCCGGACCGTCGGCTGGGTCGGCAGCGGGCGGTATTCGATCCGGATCGACGCTCCCTCGCGTTCCGTCCCGACGGGCTGTCCGCCAACGACGCCGCGCACCCACCGCCAGTGGACGCCGCGTTTGTGATCGTACTCGCGGATCCGCGAGCGGTAGTCGTCAGATTCCGTCTCGTCGTCGGCGAGGACTGGCGCGTACGTCTCGTCGGCGACGACGCGGTCGGGGACATCGGTCGCCCGGTCGAGGTCCCGCGGGAAGCGCACCTTCCCCTCGCCGCGCGGTGCGCCAGCGTTGATGCTCTGTTCGAAGACGGGGATCCGGAGTTCGTGGGGCGTCGCGTCGACGATAGCCGAATCGTCGGCGTCGTCGTAGCAGTCCGCTGGGAGAAACGGCGAGTTGCTCGCAAGCGACAGCACGGGGCCCGTCGTCCGCAAGGCGGCGTTGAAATACTGCGGGAAGGCGTCGGCGTCCGGAATCTGGAGGTGGGGCTGGATCGACGTCGCCAGCGATTCGACGAGGATGGTCGGATAGGAGAGGGTGGCGCCGGGAACGTCGACCGTCACCTCCCCGCCGCTTCGCTCCAGGATCTCGTTGTCGAGGGCGACGTAGCGGGGGTACTGACGCATGTTTGCCGCGACGACGACGCCGTCGCGGCGCTCGATCGCCCCGAGATACGCGTCGGTGCCCTCGGCCGGCGGAATCGTCCACATCGCGTCGAGGGCGGGCGCGAGGTCACGGTCGGCCATCGCATCCTCGACGGCCTCGACGTTCGCCCGGATGCGGTCGGCCTGGTCCGCGAGTCCGGCGGCGTCGAACACCGTCGCCGCGGAGTTCACCTCCAGGTTGTGCAGGCCGAGCTCCGTCGCACAGTCCGCGCGGTCGAAGACGGCGTCCGGGATGGGTGTGAGACGGTCGTCGGCGTCGACGGCGTAGGCCTCCAGTTCCATCCCGACGGCGAACTCGTCGGTGTCAAGACGCCCGGCGCGGATGTCCTCGCGGATGCGCTCGGCCTGGTCGCGCACCCGCCGGTCGAACGTCTCGCGTCTCTCGGGGTCAGTCGAGCGCTCGACCGCCGCGACGAGAGCCGCGTGGTCGGCGTCGTCGCCCATCAGGCCGACTCCTCGTCGTCCTCGGACGCCGTGTCGGTCTCGCTCTCCTGCAGTTGTTCGAGTTCGGCCTCGATATCGTCATTCGCGGCCTCGCTCGCCTCGGACTCGCCGAGTTCGGCTCGGAGCGTCTCGAGTTCGGCGTCGACCTCCGTCTGGGTCCTGCCCGACTCCAGTTGACGGTCGATTTCGTCCTCGTCGGAGAGCGCGTCCTCGAAGGCGCCCGACTCCTGGAGTTCGTCCATCGCGGCGGAACGGGCCTCCATCTCGTCGGTCCGTTCCTCGGCGCGTTCGAGCGCTCGCCCCACGTCGCTCATCTCGTCGCCGACGCCGCTCATCGCCTCCGAAACGCGGGTCGACGCCTCCGCCGCCTCGTAGCGCGCCTTCATCGTCTCCTTTTTCGTCCGGAACTCCTCGATGCGGCGCTGTAATTCGTTTTTCTTCTCGACGAGGTCCTCTTGGGTGGACTGTAACTCCGCGATCTGCCCCTCGAGGTCCTCGATCTGGTTCATCTTCTGCTTTTTCTTCTCTAATGCCCGCCGCGCCAGGTCCTCGCGGTCCTGCCGGACGGCCTCACGGGCCTGTTCATTGTGTTTCTCGACGTTCTCTTCGAGGCGGCGTTTCTGTATCTCTAAGCGCTTTTTTTGGGTCGTCAGGTCGGCGATGCCCTGTTTGACCTCCTGGAGTTCGTCGCGCATCCGCTCGTAGGAGTAATCGAGCGTCTCGGTCGGGTCCTCGGCCCGGTTCAGGAGGGCGTTGAGCTTCGACCGGACGACGTAGGAGGCCCGCGAGAGTATTCCCATACCCCTCCTTTGGGACGCGTGCCTTAAAATCTCACCCGCCGAGCGACAGGATTGTGCCGCTCCACGGCGTAGCGCCAGCGATGCCCACCGAACGCGTCCGCCTGCCCGGTGGCCGGGACGTGCGGGCGAGTCTCGATCGCGACGGGGACAGCAACGCCGACGCCGTCGTCGTCGCCTGCCCGCCCCACCCCCAACACGGCGGCACTCGCCACGACTCCCGCCTCGGCGCGGTGAGCGACGCACTGCCGCCCCGGATCGACTGCCTGCGGTTCGATTACGGTCCCTGGGACGAGGGCCGAGGCGAACGCGCCGACGCCCGCACCGCCTGTGCGTGGGCCGCGGACCGCTACGCCCGCGTCGGCCTGTGCGGCTACAGTTTCGGCGGCGGCGTCGCCATCACGGCCGCCGCCGAGACGGAAAATCCGGCAGCGGTCGCCGCGCTCGCGCCCGTCTCGCGACTCCCGGACGGGAGCGACATCGCCAGCGCGGTCGCCCACATCGACGCGCCGCTCTGGGTCGGCGTTGGGACGCGAGACGAGACGGTCGAAGCGGAGACTGTCGCCGCGGCGGCGCGCGAACGGGGTGGCAGCGTCGCGACGTTCGAGGCGAGTCACGCGTTCGTCGGCCAGGAACGGGACATCGGCGAGCGCGTGGCGGCGTTTGTCACCGACGCGCTGTGATCAGTTGTAGCCGCGCCAGCGGTTGCCACACTCCTTGCATTTGAAGAATCGTGTCGGCGGTTCGTCGGCGGCGCCGGTCTGTTTGATCGTGTACCACGCCTCGCCGTGCCCGCACTCGTCGCAGGTCACGTCGGTCGCCGTGGGCTTCCCTTCGAAACTGTCACCCTCCGCCGTCTCGATCAACTCGTCCTCGCTCTGTGATTCCGTCGAGACGAAGTCGGCCGCGCGCTCCTCATCGCGGTCGGCGGTCATCCCACACTCGGTACAGACCATCTCGCCGTCGCGAGAGACCATCATCGAGCCGCAGTCGTCGCAAAACTGCATAGGATCCGTAGCGCGTCGACCCTCATACGGTTTGTTGTCAGTCAGTACCGGTGCTGGACCATCCCATCGAACCACCGGTAAACAGGTACAATACTCCGTATCAAAGGTCACTCGACCTCTCGGTCGGTTGGCGACGCCCCAGGTTCCGCGTCGACGACGGGGCAGTTCCGGACGCGGAAATGCTCGTCGTCGACCACCTCGACGATGGTCGTCCCCTCGTGGGTGCAGGCCGTCTCTGGCGGCTCGGTGAAATGCGGGCACTGCTGGCAGAACTCCCGCTTCGGGACGACGTGTTCGTCCGCCTCCTCGGCCTCCTGTACGTCCGCGCCGAGTCCGAGACGCTCCTCCGGGGCGGGGTCGTTCTCGATGAACGCCTCCCAGATCGCCTCGCTGTCGATGTCGGGCGTTTCGACCGACTCGAAGAGGTCGGTCCCGGGTTCGGGCCCCTCGCCGGCGCGGGCCTCGCGGCGCGCGCGCACTTCGCTCGCGAGGTCGCCGAGCGGTGAGTCGTCGGCCTCGGGCGCCGCGTCGCGGTCCGACTCGTCTGCGTCCGACGACGGCTCAACGTCGATGATATCTCGCTCGTCGGGGGAGTCGGCGTCCTCGTCACTCATCGGGCGCCTCCCCGGCGTCGAACAGATCGGCCGGCGTCTCCGGGACGTCGGTCGGCGCGCCGCTACCCTCGGCTTCGGCGAGGGCCGGGCGGTCGCCCGTCGCGAGCGTCGCGCTGCTGAAAAACCCCGTCGCGGGTTCGAACTCGACGTACGTCGCCTCGCAGTGTGGGCACCGCGGGCGCGAGAGGAGGCCGAGGTCGACGGTGGCGTCGCAGTCGGCACACACGGCCGTCCGCGTGCCGTGGCGGTTCGCCGCCGTCCGCAGGTCATCGACGGCCTGGCGGTCGTGTTCGGCGGCGGCGATGCGCCGGAGTTCCGTCCGCACGTCGACGACGGCGCCCGCCAGCGTATCCACCTTCCGGTCGAGTTCGTCGGTCGCGTCGGTGAGATACTCCAGAATCTCTTCGTAGTTCTCGAAGCCCTGATCGAGGCGGTCGGCGATGTCGTCGACCCGGGCCTCGGCGTCCTCGGCGGTGCGAACGGCGTCGTCGACGCGGTTCGCGAGGTTGGGATGGGCGTGATCTTTCGGCGCCTTGGCGTCCGTCTCGCGTTTGATCTGGACCACACGCTCTCGGACGTCCTGGATCTTGCTGTCGAGGTCGTCCTCGACGGCGCCGACCCGGTCGGTGAGCGTCTCGAGTCGGTCGTCCACCTCGTCGAGACGCTCGGCGTCGGCAGCGGCCGGAAGGTCGCTGTCCGCAGCCGCGGCGTCGAGGGCGCGGTAGGCCGCGACGGCTCGGGCGAGGATGGTCTCCGGATCCGTCTCTCGTTCGGCCGCGCGCCGCTCGACCCAGTCCCGCAACTCGTCCGGGAAAGCCTCGGACTGCTCACCGTCCATTCTGTGCGTAGTTTCTTCGCGGCGGCTTAAGTATCGGACGGCGAGTTACCGAATCTTCCGGACGCCGCTCACGTCGAATCCGCCCTCGTGAACCTCCGTCTCGAAGCGGATGATGTTCTCCTCCTCGAGCCGGGCGAGGACGCCGCGGAACGCCTTGACGAACATGGTCCGGGCGCGTTGCGAGCCGCCACTCTCCCACTCGAACTGGATCGTGCCGGAGGCAGCGTCCATCAGATGGCCCAGTTCCGTCGGGGCGAGCGTCTCGTGTTGGACCAGCAGGAGGATGAGTCCCCCCCAGTCGTAGGCCGCTCGCTGGATCCCTTTCATCACGAGGGCGATGTCGCTCCAGGCCATATCGTCGCTGATGGCCGCCACGAGGTCAGTGATGGAGTCGATGACGACGAGGTTGCCGGCCGCGTGGGTTCCCAGATACTCACCCAGTGCACTGAGGGCGGTGTCGTGTCGCTGCCGGCCCGCCAGGTCGCTGATCGTCTGTGACTTCCCGGCGTACCACTCGCGGGGGATGGGACTCAACTGGAAGTATTCGGGAGAGAAATCGCGGAACTGGACGTGGTCGACCGCGGAGTCGACGAGATCCTGATCCAGCGTGTAGGCCATCTCCTCCTCGATCTGGTCCTGGTCCGCGGTAAACGAGAGATAATGGATCTCGTCGGGCGGCGTCGCCGACGCCCCGACGTCGCCGTAGTGGAGTTCGAACGCATCACGGTCGCCGTGATACAGGCCGTTCATCGTGGCACTGGTGTGAATGAACTCCCGGGCGCCCGCTCCGGCCTCGCCAGTCAGGAGGACGACGCTTCCTGATGGAGCCCCGCCACCGATGATCGAGTCGAGGCGGGCGATGCCGAAGGGAATGCGGGCCATGCCCGGTGTATGGCGCTCCGGGAGTTATTCGTTGCGGCGTTCCTCGACCCGCGCCCCCCGATTTCGCCCCTCGGCGACGAAGACGCGCCCGTCGACCCCGGCGTCGTCGAGGGCATCGTGGCCCACGGCGCGGGCCTCGCTCGCGCGGTCGGCGTCGGTCACGCCGTACACCGTCGGTCCCCAGGAGGACTGTCCCGCGCCGTGGACCGCCGGGGCGTCGTCGAGCGTCGCCACGAGTTCGCCGGCCGGCGGCCGGTAGACGCCACCCTGTTCGTCCGCGTACCAGGTGCCGTTGAGGCGGCCGAGTTCCTCGACGGCGCTGGCGAACCGCTCGACCGACCCCTCGGCGATCGCCGGCAGTACGCGCCGCGTGATCACGCCCGCGAGACGATCGCTCGGCGACGCTGGCGCTGATTCGACCACCGAGCGCATGCTCCGGTCTTCGGCCGCGCCACTCGGCCCCACCGGCGCGTCGGGGACGACGATCAGGAACCGCCAGTCGTCCGGAATAGAGTGACTGGCGGTGACCGGCGGCACCGACCACTGCCCGACTGCGGGGCGGTCGGTGGTGAACCGCGCAGTCGGATGGCCGGCGTCGAGGACGAAGCCGCCGTCCTCGAAGGTGGCGACGCCGACGCCCGATCGCCCGCCACGGCCCAGGTCGGGCGCGAGCGCTCGAACGTCGACCGATCGGTCGTGTGCGCGAGCGACGGCTACGAGCGTCGCCAGCGCGAACTGCGTCCCGCTTCCCAGCCCCACGTGACGGGGGAAGTCGCCCTCGACGCGCACGTCGGCGCCGTCGACGCCGAGCAGGTCGACCGCTCGCTCGGCGTACTCGTCGACCGGCGAGTGGTCACAGCGAACCCCGTCGTGGGGCGTGGCAGTGACGCGTATCTGTGGTCGGTCGAGACCGACACCCAGACTCCCGTAGAGGCGTTCGTGCGCCAGGCTCAGGTTACAGAAGCCGAAATGGAGGCGCGCGTAGGTGGTGACGCTGGCGCGTGGCATCGCGAGCGGGGCTTAGCCCGACCCCGGCATCGGGCAGAGACTCGCGGTGAACACCGCAACGTCGTCGGTGTCGTTGCGGGCGCCGTGGGACACGCCGCGGTCGTGGTGGACGACGCCGGGGGCGTCGACCTCCTCGTCGGTGTCTCCCTGAATCACCGTCACCGTGCCCCGGAGGACGTGAAAGACGTTTGTGCTGTCGCCGTGTTCGTGCGGGCTCAGTTCGGCGCCCGGCCCGAGGGCGAAGGTCTTCACCAGCACGTCGTCGCTGACGACGAGTTCGGCCGTCGACACTTCACCGTCGTCCGGCGAAAGCGCCTCCAGTCGATCGAGTGTCATGGAGGAAAATCGGCCGCCTGCGTCTTAACGATGCGGGGAATGGGACGCAGCGTCCGGAAGCGCGGGCGTGACACCGACCGTCACGCAGCGAAATGAGGTGCTACCGTCTCGAACGGGAGCCGTGGGATGGTCAAACCTTAGAGCGCCACGTGACCGAAGATCGAGCCGAGCAGTTCTCCGATATCCGGGACGGTCGCGGGGAGCGACGACGGCGGACCCTGTCGGTCAGCCGCGTCGTCGGCGTTCGCGTCAGCGTCGGCGTTCGCGTCAGCGTCAACGTCGGCGTTCACATCGTCGCTCTCGTCATCCGCGTCATCGGCCGACTCGTCGGCGTCGTCGTTCGCCCGCTCGTCGTCCGATTCGTCCTCGCGTTCGTCATCTTCCCGCTCCTCATCCGATTCGTCGGCCTCGCGCTCGAACTCGCTCTCTTCGAGGACGAGCGAGCCGTTCCCGACGACGTACGTGCTCTCCAGTTCGGCGTGCGGCGTCTCGACGCTCACCTCGAACTCGTCGTCTTCGGGTCGCTCGAACGTCGCGGTGCCGTTGGCATCGGTTTCGCCCTCGTGGTCACCGACGGAGACGCTGGCGTTCTCGACGCCCGCGTCGCCGTTCGTCACGGTGACCGTCACGGTGCCGTCGTTCAACTGTGCGTCCATCGCGTACGCGTCTGTACCGGTGTCGTACGTGCTGCCGGCCGCCGCGCCGAGGCCGGTCGTGACCAGCAGCGCAGCGAGCAGTATCGCGAGCGGTTTCGTAGTGGACATGGCACCCGTCACTGTGAGCGACACCTCCTTCAACCGCCCAGACGCTAAAACCCAGATTGCGGCTGTTCTGGGCGCGTCAAGCCGATTTAAGCCGAATTTAATCGTCGCCGTTGCCGCCGACCAGTTCCTCGGCCACCATCTCGACGCCGAACAGGTCCGGATCCATCGCGAGGTCAGTCTGCCCGCTCACGAAGTCCGGCAGCGAATCGTGGCTGTAAACCACGACCCGAACGTCGGGGTTGCGGTCCTTGGCGACGGGGATCGCCGTCGCCTCGGCGAGGTCCGTGAGCAGGAAGATGTCGGCGTCGGCGATGCCGGCGTCGTCGAGGACCGGCCCGGTTGGGAGCCCCTCGATATGAGTCACGTCCGCCCCCTCGGCTTCGAGCGCCGCACCGAGGCCGTCCGGGTCCGGTCCCGCGAGGACGACTCGGGTCACTCGTACTCGATGGTCGCTGGCGGTTTGTGCGTCACGTCGTAGACCACGCGCGCGACGTTGTCGTTCTCGCCGGTGATGCGACTCTGGATGCGCTGGAGCGTCTCCCAGGGGAGGTCCTGGGCGCGCGCGGTCATGCCGTCACGGCTCTCGACCGAGCGGACGGAGACCACCCAGCCGTGGACGCGGTTGTCACCCTTGACACCCGTCGCCTTGCCGATGACGGCCGCGAAGGCCTGCCACGGGTCGTGTTCTTCGACCTCCTCCTCGACGACGTGGCACGACTCGCGGGCCACCTCGAGTTTCTCCTCGGTGACTTCGCCGATGATGCGCACGGCGAGGCCGGGACCGGGGAACGGCATCCGTTCGGACACCACCTCTTCGAGGTCGAGGGCGCGCGCCACTTCCCGCACCTCGTCCTTGTAGAGGTCGCGCACGGGTTCGACGATGCCCTCGAAATCGATGACATCGGGCAGTCCGCCGACGTTGTGGTGGGATTTGATGTTTCCCTCGCTCTCGATGCGGTCGGGGTAGATGGTCCCCTGCACGAGGTAGTCGGCGTCGGCCTCGCGGGCTTCGCGTTCGAACTCCCGGATGAACCCCTCGCCGATGACGTGGCGTTTCTCCTCGGGGTCGGTGACGCCTTCCAGCGCGTCGAGGAAGCGGTCCTGCGCGTCGACGATGCGCAGACTGTCCATGAACGCGAACGTCTCGCGGATCCCCTCAGTCTCGCCTTTCCGCATCAACCCGGTGTCGACGTAGACGGGGGTGAGGCGGTCGCCGATGGCACGGTACGCCAGGGCGGCCGCAACGGAGGAGTCGACGCCGCCCGAAAGCGCGATGATGGCGTTGGCGTCGCCGATCTCCTCGCTGATCTCCTCGGTGGCCTCCTCGATGAAGGAGTCAACGTCGACCATCAGGCCTCCACCTCCTGTTCGGCGTCGACCTGTTCAAGCGTCGCCTCGACGAGGCCGACGAAGGGCGGACTCGCGCGGTCGGGGCGCGACCGGAACTCGGGGTGGAACTGCGTCCCGAGGAAGTAGGGGTGGTCGTCGAGTTCGACGATCTCCATCCGGTTTCCCGCGCGCCCTGAGAAAGTGAGGTCGCCCGCTTCCAGGTCGTCGATGTACTCGGGGGTGACCTCATAGCGGTGGC
This sequence comes from Haloplanus sp. XH21, assembly GCF_023276355.1. NCBI lineage: Archaea > Methanobacteriati > Methanobacteriota > Halobacteria > Halobacteriales > Haloferacaceae > Haloplanus > Haloplanus halobius. Next base: position 334,639 of record NZ_JALLPL010000001.1, read on the forward strand.
GGTGGCGCTCGGTGCAGGCGTCGTCGTCGTAGACGCGGTGGGCGAGCGTTCCCTCCTGAATGTCGGTGGTGTGAGCGCCGAGGCGCATCGTCCCGCCCAGGTCTTCAAGGTCGTACTGCTCGGGCAGGAGGTCGATGACGGGGTGGGGCGTGTCTTCATCGATTTCGGCGGAGTGAGCGCCCTCGAGACCGAGGACGTTGCGCGCGTACTCCACGACGGCCATCTGGAAGCCGAGACAGAGGCCGAGGAAGGGCACGTCGTTCTCGCGGGCGTAGCGGATCGCCTCGATCTTGCCCTCGGCACCGCGGGAGCCGAAGCCGCCGGGGACGACGATGGCGTCGGCCTCCCGGAGGCGTTCGGTGTGTCGGTCGCGCATCTCGTCGGCGTCGACCCAGAGGACGTTCACGTCGACTTCCTGGTGGATGCCCGCGTGTTTCAGCGCCTCGTGGATGGACATGTAGGCGTCTTCGAGGGCGTATTTTCCCACGAGCGCCACGTCGATTTCGCCCGTCCGCTCCCGGGTGACGAGCTCGCGCCAGCGGCTGTCGCGTTCGTCTTCCGGCAACGCCTCGTCGGCGATGTTCAGCCGGTCCATGACGTACTCGTCGAGGCCTTCGTCCTCCACCATCAGCGGGACGTGGTAGATGTCCTCGACGTCGGGATTCGAGAACACCGCCTCGGTCGGCACGTCGCCGAACAGCGCGATCTTCTCTTTGGTCTTCGGCTCCAGTCGGTCCTCACAGCGCCCGACCACGATGTCGGGCTGAAGACCGATCGAGCGCAGTTCCTTCACGCTGTGCTGGGTTGGCTTGGTCTTCTGTTCGCCGTTCTTGGAGTAGGGGACGAGCGTGACGTGGGCGAAGAGCACGTCGTCCTCGTCTTCCTCGTGGGCGAACTGTCGGAGCGCCTCGAGGTAGGGCATCCCCTCGATGTCGCCGACCGTGCCGCCGACTTCGATGAGACAGATGTCGGTCCCCTCGGCGGCCTCGCGGATGCGCCGCTTGATGTCGTCGGTGATGTGGGGGATGATCTGGACGGTGTTGCCCAGGTAGTCGCCCGCCCGCTCCTTCTCGATGACGTGCTTGTAGGTCTTCCCGGTGGTGACGTTGTGGTCGAACGTCATGTCCGTCCCGAGGAAGCGCTCGTAGTTGCCGAGGTCGAGGTCGACCTCGCCCCCGTCTTTGAGCACGTACACCTCGCCGTGCTGGTAGGGGTTCATCGTTCCCGCGTCCACGTTCAGATACGGGTCGATCTTTACGGCAGTCACGTCGAAGCCCGCGTTCGACAGGAGACGGCCGGTGCTGGCGGCCGTGATTCCCTTACCGAGACCGGACATCACCCCGCCGGTCACGAAAACGAACTTCCGACCCAGTTCCGGGTCGTATCCGGTGTCGGGTTCCGTCGGCATAACGACCCTGCGCGAGCGCGGGTCAAAATCGTTTCGCTCGGCGGGGCGGCGTGGGGCACGCTCCCAGAGTGCTCGCTGGCGCCCTCGGCACACGCGGAGACCACAGGATTCGTGACCCGCGCGGCCGTCGCGTGCGTATGGACCTGCCACGACTCGGTTTCGGCACGTACCAGTTGACCGACTCCGACCGGTGTCGGGCCGCCGTCGAGACGGCCCTCGAGGCGGGGTATCGCCACGTCGACACCGCGGAGTACTACGACAACGAGACGTTCGTCGGCGAGGGCATCGCCGAGAGCGACGTGCCCCGGGAGGATATCTTCCTCGCGAGCAAAGTGTGGCGCGACCGCCTCGGCCACGACGACTTCCTCGAGAGCGCCCGGGAGCGCGTCGACGCCCTCGGCGTGGAGACGCTCGACCTGCTGTACGTCCACTGGCCGCTAGAGACGTACGATCCCGACGAGACGCTTCGCGCGCTGGCCGAGGCTCGAGACCAGGGACTGACTCGGCACGTCGGCCTCAGCAACTTCACGCCCCACCAACTGGACGAGGCCATCGTCCGTCTCGGGGGAGCGCCGGCGGCCCATCAGGTCGAGATGCATCCCCTCCTCCAACAGGAGGGACTTCGCGCACACGCCCGGAAACACGACTACTGGCTGGTCGCGTACGCGCCCCTCGCGCGCAACGAAGTCGCGGACGTGCCCGAGATCCAGGCCGTCGCCGAGAAACACGACGCCACGCCGGCCCAGGTGTCGCTGGCGTGGGCGCTCTCGAAGGAGAACGTCGCCGTCATCCCGAAGGCCGGCACGCCCGCACACATCCGGGAGAACTACGCCGCCCGCGGGATCGCCCTCGACGACGAGGACATCGCGCGCATCGACGGTATCGACCGGGAGAAGCGTCTGGTTGACTTCCCGAACGCACCCTGGAACCAGTCGTAACGACGTGACCCGAGGGTCAGTCGTTCCTACGCGCTACAGACCCGGTGGAGGTCGTCGAGCGACTCGATATCCCAGGTGGGCCACACGTTGAGGTCCCAGTCGCGGCGGTGGGGGCGGCGGATGAACGCCGAGTCGATGCCAGCGTTCTCGGCGGCCTTGATGTCGGATTCGTTGTCGCCGACGAAGAGCGCGGAGTCCGCGTCCAGATCCGAGAGCGCTCGCTCGATGTAGTGAGGATTCGGCTTGCGGAGGTCGAGGCTCTCGATGGTCGCCTCGCGACCGTAGGCAGTGTCGAATAGGTCGCCGAGTTCGAAATGGTCGATGAGGAAATCCACCGTCTCCTGCTGGTTCGAACTGACGATGCCCTTCGAGATGTCGAGGTCGGCAAGCGTGTCGATGTCGTCGTAGGGCGTCTTTCGGCCGGCGCGGGCCTCCTCCTGTTGGGCGCCGGAGACGGTGCTGTCGCGCGTGCGCCAGAACCGGTCGGGATCGAAGTCGTACTCGTCACAGACGGCAGCGACCCGTCGGGGGGTCGCACCGATGGTCATCTCTTCGACGTGGTCGGGGTCCGGGTCGGTCACACCGAACTGCGCGAACGTCTCTGCAGTGGCCTCGCGAAGAACGTCGAAACGCGTTCGACCGACGAGGACACCGTCGTTGTCGAAGACGACGGTATCGTAAGTCACGTTTTCTGTTGGGCGGTCGACGTAATAAGGGTTTCAATCGATGGTATCCAGCACTTCGTCATGCTTTTCACTGCCCACACCAAGGTCCGAGCATGAGCGCGGACGACAAATATCCCGAAGAGAGCGGCCGACGGCGGTTCGTCAAGGGCGTCGTCGGTGGGTCGGCGCTCGCTGGCGTCGGTGCCCTCGGGACGGTCACCGTCAACAGCGCAACGGCGTCGCCCGGGTCGGGCGGGGGGATGACCCAGGCGTGGGCCATCGAGAACACGGGCGGTCCGGCGCCCCGCGGGATGCCCCAGATTCCGCTGGAGATAGACTCCGAGGGGTACGTCAGGGGTATCTGGCCCGACGTCGAAACCGTCACGCAGGGCGGGCGGCAGATCCAGGTCGCCGAGATGGATCTCGGCGGGACGACGTACACCTCCGAGTGGTTCCAGTACTGCGGCGTCGAGGGGTATCAGGGCATCCAGCCCAGCTACGAGAGCGAGAACTACTTCCACTCGGGGTCGAGCCCCGCCTACGACTGGCAGTCCGCCGCGAAGGAGGCGGGCGACCGCTTCCACGTCGACGACTTCAGCGACTACACGGAATGGGGCAACGGAATCGGGACCGCGGGCGTCGGCAAGCCCGCGACCGGCACTTGGCGCTCACAGGACGCCGACGACGTGATTCCGATCCAGCTCCTCCGGAGCGAACGCATCGAAGAGGCGGCCCAGGACGACGAATGGCTGCAGGCGAGCACCGCCGAGGGGTTCATCGCGTGGCTCAACAAATGCACCCACTTCTGCTGTGTCCCGGGTTACAAACAGTCCGCCGACGCCGCCCGTTTCGGCGACCCGAACAACGTCTACTGCCAGTGTCACCAGTCGACGTACGATCCCTTCTCCGTCGTCCAGACGCTGTTCACCGCGCGCCCGCGCCCCGACTAGCGCGCCCGATCCGTTCCGCCGCTGACCGGCGGGAACAGCGCGAGTTCGTCGCCCGCAGCCAACGTCGTATCCAGGCCTTCGCCAGTCGCGACGTTCTCGCCGTTACGAAGGACGTTGACGTGGTCGGCGACATCGCCCGACTCGTCGAGCACCCGGTCGCGGAGCGCGGGGTGGGTCTCGAGCAGTTCGTCGAGCGCATCGCCGACCGTCGCACCGGGGTCGACATCGACACGGATCTCACGGTCGCCAGCGACCTCCGCGAGGTCGGCGAACAACTTCCACTGCATGCCCGTTCCTCGCGCCCCGTCAGTCAAAGGGATTGCGTCTCCGACGACGGGCGGCTCCGGGCGTCGAGTCGCCGGTACGTTTCGGGACGACCGACGACATACACCTCGTCGCCCGCGACAAGCGTGCGGTCGTGCGGGAGCGTATCGACGCCGCCAGGGTCGCTTTCGACCGCGACGACGGTGGCGTCGAGACTGCTGACCGGCGCGTCCACGAGATCGCTCCCCTCGGCGACGGTGACGACGTACATCGTCTCCTCGGCGGCGCGCAGGAGCGACGCGAACTCGCGATCGGCCTGCGGTTCGGCCGGCAGCGTCACCAGCCGATAGGTTTCGCTCGACGAGAGCCGTGTCACCTCCTCCTCGTTGACCGCGAGCGTCGCCACGTCGTCGACGTGGGCGCGGAGTTCGGCCGTCAACAGGCGCTCCGGTGGATCCGTGCGCCACACCTGCACCCGATCACCGGGGCTGGCGGCGTTAGCGGGGTCGGCCCGAACCGCCACCGCGACGGTGCCGGGCGCGAGCGTCGGCCCGATACCGGTCGCGCGACTCCCCAGGGCGAGATAGTCGACGGTGCCGTCGTCGGTGAGCTCGACATCGACGTGCCCCACGCCGTAGTCGTCCTGCAGGCGGGAGACGAAGCGGTCCTCGAGTTCGGTCATCGTCAGACGGCGGGGGAAGATGAGCGTCTTGCCCGCGAGCGTCGTCTTGACGGCGGCGTCGACGGGGTCGTATCCCTCGATATCGGCGATGTCGTCGGGATCCTCGGGGAGCGTGACGTCGGTGATGCGGCCGACTGAGCGGACGAGCCGGCTCACCTCCACGTCGAGTTCGCGCACGCCAGCGACGGCGAACACGTCGGTCGCGATGCGGTCGCCGACGACCCGCCCGACCGGCGCGGCCGCGGCACCGACGGCGAGCGACGACACGTTGAACACGACGGCGCCGGTGGAGAACACCCCCATCTCGCCGCTGAGGAGGTCAGAGAACGCGCCGACAGTGTTGAGATAGACCGAGACGAGCGAGAGCCCGAGCAGGATCGACAGCCACAGCGGGAGCCGGGTCTTGGTGTACCAGCGGTAGACGAGTCCCGCGACGCCGCTGACGACGGCCGACCCCACGGCGAACGCGAGCAGGCGAGCGACGAGACGGAGCAGGGAGGGCTCGACGGCCGGGACCGACACCTGAAGGATCACGCGACTGCCTCCCGGAAGGTCGTGATGGCCGCACGCGAGCCGACGACGAACAGGTCGTCACCGGCGGACAGGGGCTGTGAGCCGCGGGGGGAGAACTGCCAGTCGCCGTCGTGTCGAACGGCGAGGACGGTCACGCCGTACGTGTCACGAACCGTGGCGTCACCGATCGTGGTGCCGGCGATCGGCGCGCTCTCGCGGATGGAGACCTTCTGAATGCGGTTGCCCGCTCGGCGAAGCAGGGAGACGAGCTGGTACTCCCGCCGCGTCCCCCGGGACTGGATCGTGAGACGATCGGCGGTCGAGCCGAGCAACGACTCCGCCTGGACGGTGTCGATGGCGACGGTCACGCGGCCGTCGCCGCCGTCCGCCACAGGAAGCGGCTGGGACGGCGCTGGCGTCGCCGCCTCCCCGCCGTCGGGGGCGGGTCGACCCTCCGTGATCGGCGTCTCACCCGCTCGATCACTGCGCAGGCTCACGACGGTGCCGCGGTAGGTGTCGCCGTCCGTCGACACCACCACGTCGTCGCCGCGGGCCGTGCCGGTGGGCAGGAGCGCCCGGAGGGAGACGCCGCGCTTGCCGGCAGGGATGCGCTTGGAGAGACCGCCGAGGGGCGGCGCGGCGCTCACCGTTGCCCGCGCGCGCTCGTCGAGTCGGACGGCCACGTCGGTCAGGTCGTATTCGGTTCGGAGGCGGTCGGCGACGCGGGACTCCAGTTCGTCCATCGGAACGTCCGCGGGGAAGGTCCACGAGCCCTCCCGGATCTCGCGGCGAAGGTCGGCGGGGACGGGCGGGTATCCCTCCATGTCGGCGATGTCGCCGGAAACCGTCACCCGAACCTGGCCGCGGCCGCCGACGAGTTCGACCACGTCCGTCGAGAGGGTGCGGTTCGTGAGCTTGCGAAGCGAGAGCTTGCGGGGGAACTCGGCGCCCATCTTGTCGCCGACGCTGTGGGCGTACAGCGAGAGCATCAACACGACGATCACCGCCACCGTCAGTCGCACCTGATTCGCCGACTGGGTGAACGTCGGATCGTTCAGCGCCAGCAAGCCACCGTTGACGCCCGCGATCGCCACCGCGAGGACGACGACACCGAACGCGGGGACGGTGACACCCGTGACGTATTTGAACAGGAATCCGAACGCCCACGAGACCAGCGCGGGGATGATGCCGGTCAGAATGCCGAGATAGATGCCGAACAGCACCTCGACCGGAAAGGAGGCCATAGTCGCGTCTCGGCGGGGACACGTATAGGGATTACCGTCGATCACGGGACGCCTGCGGGCCCTTTATCAGCCTCGTGGACGAGAGCGTAGGCATGGCTGTGAGCCGAGGTGACCGGTTCATCGGCGTGCAGGCGGCCGTGGGGCTGACCCTCCTCGCGGGGGCGCTGTCGATGGTGACGGGCATCGTCCACATGAGCGCGCCCGTCGGCCGCCCGCTCGTCCCCTTCGTCCCGCCAGTAGCACGGGCGACTGCGGGCTTTACCGGCACGCTCACGGGGTTCCTGCTGCTGGGGAGCGCGCTCGGCCTCCGTCGCGGGCTCCGCGCCGCCTGGTACTCGACGCTCTGCCTGCTCGTCGTCTCGGCGGGCCAGGGACTCGTCCAGGCGAGCGAGACGTCGATTCCGTTGGTCGTCATGTCCCTCCTGGCGCTGCCGGCCGTCGCGCTCAACCGCCGGCGGTTCGACCGCTCGATCGACCTCTCGGCGACCCAGCTCGCCGCCGTCCTCGCGCTCTCAGGGTCGCAGGTGTACATCGCGGCCGGAGCGTACGCGCTCCGCGAGGAGTTCAACGGCATCGAGACGCTCGTCGACGCGATCTACTTCGCCATCGTCACCTCGAGCACCGTCGGCTACGGCGACATCACGCCCCAGACGGCGATGGCGCGGCTGTTCGGCGTCTCGGCGCTCGTCGTCGGCACCGCGAGCTTCGCCATCGCGCTCGGGGTGCTGTTGACGCCCGCCATCGAAGCACGACTCGTCAAGGCTCTCGGAAAGATGACACAATCAGAACTCGACCTGCTCGACGATCACATCCTCGTGCTGGGTCACGGCGACCTGACCGAATCGATCATGCAAGAACTGCAGGACAAGGCGTCGTTTCTCGTCGTCGTCCCGGACGGGGATCTGGCCCGCCGACTCGGCGAACGTGACATCAACACGCTGACCGGCGACACCAGCGACGAGGCGACGCTGCAGCGAGCACACATCGAAGACGCCCGCGCCGTCGTCGCCGCCACGAACGACGACGGAACCGACGCGCTCGCGGTGCTGACCGCGCGGCAACTCGCGCCCGACGTTCACATCGTCGCGGCGGCGACCCACCGCGAGAACGTCGACAAGCTGCGGCGGGCGGGCGCGGATACGGTCATCAGTCCGGCGAGCATCGGCGGGCATCTGCTCGTCGAGTCGGCGCTCGGCGGGCGAGACGTGGATACGGAAGCGATCGCCGATCGCTTGCTCGACGAAATATAGAGTGAGATTCAGACCCGTCTCCGGTCGACGACGGCCACGTCGCAGCCCACCGCTCGCAGTCGCTCGAAGGTCGGCGGCGAGACGAGTCGGGAGGCACGCGACCGCTCACCGAACGACCCGATGATCAACAGGTTGTACGCACCGGCGTTGGCGCCGATGAAGTCGGTTATCTGACTCCGGGACACCCGCGTCTCGACGTCGACATCGACCGTTTCGGCGGTCCGCGAGGCGTTTCTCCGCGGGCCGACGAGGCGGGCGGCGAACTCGACATCGCGTGGGCGGTGTTGCCCGGTCTGGCTACCGTCACGAGCACGCGACGCCAGCGCTGGCGACCCGTCGTCAGACGGAACGCGATGGTGTCGTGGCGGCCGTCGAACAGCCCGCGAACGGAGGGCGAGAGGCGGCCGTACTCCTGTTCGGACGGCGTCACCACGAGGTCACAGTTCGTGTTTGCGGCGGCGGCGAGCGTCGCGGTCACCGCGCATGGGGACGCGGACGTGGTCGTCCGCTCCGGGCGGTGTCGTAGGGGCACGTACGCCTCGGGCGAGGCGTCGTCGGTGACCAGGACGCGCAGCGCCGTCGAGAAGGCCGCGGGTTCCTCAACGTCGAGCAGCCGGGTCGCGACGCCGGCCAGAAAGATGGAGAGCGCCGCGCTGGCAGGCGAAACGATGGTGGGTGTCGGGGGCGTCGCCGAGAGGCTGAGTGCGGCCCACCCACAGAGCGCGCCGCCGACGAGGCCGACGACGAACCGTCGCGGGGAGGCATAGCGCCCTTCCGGGTCCGAAAAGAGGGTGTACGCGCCGGACGCCAGCGGCGGGAACAGCAGGAAGGAGAGTTCCGTGCGGGCGTTCGAGACGAACGTCACGACGGCGATGAGCGGGGGCACCGCGACCAGCACCGTCAGATGAAGCAAGTTGCTGGTGTCCTGCAACCACCGTCCGAACGCCGCGAGTTCGTGCCGCTCCAGCCGTCGAAGCCGACGGGCAGCGGCGACGACGCGCGCGCGAACACCCGGTCCAGCATCGGCCTAGTCGAGCGCGGTGGCGGCGTCGAGCGCCAAACCGATCATCCGCTCGACGTTGTTGTGGGCCTTCGGCGGGAGTTCCGCTTCGGTGGCGTCGCCGCTTCCCTTCTGGGTCCCTTCGACGAGGTTGCCGTCGACGGTGCAGATGGCGCCGGCGCGCAACCCTTTCCGGCGGGCGAGCGCGAACAGCGCGGCCGCCTCCATCTCCACCGCAAGCAGGCCGGCGGCCTCCCAGTCGTCGACATAGTCGTCCGTTTCCGCGTAGAAGGCGTCGTCGGTGACGACGGGGCCGACGTGGACCGCCTCGTCCTGTGCTTCGGCGGCGTCGGTCAGCGCCCGAACCACCTCGAAGTCGGGGACGGCGGGATACTCCACCCGCTCGTAGCGCTTGGTCGTCCCCTCCTCTTTGGCCGCGCCCGTCGCGACGACCATGTCGCCGATTTCGACGTGAGACTGGAGCGCGCCGGTGGTGCCGGGGCGGATCACCGTCTCGACGCCGACGGCGGCGAGTTCTTCGAGGGCGATGGCCGCCGAGGGCGACCCCACGCCCGTCGAACAGACGGTCAGCGGGACGCCATCGTATTCGGCGTTGACGAGGCGGTACTCGCGGTTGTGGGCGAGTTCCGTCACCGAGTCGCAGTGGGCGGCGATGCGTTCGACGCGGCCGGGATCGCCGGGGAGCAGCGCCACGTCGTGAACGTCTCCCTCGTCGACCCGCAGGTGTGGTTGGGTAGCCATACGGATGTCACGCCGCGCCGAGGGCAAAACACTCCCGGCTCTATCGCCGCGTTACTCAAGCGTCGGTTTGAGTCTCCCCAGAACGAATACCCCCGGGGACTGTACGGCCCGTATGAACCGACGGCAGTTTCTCGTAGCGGGCGCCGCCGTGGCCCTGGCGGGCTGTTCCGGCACCGACGGCAGTCGCGACGACGCGGAACGAACCCTCCACCTCACCCTCACTGACGAGTCGACGCCGCTCCGGTCGGCACACGTGGTCGACCTCGCCGAGACGCGGTCGGACCGAGACGAACAGGCCTTCCAGACCACGCTCGACGGCGACGACTACACGACCCAGCACCGCCGGCCGTTCGGCGCGAACCCCGATCCCGTCTACACGCGATACGAGGGGACGTACTACCGCCTCGATGCCATCGTCGTCGACGAAGTGACCGTCACTCATCCGGTGGTCCGCCTGTCGACGGTGGGCGACGCCGACTCGGCGGAGACGCCGGACGCCGTCGACGCGGATCGGCTGTCGGAGTTCGATCAGAACGTCGTCCACGTCGGCCACGTCGCCGCCAGGGCGCGGGGGAACGAGGGCGGCGTTCCCTGGGGCCTGGTTCAGCGCGGCGGGTACGTCTATCGGCGGTCCGAGGACGTAGCGCGGAGCAACTTACTCGGCGAGGGCGCTCCCGACCACGTGACCTACCGCGACACGGTGTACGCCATCGAGCGCACCGACGAAGAGTTCCACGAAGCGATCTATCGCGCGACGGTCGATCCCGTGGCGGAGACGCCCGAACGAATGGAGGCGATCCTCCGCGCGAAGTTCGTCGACGCGCGCGTCGATCGGTCGGCGCTCTCGACCGACGCACGGTCGCTGCTTCGCGAAGCGCGCGGCGACGGCTACGGCGAACCACACCCGTACTCGGCCGCCTACCGGGAGGTGTTGCGGGCGCTCCACGCGCGGGCGCTCCTCGACGGCAACATCGAAAGTGATGCGTACACCGACGACCCTCGGCGTGGCATCGTGCAGTACGGCGGGACGTACTACACGTACCGCCTCCGGTTCCAGAACGTCGAGTGAGCCGTCAGCCGCGGGGGCTACCCGGCGACGGCGAAGAGGATGAGGTTGTGCGTTCCGGGGCCGAGGCCGACGGCGGTGACGAACCCGAGGAACAGTCGTCCCTCGGCGGGCGCCTCGCGCACCGTCTCGGCGAAGGCGGCCACGATGGCCGCGACGACGACGAGTTTCACGAGGACGAACAGCCACCCGCCGCCGATGAGGTCGGCGGTCGGGAGCGACGCCGCGAACTCGATGATGTGCCGCGAGAGCGGGGTGCGCTCGCTGAAGCCGAGGAGGTCGATACCGACGGCGGTCGAGACGCCGTCGAGGGCGTGGGCGGCGACGGCGAGGAGGCCGACGCGACCGGTGACCGACACGCCGGGACGGAGACGTCGGAGGAGCGCCCAGGTGACGGCCGTCGCGACGGCGGCGCCGACCAGGATGGCGAGCAGGGGGACGATGCGGAGCACCTGCCCGGCGGCGGCGGCGAGGGCGACGGTGACGATGCTCGCGACGGCGCCGAGCGCGCCGAGAACGCGCGGCGGATCGCGAACCGCGGCGGCGGTCGCGATCCACGTCGCGCCGGCGACGACGGCGACGGTGAGATAGACCGCGGGCGTACCGGCGAGGGGACGAACCAGATCCGGGAGTGCACCGAGGGCGTAGAGGACGTGTAGCGCGGAGCCGAGAACCATCCACGGCGCGAGCGCGAGGACGAGGCGCTCGGTGACGGGCGGGCGGCGACGGGAGAGCAGGAACGCGACGGCGCCGAGGCCAGCGAGAAGGGCGAGGAGGTAGGGGAGCGGCGGGAGCGCGAATCCCTCGGGGAGTACGGCCATAGGGGCTAAGTGACGAGTCGCCGGGAAAGCCTTACGCTCCGGGGGCGAGACGCGCGAGTATGAACCGAACCGACTTCGCCGCGCGCATCGACCACACCGTCCTCGGGCCGGAGACGACGCCGGTCGACGCTCGGCAGGTGGTCGCCGAGGCGGCCGACTACGGGATGAACGCCTGCGTGCCACCCTGCTACGTCGCGGAGGTGCGTGACGAGGACGTGACGCTCGCCACGGTGGTCGGATTTCCCCACGGCCAACACGCCCCCGCGGTGAAACGCGAGGAGGCGGTCACGGCCTGGCAGGATGGCGCCGACGAACTCGACGTGGTGATGAACGTCGGGCGACTGCGCGCGGGCGAGGACGACGCCGTCGTCGCGGAGCTGGCCGAACTCGTCGCGGCGGTGCCGACGCCGGTGAAGGTGATCGTGGAGGCGCCGCTGTTGACGGACGACGAACTGCGCCGCGCGGCCGAGGCGGCCGTCGACGCGGACGCGGATTACCTCAAGACGGGGACCGGGTTTTCAGGCCCGGCGACGACGGCCGACGTGGAACTGCTCGCGGCGTATCTCCCGGTGAAAGCGAGTGGTGGCATCGGCACCACCGCCGAGGCGCGGGCGATGCTGGACGCCGGCGCGGAGCGCATCGGTGCGTCGGCGGGCGTGGCGCTGGTGGAAGGGTTCGACGACTAGCCGAGCGCGACGAACGCCGCCTCCGCGTCCGAGTCGCCGCCGACCGGCACGAACACCGATCCGGCCGCGACGGCGAGGCCGCGAACGACCGGCCCACCCACCGCCGTTCGCCAGCGGCGCGCGCCGACCCGCCAGTCGTCGACGCCGACGCCGCCACCCATCCGATACGCCGAAACACCGTCTTCCTCGCCGATGTAGAGCGTCTCCCCGGCGCCGGCCATCCCCGCCGTGAACGACCCCTCGGTCGACCACTGTCGGTCGCCGCCGTGGCGACTCGTCGCCGTCAGTCCGCCGCCATCGGCGCCGTAGACGGTGTCGTCGGTGACGACCAGCGAATCCTTCGCCGTACCGTCCTCGTCGTGCCACCGCGTCGCGCCCGCGTGGAGGCCGTCGGCGAGTTCGAACGTCCCGCCACCGAACGTCGTCGCGTACACGGGGCCGCCGTTGCCGAGAGCGAGGCCGACGACGCTCCCGGGGAGTTTCCGCCGCCACTGCCCCTGGCCGTCGAAGAGGGCGTACACCTCGCCCGCCTCGGTCCCGGCGTAGACCAGGTCGGCGCTCGTCGCGAGCGACGTGACCGCGCCGAACACCGACGCCGACCAGCGAACCGCGCCCGAGTCGGCGTCGACGCGGGCGACCGATCCGTCCCGTGTGCCGACGAACAGCGACCCCCAGTCGTGGTCGGGGACGGGAGCGACGGACACGTCACCGACGTCGGTTCGCCAGATTTCGGTACCGTCGGCGGCGTCGACCGCGAGCAGACTCCGCGCGTCGTCGGTGCCGAGATACGCGACGCCGTCGTGGACGGCCGGGCTGGTCATCCACGCCGTCGAGCGGTCGGCGAGCGGCGAGAGCGACCAGCCCTCGTCGCCGTCGACGGCAAACGTCCGGACGCCGCCGAGCGTCGGGAGGAACACGCGCCCGTCGGCGACGACGGGGCGGCCGGTCGGTTGGGGAACCTGCCGACGCCATCGCTCGTCGGCCCCCGAGCGTGGCCCGACGGGGTTCGGGTTGTAACTCGTCGCGCCGGCGTTGAAATCGGGGTGGGGCCAGTCGGTGCGACCGGCGGGGGGCGGGGACGGAGCGTCGTCGCCGAGACAGCCACTCGTCGCGAGCAGTCCGAGGCTGGCGAGCACGCGTCGTCTGGAGGGCATCGATGGTGACTGCGGCCGGAAGCCTCATACGGTTTATTGTACGTCAGTACCGGTGGTTCACCGAAACGGTCCGACAAACCACCGGTGAACAGTTACAATAATCCGTATCAAAGCGTCTGTGGTCGGCCCGGACCGTCGCGTTTTTCTCCGCGCACGCGCAATCATCGACAACCGAAATGGCCCGCTATCACATCGAGACGTACGGGTGTACGGCCAATCGTGGCGAGAGCCGAGCCATCGAGCAACGGCTTCGGGACGGGGGGCACCGACCCGCTGACGGCCCCGACGACGCCGACGTGGCCATCCTCAACACCTGTACGGTCGTCGAGAAAACGGAGCAGAACATGCTCCGCCGGGCCGCGGAACTCGAATCCGAGACGGGTGACCTGGTGGTCACGGGCTGTATGGCGCTGGCCCAAGGCGAGGAGTTCGCGGAGGCCGGCGTCGACGCCGACGTGGTCCACTGGGACGAGGTGCCGGCGGCGGCGATGAACGGCGAGTGCCCGACGACGACGCCCGACGCCGACCCCATTCTGGACGGCGTCATCGGCATCCTCCCCATCGCCCGCGGGTGTATGAGCGACTGCTCGTACTGCATCACCAAGCGGGCGACGGGGAAGATCGACTCGCCGCCGGTCGAGGAGAACGTCGAGAAGGCGCGGGCGCTCGTCCACGCGGGCGCGAAAGAAATTCGCATCACCGGTCAAGACACCGGCGTCTACGGCTGGGACACGGGCGAGCGAACACTCCACGTCCTGCTCGACCGCATCTGTGACATCGACGGCGAGTTCCGGGTGCGGGTGGGGATGGCGAACCCGAAGGGGGTCCACGGCATCCGCGAGGAACTCGCCGACGTGTTCGCCGAAAACGAGGAACTCTACAACTTCCTGCACGCACCGGTCCAGTCGGGATCGAACGATGTCCTCGGCGACATGCGCCGCCAGCATCAGGTCGAGGAGTTCCGCGAGGTGGTTGAGACGTTCGACGACCGTCTCGACGAGTGGACGCTCGCGACGGACTTCATCGTCGGCTTCCCCACCGAGACGGACGCCGACCACGAGCAGAGCATGGATCTCCTGCGGGAGGTTCGCCCCGAGAAGATCAACGTCACGCGCTTCTCGAAACGGCCGGGGACCGACGCGGCCGACCTGAAGGGCCTCGGCGGGACGCTCAAAAAGGAGCGGTCGAAGGCGATGTCGGAACTGAAACGCGAGGTCGTCAGCGAGGTCCACGAGTCGATGGTCGGCGATCGCCGCGAGGTGCTCGCCGTCCGGCCGGGGACGGGCGACTCCGTGAAATGCCGCGACGGGGCCTATCGGCAAGTGATCGTCCAGCGCGCCGACGAGCGCGGCATCGAACCCGGCGACACCTTCGAGGCGGAGATCACGGGCTACGAAGCGATGTACACGTTCGGACAGCCAGTATGAGCAAGTGGCTCCGCAGCGGCCTCCGGCGGGACATCTGCATCGTCGTCGCGAGCGAGGACGAACCGACGGCCCAGCACTGCAAGGCCACGCTCGAAGCGAAATACGACGCCCGGATCGAACCCAAGACATTCTACAGTGCGCTGGAGGCGCTCACTGGCCAGGGGTATCTCACCTCGCACGTCGACGGCGTCGCTGATCGATACGAACTCACGGCGGCGGGCGAGCAGGCGCTTCGCGACCACTGCGAGTGGATGGGCCAAGCGCTGTCGGACTGATACTGTCGGCTGTAAGTCAATCCAGCTATCCGTCACCCCGGGAGGTGCAGATAGCTTGAAACAGTTACAGCCGACAGTATGACCTACCGGGCCGTCGTCGACGCCGGGCGATCGGCGGCGTCTTTCCACTCGCCGAGGCCGGCGGGGTCGAGATGGACGTGCACGTCGGAGACGGGTTCGATTTCGCGGACGCGCTCCCGGAGTTCCGTCTCGATGTCGTGGGCCTCGGCGAGGGAGTGGTCGGCGTCGATTTCGGCGTGGAACTCGACTTCGATGACGTGGCCGGAGTAGTAGGCGACGAAGTCGTGGACGCCGCGCACCTCGGGGTGAGAGCGGATGGCCGCCTCGATGCGCTCGCGTTCCTCGGCCGGGGGCGCGCCGTCGGAGAGATACCGGACGTTCTCGCGCGAGATGTCGATCCCCTGGTAGATGACGAGCAGACTCACGGCGCCCCCGGCGATGGGATCGAAGATGGGGTAGCCGAACGCCATGCCGACGACGCCGCCGAAGGCGGCGAGCGTGGTGTAGATGTCGTTTTTGCTGTCGGCCGCCAGCGCCCGGAGACTCGGTGAGCCGACCTCGCGGTTGACGCGCACGGTGTACCAGTAACAGGCGTAGCGAACGACCAGCGCGAACAGGAGGCCGGCGACGAGGATATCACTGTATTCGGCGGCGGGGGCGGTGAGCAGGGCGTTGCCGGCGTCATAGAGGAGTTTCAGTCCGAGGAGGACGAGCACGCCGCCGACGAACAGCGCGGAGAGGGGTTCGAACCGCTCGTGACCGTGGGGGTGCGAGGCGTCGGGGTCGTCGTAGACGAACCGCCCCCAGATCAACACGACGGCGCTCGCGAGGAGGTCCGCGACGGAGTGGGCGGCGTCGGCCATGAGCGCGAGGCTGCCGAAGAGGAGTCCGAGCGTCCCCTCCGCGACGATTTTGAGGACGTTCGAGACGACGTTTACCCACGACGCCTTGAGAAACGAAACGCGATCCTCAGCCATGTGGCTTCACGAAGGAGCCATATCCACATAAACCGTGTCATTAGGCGCCTACAAGCCTTCTTTTGAGTCGGTCTAATCCAGACCGTCAGTGGTCCTCGAACGAGAGCGAGACCGCCTGATCGTCACCGGTCACCGTCGCCCCGGGTTGGGACGCGAAGGCGTCGCGGAGGTGATCGTAGGTGTCGTCGACGGCCTCGACGATGACTTTCGTGTCCGAGATGACGGGCATGAAGTTGGTGTCGCCCGACCAGCGTGGCACGACGTGCGTGTGGAGGTGGTCGTCGATGGATCCGCCGGCGGCGGAGCCGCCGAGGTTGAGACCGGCGTTGATGCCGTCGGGGTCGAACGCCGTCGCCATCGCGTCGAAGGTTCGCTGTTTGAGCCGGGCGTGATCCAGTAGTTCCGCGTCGTCGAGCGCGCCGTAGTTCCCGTCGTGACGGTCGGGAATAACCATCGCGTGCCCCGGGTTGTAGGGGTAGTTGTTCAGGATGACGAAGGCGTGATCGCTCCGGGCGACGATCCGACTGTCCCGGTCGTCGTCGCGCTCGGGGAGGACACAGAACGGACAGCCGTCGACGCCGCCGTCGTCGCGCTCCACCCACTCGATGCGCCACGGGGCGAACAGTTGATCCATGTCGTGTCGAGGGAGAGCCAGCGGCTTATACTGTCGGCTCTCCGCGGGCGGATCGTCAGCCGGGCGTCAGACAACTGGCGTTATCAGTATTGAAAACAGTCAGACACCGGATTAACCGGGTTTAATCCGGGTTAATCGACGGCGGGGCTTATGCAAACGGCCCCGGTACGGAACGGCGATGAAGGCGAAGCGACCGAACCCGGACACCGACCGAGAACCGTGTCCCAACTGCGGCCGGGAAACCAGACACTCGGTCCGCGTGGAGATCCGAACCGAGAACCCCGCCTCGGCGAACGCCGCGTTCTCACGAGAACCCTATCGAGTCGCCGTGTGTACTGTCTGCGATGCGGAGTCGATCCAGCGGATGAACGACGCCTGAGAGGAGGTATCGTGACATCCGAGAACTCCGTCAAGCGGTCGTGACCTCACACCCGTCTTCGGTGACGATCAGGGTGTGTTCGGCCTGACTGACGAGGCGCCCCTCCTCTTCTTTCAACACGGGATACCCGTGGATGACATCCTGCTGTTTGAGCCGTCGGAGCGCCATCTCCGCGCGGTCGCCCTCGATCCACCGCGCCGCGAAGGGGAGCGTGCGGTACTCCTCGGTGATCTGTTCCAGCACGTTCCGGGCCTGCCGGTTGCGAACCGAGCGCTCGTGCTCCAGGCCGTAAATCTCCTCATCGCTCCCCTCGCTCACCTTCCCCCGGCCGTCGGTGGCGAAGGGTTCGATGGCCACGACATCGCCGACTTCGAGTTCGGCGGCGCGGTCGACGCCGCGGTTCGGGACCGTTGGCCCCGTGTGAGCGTCCCACTGTTCGACACCGTGCCCGGAGAGGTTGAGGACGGGCGTGTAGCCGTAGCCCCGGATGACATCCTCGATCTCCGCGCCGATGTGTCCGGTGTCGACGCCGGGCGCGACGGCATCGATGGCCACGTCGAGAGCCTCCTCGGCGGCCTCGACCAGTTCCGGGTTCTCCGAGAGGTCGACCGTCGTCGCCGCGTCGGCGATATAGCCGTCGACGTGGACGCCGACATCGAGACAGACCATCTCCTCGCCGAACTCGGTGTCGTCGTCGCGGCCGGGTGTAGAGTGACTGGCTTCCTCGTCGACGCTGATATTGACGGGGAAAGCGGGGCCGTCAGCGAGTTCGTCGATACGCGCCTCGGCGTGTTCCGCGACCTCCAGGTGGGTCACGCCCGGTTCGATCATCTCGGCTGCCTCGTCGAGGACGGTCTGCAACGCCTCGCCAGCCTGGCGATACTTCTCGACCGTCTCCTCGTCGAGGGGTCCAACGCTCATGGGCGCTCTTGGCGTGAGTCGGGGAAAGAGGTTGCGGCACGGCGGCACCGGCGGGTCGGATCGATACCGTCGGAACCGGGAGAACGGCAGTTCTTTTACGCTGGTGGCTGAATCGCCGACGATATGAGCTACGAGCAAGTCGAGGTCCCCGCGGACGGCGAGCGCATCACCGCCGACGCGGAGACCGGCGAACTCGACGTACCGTCGAATCCCATCATTCCGATCATCCACGGCGACGGCATCGGGACGGACGTCGGCCCGGCCGCCCAGAAAGTGCTCGACGCCGCCGCCGAAGCGACGGGGCGTTCGATCAGTTGGATGCGGCTCTACGCCGGCGAATCCGCCCGCGAGCGCTATGACGAGAACCTGCCCGACGACACCGTCGAGGCCATCCGCGAGTTCCGCGTCGCCATCAAGGGACCGCTCACGACGCCCGTCGGCTCCGGCTTCCGCTCGCTGAACGTCGCGCTGCGGAAGAAACTCGACCTCTACGCCAACGTCCGGCCGACCTACCACCTCGACGGCGTCCCCTCACCCGTCACGTCGCCGGAGAAGATGGATATGGTCAACTTCCGGGAGAACACCGAGGACGTGTACGCCGGCATCGAGTGGGAGGCCGGCACCGACGAAGTCGAGAAGGTCCGCGAGTTCATCGAGGAGGAGATGGGCTTCGACGAGACGATTCACGACGGCCCCGTCGGCATCGGTATCAAGCCCATCTCGGAGTTCGGCACCAAGCGTCTGGTTCGGCGCGCCATCGACTACGCCATCGAGGACGGCCGCGACTCGGTGACGCTCGTCCACAAGGGCAACATCATGAAGTTCACCGAGGCGGCCTTCCGTGACTGGGGCTACGAAGTCGCGACGGAGGAGTACGGGGACGAGGTCATCACCGAGGACGAACTCTGGGAGGAGTACGACGGCGACGCGCCGGACGGCGTGGTGGTCATCAAGGACCGTATCGCCGACAACATGCTCCAGCAGCTTCTGACCCGCACCGAGCAGTACGACGTGCTGGCGATGCCCAACCTGAACGGCGACTACCTCTCGGACGCCGCGGGCGCACAGATCGGCGGTCTGGGTATCGCGCCGGGCGCCAACCTCGGCGACGGCCGCGTTCTCGCGGAACCCGTCCACGGGTCCGCACCGAAGTACGCCGGCGAGGACAAGGTCAACCCCACCGCGATGATCCTCTCCGGCCGCATCATGCTCGAACAGCTCGGCTGGGACGACGCGGCCGACCTCGTCCGCGACGCCGTCGAGGAGACCATCTCCGCGGGCACGGTCACCTACGACCTCCACCGGCAGATCGAAGGCGGCACCAAACTCGCCACGAGCGAGTACGCCGACGCCGTGGTCGAGACCATCCACGACCTGTCGTAGGTTCCGGTTCCGACAGTATCGCGCGGATTCTTCACTGATTTATACCCGGAGGCGGGAGATGGTGACATGAGCCAGCCACACGTGTTGTTGCTCGGTGCACCGGGAGCGGGCAAAGGAACCCAGAGCGAGCGGCTCGCCGAGGCGTTCGACATCGAACACGTCACCACCGGCGACGCGCTCCGCGCGAACAAGGACATGGACCTGAGCCACATGGACACGGAGTACGACACGCCGCGGGCGTACATGGAAGCGGGCGAACTCGTCCCCGACGAAGTCGTCAACGAGATCGTGAAGACGGCGCTGGAGGAGGCCGACGGCTACGTCCTCGACGGCTACCCGCGCAACCTCGACCAGGCGGAGTATCTGTCCGACATCACCGACCTCGACGCCGTCATCTTCCTCGACGTGAGCGAGGACGAACTCGTCGACCGCCTCACCGGGCGGCGGGTGTGTGACGACTGTGGCGCCAACTACCACGTCGAGTTCAACCCGCCGGAGACGGAGGGCGTCTGCGACAAATGCGGCGGCGACCTGATCCAGCGCGACGACGACACCGAGGACACCGTCCGCGAGCGACTCCGCGTGTACGAGGAGAACACCGAGCCAGTCGTCGAGCATTACCGCGACGAGGGCGTCCTCGTCGAAATCGACGGCGAGGACACGCCGGACGACGTGTTCGACGCCGTCAAGTCGGCCGTCGAAGATGCGGCGAACTGATTCTGCGGGCCGTCGAGAACGACGGACGGGCCACACGACCGCCGGCCACCCTCCGCGGCCGACACACCGAGAGTAAAAGGTTCATAACCGCAGGGGGTTACTGAACGGGCATGGCACGGATCGAGCAGAAGGTGCAGGACCTCGTCTCCGAAGACGCGGAGATGGAGGCCGTCATTCGGACGGTCCTCGACCGCGCGGACGACGGCGAGGTCAAGTGGGTCGACGTCCGCGACGACCTCTCCAGCGGACAGTGGGGCCGCCTCATCGAGAGCGGGGTGTTGGTCGACGGCGAGGCCGGCTTTCAGCTGGCCGACCCCGAGGCGACCCGCGACGCCCTCAGCAACGGCACGTCGACGGGGACGACGACCACCACGTCGACCGACGGGGACGAGGAGTCCTCGTGGTCGAAATGGGACAAGGGCGCGGCCGTCGTCAGCGTCGCGCTCTTCGCCGGGTACTCGTGGCAACCGATGCGGGACGTCATCGGCACGTTCATGGACGTGTTCCTCGGTCCGTTGAACGCCGCACTGCCGTTCTACGCCGTCGTCATGGTCCTCGCCGTGGTGACGGGGCTGTACTCGACGATCCTGCAGGCGAACCTGATGGACACCGAGATGATGGGCGAGTATCAGGAGAAGATGCAGGAGATCCAGGAGAAACGGAAGAAAGCGAAAGAGGAGGGCGACGACGAGGCTCTCGACCGCATTCAGGACGAGCAGATGGAGGCCATGGGCGACCAGATGGGCATGTTCAAAGAGCAGTTCCGCCCGATGGTCTGGATCATGTTCCTCACCATCCCCGTCTTCCTGTGGATGTACTGGAAGGTCGGCATCGGCGACCCGAGCAGCGGCGAGTTCGGGCGGATGGTGCTCCCCTTCCGCGGGAGCGTCGCGTGGAAGGATCCGGTGCTCGGGCCGGTGCAAGTGTGGATCGTCTGGTATTTCCTCTGCTCGATGGGGTTCACCCAGATCATCCGCAAGGGGCTGAACATCGACATCAGTCCCACCGGGAACTGACGGCGCGTCCGAAGTGGACACGCTCTTTTAGGCGGCCCCTCTCACTAGCGGTATGCTACTCACCGTCTCCGGACCGGCGGGCAGTGGAAAGAGCACCACTGCCGCCAGTCTTGCGGAAACTCTCGATCTAGATCACGTCAGCGGTGGCGACATCTTCCGCAATCTCGCGGCCGAGCGGGGGTATTCGCCGGTCGAATTCAACGAACTCGCCGAGGAGGACGAACAGATCGACCGCGACCTCGACCGGCGCCTGTACGAAATCGCGCGGGATCGCGACGGGGTCGTCCTCGAATCGCGTCTCGCGGGGTGGCTCGCGGGCGACCACGCCGACTTCCGCTTCTGGCTCGACGCGCCGATCGACGTCCGGGCCGCCCGCATCGCCGACCGCGAGGACAAATCCACAGCCCAGGCCCGCGAGGAGACGCTCCGCCGAGAGCGAAGCGAGCGGAAACGCTACGCCGAGTACTACAGCATCCCCATCGACGACCTCGCGATCTACGACCTCGTGATGAACACGGCCAGGTGGACCGCCGCGGACGTCGAAACCATCCTCACGCTGGCGATCGAACGCTACGACGCCGGCACCGACGAGGGGCGCTACCCCGTCGACAGCATCGACTTCGAACCGTGACCCTCCGCGACCCGCCCGGAACGCGCGACCTCGACGGCCTGCTTCGGTTCGGCGTGCTCAACCTCGACAAACCGCCGGGACCCTCGGCCCACCAGGTCGCGGGCTGGATCCGCGACATGGCCGACCTCGACCGCGCCGCCCACGCCGGCACGCTCGACCCGAAGGTGACGGGCTGTCTCCCCGTCATGCTGGGCGACGCGACCCGCCTCGCGCCCGTCTTCCTCGAAGGACGGAAGGAGTACGTCGCCGTCCTCGAACTGCACGGCCGGGCGCCCGCCAACCTCGACGACGTGGTTGCGGAGTTCGAGGGCGAAATCTACCAGAAACCGCCGCGGAAAAGCGCCGTCGCCCGCCGTCTCCGCACCCGGACGATCCACGGGTTGGACGTCCTCGAACAGCGCGACCGACAGGTGTTGCTCCGCATCGAGTGTGCGAGCGGGACGTACGTCCGGAAGCTGTGTCACGACCTGGGTCTCGCGCTCGGGACCGGCGCCCACATGGGCGACCTCCGTCGGACGGCGACCGATCCCTTCGACGACCGCGACCTCGTGACCATGCAGGACTTCGCCGACGCCCTCGCGTTCGCGGCGGAGAGAGACGAGAAGCCGATTCGGGCGGTCGTCGACCCCGCCGAACGGATCCTCGACGGCATCCCGTCGGTCACGATCGCGCCGAGCGCCGCCGAGCAGGTGGCGACGGGCGCGCCCGTCTACGCGCCCGGCGTGATCGACAGCAAGGCTAGCCCCGTCGAGAACGGGGAAGCCCCGCTCGTCGCCTGCCACACGCCCGACGGATCGGCCGTCTGTCTGGGGCGTCTCGTCGGCGATCCGGAGGCCGACTCGGGTCTCGTCGTCGACCTCGAACGGGTGCTGGTCTGATACGGATTATTGTAACTGTACGGACTTACAGCCGTCAGTACGAAGACGGAAACGACACGCTTAACCCGAGAACTCTCCTTCCTGAAATCGTGGGACCGTGGGGTAGTGGTATCCTCTGCGCATGGGGTGCGTTGGACCCGTGTTCGAATCACGGCGGTCCCACTTTGCTTTCGAGGTGATCGATGTCTCTACTGTTGAGTGGGTAGCTTGGCGGTTTACTCCGCGAAATGGCCCACGATAATATCAAACGGTAGGTCACGGTGACCGAGGAAGACCTACGTCCGGTGAGCGACACCGGCCTGCGGCACTGCGACCCAGCCGGCGCGAGCGTCCACGATTACTACGCTCCCGGGGCAGAAGCACGTCCGACCAGCGTGGCGCGTGTCGACGCCGAGCTCGACCCGGAGGACTAAGCACCGACGACGTGATTGGAAACATCGGTTCGTACGTCGCTGAATACATCGGTGTATACGGTGAGGATCTATTCGACCGGAGTGTCGAGGAACTCGCGGCTGATCCCGGCCGTTCGGTGTCTGAGGCGTGCCCCGAACAGGACGGTTGGGAACTTGACGGCATCGGCATCGTTGATCGAGACGGCGAACCACGCCACGAGGTTGAGAATACAGGTGTTGAATATATTCAAATCGACGGCGCTGAACATCCCGATCCGCCGAAGAAGTTACCACCAGATCGTCCAACACCAAATTCAACTGAATCCACGTTGCGAGCGGACGAATAAACGGTAGACATCACCGATGGTGTTAGAACGGAGTAGAGAAGTGAAAACGGCGTATGGGACTATGACCGAACTAGGATTTCTGGTGGAAAGAATTAATCCATTTCCGGAAAGATTGGATACTAATGAGTAACCCCTATCGCGAGGACATCTTGGTCGTGAAGATCAGGGAGGGGTTGTATGAGGCGCTCTTAGAGTCATCAAGCGTTGATATGGAGAATATCGATTCGATCACCTTTCAGAAGCTTCTCCTGAAATCGATTGATCACTTCAATCTTCGTGACGAAATCACTATTCAGTGGTATCTTGACGGGAAATAGTAGGGAATACACTAGCTAGAAGGGGAGAATTCGGGAAAAAGGACTTGTTAGATCAGGCTAACGAGTATCACCTGTCTAATACGCCGGATGTTGAGGATATCGCTGATTTCTATCTTGCAATGGAAGCCCCCTCATTCAGCGAATTTGTCCGCAGATCGAGCATCCGGTATCTTCGGGAATACTACAGTGAGAGCGATCACATTCCGTACAGAGACCTATACCTGCACAATTTGGATATCCATGAAACCCTGACTGATGGTGCAGGTCAATTGAGCAACGGGGAACCCCCGGATGATTTTGAAGAAGATATTCGGAGAGATTGCCAACGTTTGAAATTAGATCTGCTAATGCATGAAGAATTCTCTCAGGTCATCCCTTACGAGAAGGTGTTTGAACAAGTCGCCACATCAATTTCGAATTGGGCAGTAGAGGATACTGAGACAGACACCGATACCAAAACGTCGCTAATCGTCCATTGTGACGGGTTTTATTACGAAGGACTGTGGCGGGCTATCGCTTGTATCATTAGTCGAAACAATGTGCGTGGTCCATACGAGGATCAAGTTCAAAAACGACGGCTTGGAGAGTTGTCTGCGCACAGGGAGGAGTTCATTGATCGCTACCGATCACTCAAAGAAGAGGCAGAAGAGGCTGGTTTGGAGTTAGCCCGCCCACCACAAAATCTTCCCAACCTCGCTGAAGAGGAAAAGAAAGACCATCAGTGGTTGGATGACAACCGCAGTAATCCGGACTACGAGACCCAAGATCTACCGATGAAGGAAGCAGCGGACAAGAGCATTAATGAGCTGGTATCAGACGATGATTCTGGCCAACCACTCGCAGAGATGATCGTAGAAGAGCGGAGACGATAGGTTCTAATGCCTGTCGTATATTTTGACACCTGCGCTCTTGCTAAACGCTACTACAGGGAACCGGGGCACAGGAAGGTGAAAGAGTTAGTTGGCAACCCCGCAAATACTATCGTTTTTAGCAATATCGGCGTTGTCGAAATGTCCTCTGTTATTCATAAAAAGATTCGTAATAACAATCTCACCAGCCAAAATGGCCGACTGCGGCTGGCACGGTTTGTTTTTGAAACTAAACGAGACTATCTGACACTACCCGCCGATAATGATTTTTTAAAGAAATCACTCGGGTATGTAAACAAGCATGGTCTAACGACACTTGATTCCATCCACTTTGCTACGGCAAAGAAAGTTGAAAGCGAATGTTCAAATTTTGTGTTCATTAGCGCAGATTCAGCCCTAGTCGATGCGGCAAAAGCCGAAAATATGAATTATGTTAATCCGGATCCGTGAGAGGGAACATCTGGAGCTAGCCGATTAAGTACCGCGGTAGGTACTCTGCATCGAGATCGCCTCGAAGGTGTGCTTGCCCCAACCTCGTAATATCGAACATCTCTGCGTGAACCGGTGACCATCTCCCTCTCAACGAGTGTCCAACACCGTCCCCGAATCCTCGATGGGTTCGCTGTAAATCGGGCGGTGTGACCCGTCACGGTCGGCGTCGCCATCCCTGCGCCAGCGAGGTATTCTAAGATTCGGTCGTCTAACTGCGTCATCCAGTTCCCCCACGTTCGCACGACGTACGCCCCCTCGGCCCCTCCTGACCGGTATCCTGCTCGTCGTCAACTTCAGTCATCGATTGAACGTCAAGCTCACTCCTCCACGAACACGAACGCCTCCTCCTCACCATCGGACACCCACACCTCCCCCACCTCCGTCTTCTCCACCGGCACCTCCCGCCGCCGGCCCATCGCGCCAACCTCTTTGGTCGGGAACTCCTCGTCCGGTTCGGCGATTTCGATGGCGGAGTGCGCGAACAGATACTGGGGCGTGATGCACATATCGCCGGAGATGTCGCCGCGGATGACGCCGTCGCCGGTGAACGTGATCGCCTGTCGATAGGGGCGCTTGCACGCCGGACACGTGCCGCCGTGGGGTTGCTCGTCGGGATCGCCGGTCATGATGCGCTCGTCGTCCATACTGCACGGTCTACGGGCAGAGGCGCATAGCGTTTGCGCACCGTCGCCGAGTGGGACCGAACGCCATTTACGTCGGTCGCGCAGAAAGAGAGGTATGCGACGCCGCGCGTTTCTCGGTTCGGTCGGGCTTGCCGCGCTCGCCGGCTGTTCGACCGGCAACGACACGACTGCGACGCCAACGAGTACGCCGACGAGCACGCCGCCCGGCGGCGGGTCCCCCGCGTTCGAACTCATCGGCGTCCAGTCCCCGGAGTCCCTCGCGTTGAACGTGCCGGGGCAGTTCCGGATCGGCGTCAAGAACACCGGGTCGGGGAAAGGGACGTTCACCACCCCACTCGAATCGAAATACGGTGAGGGAGAATGGAAGAAATCGGGAACAATCGAAATGCCGCTCTCACCGGGCGAGACCGGCGAATGGCGGAGTCCGAGTTTCACCGGACAGTATCTGACTCCGTTCCATTTCCGACTTCCCGAGTTCGACCGGACGTGGACCGTCGAGGTGACCCCGAAGGAACTCGATTTCGGCAAGCAGTACGCGTCACCGAACGGCTTCATTCTCAACGTTCTCGGCGGATCGTTCGAGTCAACGTATCCGACGAGCGGGAACGAGACGGCGACGAACGAGACGACGCCAACACCCACGTCACCCGGCGACGGCGAAACGTGGGCGGTCATGCAACTCGAGGTCCGCAACCGACTGCAGGAGGCCCAGACAACCCCGGACCCCAGTACGTTCGTTCTGACGGTCAACGGCGAGCAACGACCCCAGCATCAGGAGGTCTCGGACGACCCGTACGACGGGAGCGAACTAGCGGGGCGGACGATCCGGCGCGATGATCTGGTGTATGCAGTGCCGGAAGGAACCCAGGCACGCGACCTCACCCTCACGTGGGAGGCGTCACTCTCGGGCGGCGACGTGAAGGCAATCTGGTCCAAATAACGGGACAGCGGCAACACGGCTCTCATTTTGCAGACCGTAACGCGGCCGATAACGGCGTGACTGGGCGCATAGCAGTCAGAGAATGCCCGGGGTGGGCTCCGAACCCACGATCTCCGCATGTCCCAGGTACGAGGCTCGGCGGGCCCCGAGGGAGGCGGAGGCTTCCAAGGCGTATCCGCACCGAATCTCGAATACCCTATGAGTGCGGCGCTATGTCCAGCTAAGCCACCCGGGCGCAGTAAACCGTTGGCCGATGGTACTCTTGAACCTTCTCATATCGGTCCACCCCACGACGGCGCTGTCGACGGTTTCTGGGCCACGATGCTCGTCGTCCCGGGCCAGCGAGCGTCGCGATCGTCTCACAGCCGGCAGAATTATCATCCGCGGCGGGGACACTCCGCGCATGAGTTTGCCCGAGCTCGTCCGGACGACCCTCGACGACGAGTCCGTGGCCGCCCGCGTGGATCTGGGCGGCGAGGATCTGCTCCTCGTGACGCCGACGCGGACGCTCGTCTACCGGGCCGAGGGCCTCCTGTCGGACGAATCGATCGAGGAATACCCCCACGACGCCGAGTACGTCGGCGTCGAGGAGGGGCGGCGCAAGGCCACGATCACGCTCGACTACGGTCTCGACGGCGAACGCACGTTTACAGTGCCGACGGCCCGGCTCGACCAGGTGCTCCACCCCGTACTCGCCGGCGTGTTGAACGCCCGTGGGATCACCGACTCGGGCGAGACGATCAAGCGTACCTTCCGCTTCAGCGAGTTGACTATCGTCATCACGAGCGCGCGCCTCGTCCGCCACATCGGGTCGGCGGTCTGGGACGAGGAGTACGACGAGTACCACTACGACGACGTGACCGACCTCGACTTCGAGGAGGGAAGCGTCGCGACATCGGTCGTGCTCACCGTCGGCGATCGACAGGAACGGTTCAAGACGCCGAACGATCAGGCCCGGGCGCTCCGCGAGGCGCTCGTCGACGCGGTGTGTGCGTACCACGGCGTCGACGACGTGGACGCGCTTCGCGCGGCCACGACCACCACGGCCGAGGACGACGTGGAGGAAGAGGACGCCGACACCGCGGAGGACACCGTGTCGTTCGGCGACGGACCGGAACCGCTGGGGACGAGCGTCCCCGACGCGGACGAGAGCGATTCGTCGCCGGCGAACGCCGACGCCGAATCCGAGACGACCGACGAACCCGCGCCGGACCGCGACGGGTTCGGTACCTCGGGGTTCGAGTCGGCGGGCGTCGTTGACGACCCGGCGGTCGCGGAGGAACTCGCCGCGCTCCGGAAGGCCGTCGAGGAGCAGAACGAGCAGCTCGAACGCCAGCAGCAGACGATCCAGCAACTGATCGAAGAGCTTCGGCGTCGCGGGTGATACGGATTATTGTAACTGTTCACCGGTGGTTTGTCGGACCGTTTCGGTGAATCACCGGTACTGACGTACAATAAACCGTCTGAGCTAGGCGTCGTCCGTCCGTCCGAGCACTTTTCGCACACAGGAAGAGCCGAAGGGGCCGAGTTCGCCCGCCTCGAACCGAACGAAGTGGCCGATGGAGAGACTCGCCCCACAGCGTCGGCAGTCGAACTCGCCCTCGCGAGTCACCACCTGGCGCTCGAAGCTGACGAACCCGCCGCGCCGAACGCGGATGCGCCCGTTCTCGCGCTCGATGATGCCCCGTAGCTCCGCCTCGTCGAGGATGGTCCGCGTCAGCGTCGGATCAGTCGTCACCGTCTCGATGCGGTCGACGGCGGCCGACAGCGATAGCTCGTCGTGTTCGAGGTTCGCCAGCAGGTCGAGCGCGAGTTCGACGCGGGCGTCGTCTCGCGCTCGGTCGTCCGTCACGCCGTCGTCGGTCACAGCCGGCCGTTACACGTCGGCGCTCATGAACGTCCCGACACGGCGGGAAGCACAAACCGTTTGGTTCGTGACGGCGACCGGAGCGGTATGGAGCGTCGTCTGCGACCGCTCGTGGGGGTCTGTCTCGTCGGAGCGGTGGCCCTCCTCGGCTGGCTGGTCGCCCCCGACGAGGCGCTCCGCCGGTTGGCCTGGCTGGCCGCCGACCCGCTTCGACTGACGGCCGCCCTCGTCGCCGTGGCCGTCGTCCGCCCGCTGTTCGCGTGGCCGACGACGCTGCTCGCCGTCGTGGCGGGCTACGGCCTGGGCGTCGCCGGCTTCCCGCTCGCGCTCGCGCTGGTCGTGCTGACGAGCGTGCCGCCCTACTGGCTCGCGGGGCGAAGCGCGGGCGGCGGGCGGGTCGCCCTGGCCGGCGAGCGATTGGTGGCGGAGACGGGCGACCTGCGGAGCGTCGTCGGGAGTCGTCTCCTTCCGCTCCCCTCGGACGTAGTGTCGGCGGGAGCGGGCGTCGCCGGCGTCTCGCTCCCAGCGTTCGCGCTCGGCACCGCCATCGGCGAAATACCGTGGGTCGCCGCGGGCGTCGTTGCCGGCGCGTCGTTGGGGTCGTTAGAGACCGTCTCGCTCTCGGCCGCGATGCATCCCGGCGTCATCGTCGGCGCGGCCATCCTCGCGGCGCTGGCGTTCGTCGGCCCGTGTTACCGCCTCCTCGTGGGCGACCTACTCGAGGAGTGACTCGCCGGTCATCGACGCCGGTTGTTCGATCCCGAGAATCGCCAACACCGTCGGCGCGACGTCACAGAGCGATCCGCCGGTCCTGACGCGCCGGCCGCCGGACGGATCGTCGCCGGGCGCGAGATAGACGAAGGGGACGCGGTTGGCGGTGTGAGCGGTGTGCGGGTCGTCAGGGTCGCCCATCGACTCGGCGTTGCCGTGGTCCGCGGTGACGATAACGTCGCCGCCGGCGGCGTGGACCGCCTCGATGAGCCGTCCGAGTTGGGTGTCGACCACCTCGACCGCCTCGACCGCCGCATCGAAGTCGCCCGTATGCCCGACCATGTCGGGATTGGCGTAGTTCACCACCAGCACGTCGGGGTCGGATTCGGCGATGTGGTCGATGGCGGCGGCGGTGACTGCCGTGGCGCTCATTGCGGGGCGCTGATCGTAGGTGGGCACGTCGGGACTCTCGACGATGTGACGCCGTTCACCGTCGTACGCCACTTCGCGCCCGCCGTTGAGGAAGTAGGTGACGTGGGCGTACTTCTCGGACTCGGCGATCCGCAGTTGTGTCTTGCCCGCGCGGGCGAGCATCGCCCCGAGCGTGTCGTCGAGGTCCGCTGGCGGGAAGGCGACGGGGAAGTCGAACCGCTCGTCGTACGCGGTCATCGTGACGAGGTGGGTGGCCGGCGGATCGACCGCGGCGCCCCACTCGGGGTCGATGTCGGCGAGCATCCGGACGAGTTGCCGGGCGCGGTCCGCGCGGAAGTTGGCGAAGACGATGGCGTCGCCGTCCTCGATGGCGACATCCCCGGCGCCACTGACGACCGTGGGCTCGACGAACTCGTCGGTCTCGCCGCGATCGTAGGCGGCCTCGACGGCGTCGACGCCGGTCGGCGCGACGTGGTCGGCCTCGCGGTCGACGATGGCGTCGTAGGCACGTTTGGTCCGCTCCCAGTTCTCGTCGCGGTCCATCGCGTAGTAGCGACCGACGACGGTCGCCACGTCACCAGTGCCGTGTTCGGCGGCCGTGACATCCAGTTCGGCCAGCGAGTCCGCTCCGTCGGTCGGCGGCGTGTCGCGCCCATCGGTGAAGGCGTGGGTAACCGCCTCGACGTCGTTCCGAGCCGCGAGGTCGATGAGGGCGTCGAGGTGGCGCTGGTGGGAGTGAACCCCGCCGGTGCTGGCAAGGCCCATGATGTGCAGGCGGCCACCGGTCGATTCGACGTGATCGATAGCGCCCAAGAGTGCGTCGTTCTCGAAGAAAGAGCCGTCGTCGATAGAATCGTTGATGCGCGCGAGGGGTTGGGTGACGACGCGGCCGGCGCCGATGTTGAGGTGGCCGACCTCGCTGTTACCCATCTGTCCCTCCGGGAGCCCGACGCGCCGCCCCGAGACGGCGAGCGTCCCGGAGGCCCCGGTCGCCAGGATGCGGTCGAACGTGGGCGTGTCGGCGGCCGAGACGGCGTTACGGCCGGTGCCGTCGAGTCCCCACCCGTCGAGGATGACCAGCGCGGCTTCCATACCGGCGCGAAGTCGGGGCGCGTTAACTACCTGTTGGATCGGTGCGGTGATCGGCTCGCCGAAGAGGGCCAGGGCGGCGTCGGAGCCACAGCTACTTTCCCTCGCGTGCCGGTACGAGGGAACGATGACACCGCTGGAACTCGCGCTCCGACTCCTCGCCGGGGTGTTGCTCATCCTGGCAAACGGCTTCTTCGTCGCCATCGAATTCGCGCTCACGCGGGTCCGACAGTACCCCGAATCGGAGTTCGACACGCCCGCCCTCCGTCGGGCGTGGGAGATGACACAGGACCTCGAAATCTACCTCACGAGCTGTCAGGTCGGCATCACCGCCTCCAGCATCGCGGTCGGGATCGTCGCCGAACCCGCCCTGGCCGCACTCGTCGAACCCGTATTCGCCGGGAGCGCGCTGGCGTCGGTCGGCGCCGGCGCGCTCGTCGCCTACGCCATCATCAACCTCGTCCACCTGACCCACGGCGAGCAGACACCGACGTATCTCGGCGTCGAGCGCTCGAAGTTCGTCTGCCGGTACGGCGCGCGGCCGCTGTACTGGTTCGCGTGGCTGATCTCGCCGGTCATGCGCGTCGGCGACACCGTCGCGAAGGGGACGCTCAAACTGTTCGGCATCGAGATGACGGGCGCCTGGCTCGAAACCGAGGAAGAGGTCATCGAGACCCGCGCCCAGCTCCGCAACCGCATCGACAGCCTGCTCGAGGAGGGAGAGATCTCGGAGGAGCGCCAGGAGGAGGTGCTCAACGCGCTCGCGGTCGGGGACACACACGTCGAAGCGATCATGGTCGACGCCGCGGACATCGTCGCGCTCTCGACGACGGCGTCGGTGTCGGAGAACCTAGAGACGATGCGGGCGGCGCCCCACACCCGCTTCCCGCTCGTCGGCGAGGGACTGGCCGACTTCCGGGGCATCGTCTACACGCCGTCGGTACTGACGCATTTCGAGGCGCTCGAGCGCGACGAGCGGACGTTCGAAGATATCGCCGTCCCGCCGATGACGCTCTCGCCGGAGACGACGATCAGCGACGCCTTCGATCGGTTTCAGGACGAAGATCAGGAACTCGCCCTAGTCGTCCAAGACGACGAGGTCGTCGGCCTCGTCACCGCGACGGACGCCCTCGAAGCCGTGCTGGGAGAACTCGAAGACCCGCTCGACCGCGCGGCCGGCACCTAACTCTCGTACGCGTCCCAGACGTACAGGGTGCCGTAGGAGCGGTACGGCCGCCACGCGTCCGCGACGTCGCGCATCGCCGCGCGGTCGTCGACGCCGTAGAGCGTTTCCAGGCCGCGCCGGACGGCGAGGTCACCGAGCGGTAACACGTCCTCGCGGCCCAGAACGAAAATGAGGTACATCTCGGCGGTCCAACGACCGATCCCCGTGATCCGCGTGAGTTCCTCGACCACCGCTTCGTCGTCGTGATCCGCCAGGCCTGCGGGCGTGAGGTCGCGGTCGCGGAACGCCTCGGCGGCGTTGCGGAGATAGTCCACCTTGGTGCGCGAGAGACCGGCGTCCCGGAGGCTGTCGCGGTCGGCCGCCAGCACCGACTCCGGCGTCACCTCACCGAGGGAGTCGAATGCGCGCTCGCGGATGGCGGCGGCGCTCGCGGTCGACAGCTGCTGGTTGATGATGCTGACGGCGAGCCGTCGAAACGGACCCTCGGCCGGTGTGACGCGGTTATCGCCGTGGGTCTCGATCAGATCGGCCATCACCGGATCCGTTCGGAGGACGCGCTTCCAGTCGGTCATTCGCCACCTCCCGGCGCCAGCGGATCGAAGGTGTCGAGGCGGTCGAACATCCGGTCGGCGACGACGACGGCACCGACCGACAGCGCGAGCGTCGCGAGGATCAAGGGGAGGCCGGGGTCGTAGCGGAGCGGCGGGTGGTAGCCGAGCAGGTAGTCGAAGGCGTCGTTCAGGAGCAACGCCCCGAGGGCCGCCTTCAGCGCCCGGTCGGTCGTCACTCCGTAGTAGGGGATGGCGAACGCTTCAACGACGAAGAGGAGATGGGTGAGGATGATTCCCCAGTAGTCCCAAAGCGCGGCGCCGGCGAAGCCGACATAGAGGTCGGGACGGAGATTCAGCGCCACGACCGTCCAGAGGCCGTACTTCAGGAGCCAGATGAACGCGAACGTATGGAGGTAGGCGAGCGGAACGTTCGTGGGTGCGGTACGGACCCGCCGGTCGAGCGTCGGCAGCAACGTCGCGAGCGAGAGCGTCACGAGGGCGAGCGCCGTCGGCGAGTCGGCGAACAGCGGATAGAGAACGGCCGGCAGGGACGCGAGCGAGGGCGAGGAGTGGACGTAGAAACTCACGCCGACGAGGAAGGCGACGCCGTTGGCGACTAGGAGCGTGGAGAGACTGGGCGCGTTGCCGAGATAATACTCCAGACAGCGCTCGGCGTCGAACGGTAACTGAACCGTGACCATCAGTAGGGCAGAGGTCCGGTCGGGGGTAAAACCTGTCGCGTCGGCCGCGGCTGGGCGAGCACTGACTGGACGATGCGTATGAACGGTGAGACGGCAGGGTTTTCGGTGATCCAATGCCGAAAACGGCCGCCTCGACGGTACTTCGGGGCAAGTCGGGATAGACCTTCCGGAGTGAGGGTGCGCGGTACATCGGTCGTCGACCCTCGTCGACCGCCGAAGGCGATGTCGATGGCTGTCGGGGGACATGTGTGGACACACACCGGGATGTACGTAACTTCTATACGACGCCGGTTCCCACTCCCGGTCGAGCATGAGTCAGTCCTATGATCGGGGCCTCATCGAGGACTTCGGCCGGTGGCGGGAGTTCTCGGCCGGCATGTGGGCCTGGATCTTTCACAAATTCACCGGGTGGGTGCTGATCGGCTACCTGTTCACCCACGTCGCCGTGCTGAGTACGGCACTCACGTCGGCGAGCGCCGACCCCGCGACCGTCGCGGCGAACCAGGACCTCTACACCCGGACGATCCAGACGCTGGAGAGTCTGCTGGTGGTCCGCATCCTCGAGGTCGGCCTGCTGGCGGTGGCCGTGTTTCACATCCTGAACGGGACGCGACTCCTCCTGGTCGACCTGGGCCTCGGCCTCGAAAGCCAGGACCAGAGCTTCTACGCGTCGCTGATCCTGACGGGCGCCATCGTGATCGCGAGCGTCCCCACGTTCCTCGCGGGGGTGTCGCTCTGATGGCCGAGCGCTACTCCTCGTTCACCGAGGGCGGCCGCCTGTGGCTCTGGCAGCGCATCACCGCTGCCTTCCTCATCGTCGTGCTCGCCTTCCATTTCTTCCTCCTGCATTTCGTCCACCACGCGAACGAGGTGACGTTCCAGATGAGTGCCGGTCGGATGGAGCAGTGGTCCTACTACTCGCTGATGATCCTCTTTCTGGTGACGGCGACGTTCCACGGCGTCAACGGCGTCTACAACGCCCTGATCAACGTGGGACTGACCGGCACCAAACGACAGGTCGTGAAAGTCGTCCTCGGCGTCGCGAGCCTCGTCCTGCTGGTACAGGGGTTCCGAACCGCGAACGCGTGGGCCGGCATCGACCTCCTCCCGATACTATGAGTACGCAACGACCCGAGACCGAGACCGAGGCGGACAGCGCGGAAACCGACGCCGAGGCCGAGACGCCCCGCGAGCGCCGCCAAGCCGAAAAACGCCGGCAGGCCGAACGGCGAGAGCGAGAACGCGTCGAAGAGACCGAACGCGCCGCCGCCGACGCGGAGCGCTACCATCTGAAGGTGTTCCGCTACGACCCCGAAGTCGAGGGGAAACAGGAGCCTCGCTTCGACGACTTCCACGTCCCCTACGAGACGGGGATGACGGTGCTCGACGCCCTCATCTACGCCCGCGACGAGTTCGACGCCAGCCTCACCTTCCGACACTCCTGTCGGCAGGCCATCTGTGGCTCCGACGCCCTGTTCATCAACGGCTCGCAGCGCCTCGGCTGTCAGACGCAGTTGTCGGACCTCGAGCAACCGGTTCGCATCGAGCCCCTCCCGCACCAAGAGGTCATCAAGGACCTGGTCGTGGACATGGAGCATTTCTACGACCAGATGGAGGCGGTCGAACCCTACTTCCAGACGACCGAGCAGCCCGAGGGTGACCTAGAAGAACAGCGTCAGAGCCGGGAGAACCGCGAGAAGATCAAGACCTCGACCCGGTGTATCTGGTGTGGCGCGTGTATGTCCTCCTGTAACATCGCCGCGGGCGACAACGAGTATCTCGGTCCGGCGGCCATCAACAAGGCCTACCGCTTCGCGATGGACGAACGCGAGGGCGAGGAGATGAAACAGCGGCGCCTGGAGATCATCGAACAGGAACACGGCGTCTGGCGGTGTCAGACCCAGTTCTCCTGTACCGAAGTGTGTCCGAAGGACATCCCCCTGACCGAACACATCCAGGAGCTGAAACGCGAGGCAGTCAAGAGCAACCTGAAATTCTGGTAACCATGCACGAATACGACGTCATCGTGGTCGGTGCGGGCGGCGCCGGCCTGCGCGCGGCCATCGCGGCACAGGAAGCGGGGGCCGACGTGGCCATCGTCACGAAACTCCATCCTGTCCGGAGTCACACCGGAGCGGCGGAGGGCGGCATCAACGCCGCGCTCCGCGAGGGCGACGACTGGGAGATGCACGCCTACGACACCATGAAGGGGTCGGACTATCTGGCCGACGCGCCGGCCGTCGAAGCCCTCTGTCAGGAGAGTCCGGAAGAGGCCATCCAGCTCGAACACTGGGGCATGGCCTTCTCCCGCGACGACGACGGCCGCGTCTCCCAGCGACCGTTCGGCGGTCTCTCGTTCCCCCGCACGACCTACGCGGGCGCCGAAACGGGTCATCACCTCCTGCACACGCTCTACGAGCAGGTGGTCAAACGAGGCATCGAGGTGTTCGACGAGTGGTACGTGCTGAACCTCGCGGTCACGGACGAGGACCAGCCCGCGGACCGAACCTGCCACGGCGTCGTCGCCTACGAGACGGCGACGGGGAACGTCGAGGCGTTCACCGCCCGGGACGGCGTCGTCCTCGCCACGGGCGGTCTGGGGCAGGTGTACGACCACACCACCAACGCGGTGGCGAACACGGGCGACGGCGTGGCGATGGCCTACCGCGCGGGTGTCCCCGTCGAGGACATGGAGATGATCCAGTTCCACCCGACGACGCTCCCCTCCACGGGCGTCCTCATCTCGGAGGGCGTCCGCGGCGAGGGCGGCATCCTCTACAACGACGAGGGCGAGCGGCTCATGTTCGAGCGTGGCTACGCGAACAACGACGGAGAACTCGCCTCGCGCGACGTGGTGGCGCGCGCGGAGCTGACCGAAATCAACGCCGGTCGAGGGATCGAAGACGAGTACGTCCACCTCGATATGCGTCACCTCGGCGAGGAACGGGTGCTCGACCGCCTCGAAAATATCCTCCATCTCGCGGAGGACTTCGAGGGCGTCGACGGCCTCGAAGAGCCGATGCCGGTCAAGCCCGGCCAGCATTACGCGATGGGCGGCATCGAAACCGACGAGTTCGGCCAGACCTGCGTCGACGGCCTGTACGCCGTCGGCGAGTGTGCCTGCGCGAGCGTCCACGGCGCCAACCGCCTGGGTGGGAACGCCCTTCCCGAACTCACGGTCTTTGGCAAACGAACCGGGCGCCACGTCGCCGGCGAGGACCTGGGTGAGCCCCAGATTCCGGTCGGCAAGGGGCCGGACGCCGAACCGGGCGACATCGACACGTCCGTCGACCCGGGCGAACCGTGGAACGGCGACGGCACCGTCGCCGACGGCGGGGCCACCGAAGCGACCGAGGCCGTCGTCGAGCGGGCGCTCGAACGCGAACGCGAGCGCATCGATCGCCTGCTCGAACGCGACGAGGGGACCCGCCACGCCGACATCCGGGCGGCGGTCCAGCGCACGATGACGGACAACGTCAACGTCTTCCGGGAGGAGAGCGCGCTGAAGGAGGCGCTGGCCGACATCCACGCCGCCCGGCAGCGGTACCGCGACGTCTACGTCGCCGACCCCTCCAGCACCTACAACACCGACCTGATCCAGACCATCGAAACGCGGAACCTGCTGGACATCGCGGAGATGATCACGCTCGGCGCGCTCGCCCGCGAGGAGTTCCGCGGCGCCCACTGGCGCAAGGAGTACCAGGAGCGCCGCGACGACGAGTGGATCAAACACACGATGGTCTCGTGGGACGACGGGTCTCCCGACCTCTGGTACAAGCCCGTCGTCCTCGAAGGCGAGGCGAAGACCTACGAGCCGAAAGAACGGAGTTACTGATACCGTCGGCTGTAGTTTCGAGAGTTCTCAACTCAAGGAGTGAATCTCGCCATCAACAACAGCCGGCAGCATGAGCGGCGTTTCCACGTCGTCACACGGTGTCTTTTCGTAAATTATCCCGCGTGATATTTAGCCACGTGATTTATAACCGGTCCCCTCATTCCTTGTAGGTAAGCACGCCGACGTTTGCCCGTGCGGGAGCGATTCCCCCTGGCTCCCGGCGTGCACAGACAACCCATGCAACTCAAAAATCTACTCACGGACGACCGGGCCGTCAGCCCGGTCATCGGTGTCATTCTGATGGTGGCGATTACCGTTATCCTCGCCGCCGTCATCGGCACCTTCGTCCTCGGACTCGGCGACCAGGTCAGTGAAAACGCACCGCAGGCGAGCTTCAGCTTCGAGTTCTCCATGGGCGATAATGCTAACGCTAGCAGCGTCACCATCGCCCACGAAGGCGGCGCAACCATCGAGAACTCCACGCTCAGCGTGACCGGAGACGGCACAGACAACCTGACACTCGATACATCCAACTGGGGTGGGACGGTCCAAGCGGGTGACCAGATCACCTACAACAACGTTAACACCGGTGAGACCATCCGCGTCATCTGGACCAACCCCTCGGGCGGCAGCACCAACACCATCGCTCGCGCGACTGCTCCGGCATAACTGACCGCGCGGTTTCCGCTTTTTCGCGAACCGAGCCATTGACTAGCGACGGGTGTCTAGAGCAGCCATGGACACCGACGCGTTTCTGACCCGCGATACGCTGCTCATCATCGCCCTGCTGGTGGTCGGCATCGGCGGATCGGGGATCGCACGGGGACTGCTCGCCGAACAGGGCTACGACGCGCTCGGCTCCGTGGTCTTCGTCCTCGGCTACGGGACGATGGTCGTGCTGCTGTGGTATGGCTGGATCCGACCGCTCGATATCACGGGGCCGAGCGAGCGATAGTCCGCGCCAGCGGTAAGCGGAACTTTAATGGCCGATTCCGGGCGAGTTGTGAATACGAATGCTCCCGCTACAGGTCATCGACAGTTTCCTGCTCAACTACAACGTCGGGCAGGCGCTCCTGTTGGTCTTCGTTCTCGCGACGGTCGGGGCACTCCCACTGAAGTCCCGGCGGGTCATCGCCGCCAACGTGACGCTGTTCGGCCTCATCTTCATCCTGACGCCACAGGCGCTGGCGCCGGTCCACTACCTGTTTCTCGGCATCGTCATGCTGGTCGTCGGCCCGATCCTGTGGGTGACGGCCGAGGGATAGAGAACGCGGCCTTTAACCGACCGAGCGCGTAACCGCACGCATGACGAAACCGGGCGTCCCCGGCGGCGAGACGCGGACGATCGACCTCCCCTGTGGGGAGGACGTCCGCGTCACGGAGTTCGACCTGGGGATGCGGGAGTTCGACTGTCCGTGTGGCGACCGGCACGCAGTCGTGATGGACGTCCACCCGCCCGAGCGATTCCTGCCGGAGTTCCTCGTCGAGATTCTCCAGGAAACCGTCGAAACCACGAGCGAGGAGATGCCGGAGTTCGACACGCCGCATCTCCTGGGAGTCGTGTTAGAGGAGTTCCCCGCACAGGTGGCGACGGCGGATCTGAGCGAGGACGGCGACGTCGGCTACGCGCTCCTGTGGGTGACGGACTTCGACGCCCGTCGCCTCCACGAGGTCATCGTCGAACTCGTCGTGGAGTTGATGGAACACGCCGTGAGCCACGCCGACGACGACGCGGCGATCCAGGAGTTCGAACAGCGGATGCTCGATTTCGACGTGTCGGCGTTCGTCGAGCAGTACCGCGAGGAACGCAACCTCGAGGCCGACGACGTCTACGGGAGCGTCTGAACGCTCTGCGCGGCAGGTCGGGCAGGATCGGACCGTGAACCGCGTCTCGTCTGACAGTCGTCGGACGGTCGTCTCACTGAACACTAAGGCGTTCCCGGCCGTTGTGAGACGTATGCGCCCCCAAACCAAGCACGAGCAACTCCGGGGCGTGCTCTCCGACGCCGACGAGCCACTGACCGCCCGGGAGATCCTGTCACTCCTCGACGAACAGGACGAGGTCGAAAGTGCCCACCGCGTCGCCACCATCCTCGGCCGGTGGGCGGACGAGGGCGACATCGAGGTACTGCAGGGGAGCCCCTATCGATACCGGTTGAGCAACTGACGCCGCCGTCTGCCGGCGTCGCGCCGCCGCATACGGTGCGGGATACGGATTTCGAAATCCGTAATTTTGTTTCGCATCTCGTACTGTTTCGTCGGGCTTATTACGATGTGCAGACTCGGATCTGACGATGACCGACGAGGCCACCGTGGCGGACACCGCCACCGAATCCGAGGACCGCACGATCCTGTTGATCGGCAGCGGCCCGATCCAGATCGGACAGGCCGCCGAATTCGACTACTCCGGCGCACAGGCCTGCCGAGCCCTCCAGGAAGAAGGGGCCCGAGTCGTCCTCGTCAACTCGAACCCCGCGACGATCATGACCGACCCCGAGATGGCCGACCGCGTCTACATCGAGCCCATCACGACCGAGGCCATCGCGGAGATCATCCGGATGGAGAAGCCGGACGGCGTGATCGCCGGCCTCGGCGGCCAGACGGGGCTGAACGTCACCGCCGCACTCGCCGAGGAAGGGGTGCTCGAGGAACACGACGTAGAGATCATGGGCACGCCCCTGGACACCATCTACGCGACGGAGGATCGCGACCTCTTCCGCAAGCGGATGGAGAACATCGGCCAGCCCGTGCCGGAGTCGACCACCATCTCGCTCGACGACGACGAATCGGTGTCCGGGCTCCACGAGGACGACCTGCGCGAACGCGTCGGCGACGCCGTCGACGACGTCGGCGGGCTCCCCGTCATCGCGCGGACGACCTACACGCTCGGCGGGTCGGGATCGGGCGTCGTCGACGACATGGACGAGCTCGTCGAACGCGTCCGGAAGGGCCTGCGCCTCTCGCGGAACAACGAGGTGCTCGTCACCGAATCCATCGCCGGCTGGGTCGAACTCGAGTACGAGGTGATGCGCGACGCCGATGACTCGACCATCATCATCTGCAACATGGAGAACATCGACCCGATGGGCATCCACACCGGCGAGTCCGTCGTCGTCACGCCGTCGCAGGTGATTCCGGACAAGGGCCACCAGGAGATGCGCGACGCCGCGCTCGATGTCATCCGCGAACTCGGCATTCAGGGCGGCTGTAACATCCAGTTCGCGTGGCACGACGACGGCACGCCCGGCGGCGAGTACCGCGTCGTCGAGGTGAACCCGCGCGTCTCGCGCTCCTCGGCGCTCGCGTCGAAGGCGACTGGGTATCCCATCGCCCGCGTCACCGCGAAGGTCGCGCTCGGCAAGCGCCTCCACGAGATCGAAAACGAGATCACCGGCGAGACGACGGCGGCGTTCGAACCCGCCATCGACTACGTGGTGACGAAGGTCCCCCGGTGGCCGATAGACAAGTTCGGCGACGTGGACTTCACCCTCGGCCCGGCGATGAAGTCGACGGGCG
Organism: Haloplanus sp. XH21; assembly: GCF_023276355.1. NCBI lineage: Archaea > Methanobacteriati > Methanobacteriota > Halobacteria > Halobacteriales > Haloferacaceae > Haloplanus > Haloplanus halobius. The sequence goes on from NZ_JALLPL010000001.1 coordinate 375,190, forward strand.
AGGCGATGTCCATCGGGCGCACGTTCGAGGAGTCGCTGCTGAAGGCGCTTCGCTCCTCGGAGTACGACCCGGCCGTCGACTGGGCGACCGTCGACGACGAGACGCTCGAAACCGAGTATCTCGAACGCCCCTCGCCGGACCGCCCCTACGCCATCTTCGAGGCGTTCGAGCGCGGCTACACCACCGAGGACGTCGTCGCCCTGACCGACATCAAGGAGTGGTACGTCGAGCGGTTCGGCCGCGTCGCGGAGGCGGTCGAAGCGGCGTCGGAGGGCGACTTCACCGAAGCGGCGATCAAGGGCGTCACGAACACGGAGATCGCGGCCGCGGCGGGCGCCGACGTCGGCACCGTCGAGACGGCGGTTCCCGGCCGGAGCTACAAGCAGGTCGACACCTGCGCCGGCGAGTTCGCCGCCCAGACGCCGTACTACTACTCCTCGCGGAAACCGGAGTTCGTCTCCGGTCCCCTCGAGGGCGAATCGGCCGCGGACGAACTCCGCGTCGACCGCGATGTCGAGAGCGTCGTCGTCGTCGGCGGGGGTCCCATCCGCATCGGACAGGGCGTCGAGTTCGACTACTGCTCGGTCCACGCCATCCAGGCGCTGCGCGACGAGGGTATCGACGCCCACGTCGTCAACAACAACCCCGAGACGGTGTCGACGGACTACGACACCTCCGACGGCCTCTTCTTCGAGCCCATCACCGCCGAGGAAGTGGCGGACGTCATCGAGGCCGCCGACGCCGACGGCGTGATGGTGCAGTTCGGCGGCCAGACCTCCGTCAACATCGGCCACCCGCTGGAGGCAGAGCTCAAGCGCCGGGATCTGGACTGTGAGATTCTGGGTACGAGCGTCGACGCGATGGACCTCGCGGAGGACCGCGACCGGTTCAACCGCCTGATGGACAAGCGCGGCATCGCCCAGCCGGAAGGCGGTTCCGCGACCAGCGAGAGCGAGGCGCTCGAACTCGCCAACGACATCGGCTACCCCGTGCTGGTGCGTCCGTCCTACGTCCTCGGCGGCCGCGCGATGGACGTCGTCTACGACGACGAGGAACTGAAGGAGTACATCGAGGAAGCCGTCCGGGTCAGTCCGGACAAACCGATCCTCATCGACGAGTTCCTCGCCGACGCGGTGGAACTCGACGTCGACGCCGTCGCCGACGGCGAGGATGTCCTCATCGGCGGCGTGATGGAACACGTCGAGAGCGCCGGCGTCCACTCCGGCGACTCGGCGTGCATGATCCCGCCGCAGGCTGACGAAATCACGGGTGTCATGGACCGCGTGCGCGAGGTGACGCTGGAAATCGCCCGTGCGCTCGACACCGTGGGCCTGCTGAACGTCCAGCTCGCCGTCAAGGACGGCACGGTGTACGTCCTCGAGGCCAACCCGCGCTCCTCGCGGACGGTCCCCTTCGTCTCGAAGGCGACGGGCGTCCCCATCGCCAAGATCGCGGCGAAGGTGATGGCGGGCCACAGCCTCGACGAACTCGACGTGGACGAGCAGATTCCGGAGAAAGTGAGCGTGAAGGAAGTCGTCCTACCGTTCGACCGTCTGGCGGGCAGCGACCCACGTCTCGGCCCGGAGATGAAGTCGACGGGCGAGGTGATGGGCACGGCCCAGCACTTCGGCAAGGCCTACGAGAAGGCCCAGGCCGCGACGGGCAAGGCCATTCCCGAGGAGGGGACGGCCGTCGTCGACCTCTCGGCGTCGGAGTTCCCCGGTCCCGGCACCGAGGAGGGACAGGCGCTCATCGACGGATTCAGCGACTTCTTCGACGTGCAGGAGTTCGACGACCTCCGGACGGCCATCCGCGCTGGCAAGGTCGATGTCATCGTTTCGCGGAACCGGGACGCGCTCGAAGTCGCCGTCGAGGAGGACATCACGTACTTCTCGACGCACGCGTCGGCGAAGGCGGTCCTCGAGGGACTGCGCCACCGTGACGACCCCATCGACGTGGAGGCCATCTCGGACCGCCCGCGCCGGCAGACGAACTGGGGCGCCTAGTCCAGTTTTCCGAGCGCTTCGAAGAAATCCGAGGTCGGCCCGGCGATCCGCACCGGCGAATCGGCGCGGCTGATCCGCACCTCGGTCGGCGGATCGAGTTCGCGAAGCACGCGCCCGTCGCCGATGACGACGGCGCGGTCGGCGTCCGTGACGCCGACGGTTATCTCACTGTCCGGCGCGACGGCGAGCGGCGGCATTCCCTCTCGGGCGCACATCTCGTTGACGACGAGAGCGTCGACGTCGGGGTGGATCAGCGGGCCGGACTCGCTGAGGTTGTAGGCCGTGCTCCCGGTCGGCGTAGCCACGAGAACGCCGTCGGCGCGTCCCACGGAGTACTGCGACCCGTCGACACGGACATCGATGTCGACGCCGCCGCCGGGACCGCGGATCGGCCCCTGCACCACGAGTTCGTTGGTCGTCGCCGCCGTGGTCCATCCGTCGCCGCTGGCGGAGAGGCGAGGGGCCTCGCGGACCGTCAACTCGCCGGCGCGGAAGACCGCCACCTCGTCGAGGACCGTCTCGACGGCCTCGTCCGGGCCGACGGCGTTGAGAAAGCCGACTTCGCCGAGGTTGACGCCGAGGATGGGCGTGCCGTCGGCGCCGCGGGCGGCATAGAGGAAGGTACCGTCGCCGCCGATGCTGATCACGAGGTCGCAGGCGTCGAACGACTCGACCGGCGAGCCGTCGAGGTCGAGCGTCTCGGCCGTCGTCGTGTCGACGGCGACAGAGACATCTTCCTCGCGGAGTCGCCGCCGCAACTCGGCGGCGAGAAATGCCGCACGACTGTTGTCCCGCTGTGCAACGATCCCGACGTACATACGTCGCTCTTGCAGTCGGGGAAAAAAAGCCCACCGGACGGACAACATTCATGGGACAGGGCACCGGAGTTTGCACCGATGGCGCAGCGAGCGGAGCCAGGGTCGGCGATGATCACTGCGGCCGGATCGGACGGCCGTCGATGAGCGACGACGACGAGGACTGGTTCGAACGGGCGCTCAGGGAGGCCGAGAGCGACGAGCAGGGCGCGGCGGAAGCGGACGAGACGGAAAGCGAGGGCGAAACGAGCGAAGGCGAGGGGGAAGAAGCGCCCGAAGGCGAGGGGGAAACGGAGCGCGAATCGGCCGAGACGCCACCCGAACCGTCGTCGGACGAAACCCCGCTATCGCCCGAGGAGGGTGACGAATCACCGTTCGACGAGGACTTCGCCAGCGCCTTCGACAACGCGCCCGAACCGGAGGGGGGGTTCGGCGGCGGTCCGGGATCGGGCCCCGAGTCGGGCGGCAGTCCGGGGACGGAACCCGGGACCGGCGAATTCGGCGGCGAAGAGCCGGCGGCCGAGTTCGGCGGAGGACCGCCTGCCGAGGAGTCGTTCGACGAGGAGTCGTTCGAATCCGAGATCGATCGGGTCGACATCGGCATCGACGGCCTAGACGACATGATCCTCGGCGGGGTACCGAAGCGGTCGCTCATCTCGGTCATCGGCTCCGCCGGAACCGGGAAGACCACGTTCGGCCTCCAGTTTCTCGATCAGGCGCTCCGGAACGGGGACCGCGGCGTCTATCTCACGCTCGAAGAGAGCACGGATCGGATCTTCGATACGGCCAAGGAGAAGGGCTGGCCGTTCGAGCGGTACGCCGAGGAGGGACGGCTCGCCATCGTCCACCTCGATCCCATCGAGATGGCGAACAGTCTGACGAGCATCCGGAGCGACATGCCGGAACTGATCGACGAGTTCGACGCGGACCGACTCGTCCTCGACTCGGTATCGCTGCTGGAGATGATGTACGACCGCCCGTCTGAACGCCGGAGCGAAGTGTATCAGTTCAGTCGCTCGCTCAAGGAGTCGGGCGTGACGACGCTCGTGACCAGCGAGGCCAGCGGCGACAACCCCTACAGTTCGCGCTACGGTATCATCGAGTATCTCGCCGACGCGGTGTTCGTCCTGCAGTACGTCCGTCCCTCCGATTTTCAGGAGACGCGGCTGGCCGTCGAAATCCAGAAGATCCGCGACGCGAACCACTCCCGGGAGACGAAGCCCTACGAGATAACGAACGAGGGGCTCAACGTCTACCGGCAGGCGAACATCTTCTAGTCGTCGCTGGCGACGCTGGCGTCAGCCGGCGCGGCCACGGGGTCGAACTCGCCGAAGTGGACGAACTCCTCGGTGGGGCGGCGGAACTTCCGGGGGCGTTCGACGTCGGCGGCTTCGTCTTCGGGGTAGCCGAGGGTGACGATCAACACGGGTTCGTAGTCGGTGGGCACGTCGAACGTCTCGTGGAGCGCATCGGCGTCGAACCCACCCATCGGACAGGAGGCGATGCCCCGCCCCCAGGCCGCGTGCATGAGCGCCATCGCGGCGAGCGTACAGCTCTGGACGGTCCAGACGCGGCGCGTCTCGCTGTCGGCGTTCGCGAGACCGTCGATGGTGTCGAGACGCGCGTCAGCGGCCTCCTCGTCGGGGAGGTAGCCTTTCTCCAGTAGGTCCGCAGTGACGCGGTCGGCGTGGTCGCTCGGGTCGAGCGTCCCGAGGACGACCACGGCGGCCGCGGCGTCGGTGACGTGTTCCTGTCCGTAGGCGACCGACTGCAACCGGTCGAGGTCGTCGCCCTGAACGACGAGGAACTCCCAGGGCTGGAGGTTGAACGAGGAGGGCGCGTATCGGACGCTCTCGAAGAGTTCGGCGAGCGTGTCGTCGCCGATGTCTTCGTCGGCGTACTGGTGAACGGATCGGCGGGTGCGGATGACATCGTCGAAATGCATTATGCGCCGATACGGGGTGGACGGACAAGAACCGGCTGAAATCGGCCGAACTCGCCGGGTGGGTTCCGGTGTCGCGGTTCGCGTTACCGAACGACGGTCACGGGGACGGGCGACCGACGCACCACCTCCTCGGCGACGCTGCCGAGCAAGATGCGGGTGACGCCCTCGCGGCCGTGGCTCCCGACGACGACGTGGTCGAACGGCCCCGCCTCGGCGACGTCGACGACGACCCGTGCGGGCTTTCCCACCTCGATTCGGGTGTCGACGGGGTGGCGCACGAGTTCGCGGGCCTCGTCGAACTGCGCTCGACCCGTCTCCCGGGCGTGTTCGTACCAGTTCTCGCTGCTGCCGGGAAGCGCACGCTGGCCGAGCCCGGACGTGACGGGGTCAACGACGTACAGCAGGGTGAAGGACGCGTCGGGCCACTCGTCGACGGCGAACGTCAGCGCCGATTCGGCCTGGGGGGAGCCGTCGAACGGAACGAGGATGTGCGTTGGCATACCACGCCGTACGGAGAGCGGGCACAAAAACGGTGGCCGATTGCGACCCGAACGGAATCGGGAGATGGGTTACCATCCCCGGGCGCGTAGCGCCGCCGATGCCCGAACGAACCAGTCTCGCAGACCTGGACGAAACGCCACACGCAGAGGTGTTCGAACGGCGGCAACCGCGAACCGTCCGTCTCCAGCTCGAAGCCGACGAACGCGTGCCCCGACACACCCACGAGGGGACGAACGTCGTCCTCCATCTGGTGGCCGGCCACCTCGAACTGACGCTCGACGACGAGACGTACGACCTCGATGCGGGCGACGTGATCCGGTTCAGCGGCGACCGGGAGGTGTCGCCGCGGGCAACCGAGTCGAGTACTGCCACCGTCGTCTTCGCGCCGGCCGAAACGTAGTCCGGTCGCGGTCAGTGCCGACCCAGGTCGAACGTCGATCCGTCCTCGACCAGCACGCCGCGCTCGACGGCCGTCTCCAGGATTCGATCACACTGCGACGGCGAGACGTCGTAAGCGGCCGTCACCAGCGACGTCAGGTCGGCGCGCTCCATCGGGAACTCGCGGTTCTGGAGCAGTCGGAGGACTTTGTAGTACTCCTCCGGCACGTCCGCGTCGTCGGCGTCGGCGGACGACCCCTCGTTCGCAGACGGTTCGGCGGCGGCTTCCTCGGCGTCGCTGTTCGACCCGTCGACATCGGGCGCAGCGTTCACGACGGACGCACCGTCGTCCGGCCCATCGGCGTCCCCGGTGGAAACGTCGTCGGCAGTATCGGCCTCGGCGTCCGCGCCGACGCCGTTCTCGTCAGCGACGACGCCGTCGTCCCGGTCACCGCTCGAATCGAAAGTGACCTCTTGGAGGGAGGACCCCGACGCCGACACGGCCGGCCGGTCGGGGGCGTCCGACCCGGCGAACGGTTCGAGCACGCGGCGGAGTTTCTCGTGACAGGTCGAACACAGCACCGCCGAGCGTGACTCGGCGGGCGCGACGCCGGGAATCGCGTACTCCTGAAGCGAGTCTCCGACGGCGCCACAGAAATAACAGGACCGCAACTGGGACATGTGCAACGGCTTCGGGAGCCGCGTGCTAAGTGTTTGCGTTCCCTTCCAGCCGGGGCATTACCACCCGTACGTCCCGATAAAATCGTAGAAGAGATACATGCGTAGTGAATACCTACGAAAATGTTTAATTGGACGCGAAACGAATGGGCAGGTGTGATGGCACGCTACGTCTGTCCAGGCTGTGATCGGGAACTCGAAGCGGGCCCGTTTCGGATGACCTGCCCGACCTGCGGCGGACGACTCGTAAACTATCGTCGGTCCCGGTCCTGACGGACGTGCCAGGTCAGGACGGGAGGTCCTCGCGGTCGACGGGCGTGGCGGCGGCCCAGTAGCGCTCGAACGTCTCGTCGGCCCACTGCCGAACGGCGTCGGCATCGCTGTCGACCGACGCCTGCAGAACGCCGTTCGCGTCCCGCAAGAGCAGATGGACCATGTCGTCTGCGGTCGTCACTGCTAGTGGAATCTCCGCCTCGCGAACCCGGAGGGCCGCGCCGCTGGCGTCGAGCAGCGATTCGAGCCGTCGCCGCAGGCCGGCGTCGTCGGCCACGGCGTCGATGGCACGGCGGGAGAACACCCCCTGAAACGTCATCTCACCGGCGGTGACGCGCTGCTCGATGACGGTGAGACTCCCCTCGTTGAACGCGTGCGAGAACGCGCGGGCCTCGTCGGCATCGCGCAGGAAGCCCAGGAGGCGCTGTACCGGCGCGTTGGGGCGTGTCCCGCTCGGCATGGTGATGGTGGCGTCACCCAGGTGTCGCAGGTCGAACCCGAGGGCGTCGGTGGGCAGGTACGGCACCACGTTCCGGAGGTCCGCCTCGGTCTGCATGATGTCGAGCAGGTCGAGAAATCCCTCGGCGACAAGCTCACCCGTGGCGGTGGCGACGTAGCCGCCCTCCGTCCGCCGGATCCACGAGCGCTCCTCGAAATCCCGCAGGATCCGCCCGAGCGTCGCCTGCGAGGCGCCCGTCTCGCGTGCCAGTTCGGTTCGCGTCCGCCGTTCCTGTGCGAGATGCCGGAGCACAGCCACCCGGTTCGGCGAAAGGGCGAGAAATTCGATTTCCGACAGCGCCGACTCCATACCACGTCTGGTGACCGACGTGACAAACCACTTTCGCACCGTGGAACCATTGCACGTCACGAATGTCCCACGTCGGGTGCGGCCATTTCTTGCTTTGAAATTTTTTACGAATTAAACTATACGGCTCCGACCAGTACGGATACGTAATGAGTTCCCTCCATCCGCCATCGGTGTTCGGATCGAGCAGCGTACCGCCCCAGTGGGGTGAAGAGTGACGACGGCGAGCCGTCGCGCCCTCGTCGCGTTCGTGGTGACGGGCGTCCTCTTCGGTGGGACGTTCGTCGCGGCGAAAGCCGGTCTGGAGCATTTCCCGCCGCTCCTGTTCGTCGCCCTCCGGTTCGACGTGGCAGCGGTCGCACTGCTCGGCTACGCGGCGCTCACGACGCCGCGTGCCGACCTCGTTCCGCGGACCTGGAGCGACGCGGCCGGTATCCTGGCGACGGGCGTGTTCGCCATCGGCCTGACGAACGCCCTCCTGTTCGTGGGCCAGGAGTACACCACCAGTGCCGTCGCCGCCATCGTCTTCAGCCTCAATCCGATCCTGACGCCCATCCTCGCGGCGTTCCTGCTGTCGGACGAACGCCTCTCGCTCCGGGGCGTCGTCGGGATGGCCCTCGGCGTCGCCGGCGTCGCCCTCGTCGTCAACCCCGACCCGGCGAGTTTCTTGAGCGGTGGCGTCGGCAAAGCGATCCTGTTCACCGGCGCAGTCAGCGGTGCGCTCGGCAGCGTCCTCATTCGACGAGCAGGTGGCGACCTATCGAGCACGGTGCGCACCGCCTGGGGGCTTCCGTTCGGGGCGCTTCTCTGTCACCTCCTCAGCATCGGCGCCGGCGAATCCCCCAGTGCGATCAGCTGGACGCCGGAGGCGTTCGCCGCGCTGGCGTACGTCGGCCTCTTCGCCGGTGCCATCGCCTACATCGCCTACTTCGGCCTCCTCGACACCGCGGGCGCGATCAGGGCGAACCTCGTCTTCTATCTCGTCCCGGTCGTCGCGGCGGTCGGCGGCTGGGCGCTCCTCGGCGAGACCATCTCGACGCTGGCCGTCGCCGGCTTCCTCACCATCTTCGCGGGGTTCGCGGTGCTCGGCAGCGAATCGATCGACACGCACCGTCAGTACCGGCGGCTCGCTGGTCGGGTCACTGACCGGTCCGCCGAGACCGTCGACCCCGCCGAGGAACCGCGCGGGTTCGAAGCGGACTGAACCTGTATCAGTCCGTCTAGACCGTACGTTTACAGCATCGCATCACGAAAAGTCGGTGATGACACACCGCCGTGGATCGGATCCCCGCTGGACACAGCTACTCGCAGTCGGCACCGTCTGCCTCCTGATCGCGAGCGTGTTCGCCCTTCCGGTCGTCGCGGTGAACGAACCCCGATCGGAGCCAACCAACACGTCGCCGCCGGTCACCGTGTACGTCGGCGAGCAGCTGGATGTCTCGGACGTTCAGTTGACAGGGGCGACGGACGGCGAGATCAACGACGGCCCGCTCACGCTGCAGCAAGTCGACGGGAACGCGTCGGTCGATGTCGACGATCCGACGAACGCTGATTTCGCCGGCGTGGATCCGGGTCGCTACTACGTGACGCGGGACAACGACCAGCGACCGGAGATTCACGTCGTCGAACCACACGTGACCAGTCTCCTCCTGCGGAGCGGCGACGGCCGGAACGTCACCGATCAAACGGTGCGGTCGCTCTCCTCGCTCATCGTTCGCGCCGAGTACGACTTCGACAACGTCGACCGTCTCGACGTGACGATCCGGGGACCCGACGGCGAGCCACTGGGACTGAACCCGCAGAGCGCCCGGATCACCGAGAGCGGCGAGCGGATGAGCGTCTACATGGCCGACCGCGCACCCGGAACCTACACCGTCACGGTCCGGGGCAGCATCGTCGCCGGACAGCGGTCCGCGACCGTCACGATCCGGGGCGACCGAACGGCGACCCCGTCGCCGACGCCGACCGCGACACCCTCGGCGACGCCGACCGCCACCGCCTCACCGACGCCGACCGCCACCGCCTCACCGACGCCGACCGCCACCGCCTCGGCGACGCCAACGGCGAACGCGACGACCACGTCGCCGGCCACGCCGACGGAGATGCCGGCGACCGGCTTCGGCTTCGGTCTCGCCGCAGTCGCCGTGTTCGGACTGGCGCTCGCGGCGCTCCGGCGTCGGTAGCGGCCCGGCCGCTGCCGCGGGCGTGAGATCACTCGAAGAACGGAGCGAAGCCAGGGGTGGGATTCGAACCCACGAAGTCTCGATTACAAGTCGAGTGCATGAACCGCCCATGCTCCCCTGGCGCGATAACAGGTTATCGGTCCCGCCGTGAGCGTTTATCGGTTTCGACCTCCAGTTCGAACTCGATCCGATGCGGGCGGTAGCCCCGCCGCTCGTAGAAGCGAACGGCGTCGTCGTTGCGGGCCATCGCGTCGAGCGTGATTACCTCGGCACCCCGGTCTCGGAGGCACGACTCGGCAGCGTCGAGGAGGGTCCCGCCGACGCCCTCGCGGCGCCGCGACGGGACGACGAAGAGGTCGCGGACGACCCCGCGGGTGGCGTCCTGTGTCAACGGCCCGCTGTCGATGCCGTACCGAACGAACCCGACGAGATCGCCGTCCTCGTCGCGGGCGACCGTGAGCGACCCGTCGGCGGCGTGGCGAGCCATCGAGGCGCGGACTGCGGCGTAGTTCGCCTCGCCGCGGAGATGCGATCCGTGCCGGCGCTGATCGCGGGCGAGCGCCACCCAGAGGTCGGCGACGGCCCCCGCCTCGTCCGGCGACGGCGTTTCGACCGTGACCATACCCGGCGTAGGGCCACCTGGGGCAAGTGAGTTCCGGCGCAGCCCTCAGACGGCGTATTGTAACCGTCTTCCGGCGGGTCGCCAGGACGGGTCGGCGACCCACGTACTGACGTACGATAAACCGTCTCAGGCGCCGTCGACGAACGCCTCGGGACCCTCGTAGAACCAGTAGTCGTTCGCTCGCATCGATTCGCCGAGCGCCTGATGCAGCGTGGGGAAGTCGTCGAACTCCGCGGCGTCGACGCCCTCGAAGAGGTCACGCACGGGAACGACCGTCTCGGCGTCGATACGGACGGGGTCGTCGCCATACTCGTCGAGGAACGCCGCGACGTCGAGCGGGAAGTCGGACTCCTCGTCGATTTTCTTGGCGACGATAGCGTGGCCGTACTTTCGCCGGCCCTCGCTCCCCTGCTCGCCGTCGGGGTCGTGTGGCCAGTCCATACCCGCCTCTCGGACGGGTGACCCAAAGCCGTTACGCTCAGCCCGTTACCAGGGGGAGAAGCGGTGTACGTGGCGCGCGTGCTGGAGAAGTGCCTCGGTCGAGTCGAACGTCTCGCCACAGCCACATCGGTGCGTCGCCGTCGGTGTCGACCGCTGTGTCGACATATGGGATCCAACGAGTCGCAGATACATAATGATTGTTAATGTTAGATGAGCGGGGCTCTGATTCGAACCACCAGTCGTACTCGGCCGTCGCGCCAGAAACGGGGGCGACGGCCACCGGTGGGACTGGGATTCGAACCCAGGAAGCCGTGAGGCTACCTGCTTTCAAGGCAGGCGCAATAGGCCGCTCTGCCATCCCACCGCGGCCGGACGTTCGGCATCGCGCGGCTAAGGCCTGTCGATATCCCGCATCACTCCCGGACCAGGTGCGCCCCGTCGTCGCCGTAGTCGACGCGGAGCCCCACCTCGTCGAGAAACGCCGCGGTGTTCGTGGGGACGATCCGTTCGGCGTCGACGCGGGCGTTCACCAGGGGCAGGACGTCGAGCAGGTCGGCGCCCGTCTCGATGACTGGCTGGATGGGGATGAAATCCACGTCGTGGCCGGCGTCCCGCGCCCGCGCGGTCAACGTCTCCATCGCCGGAGGCTGGAACGCGTCCGCGAAGTCGACCGGTTCGGTGAAGCCGGCGTAGTAGGTCCGGCCGCGCGTCGACGGGCCGAGAACGACTTCCGAGCGCCGGAGTTTCATCGCCGCGTTGTCGATCAGCGGGCGAGTGAGAAAGGCGGCGGCTCCGTCGACGACGGCCACCGAGTTGACCGCCTCCTCCCGCAGGAGGTGGGTGACGGTGTTGCCGGCGCGAGCGTCGAACGACGATCCGACCTGTGGCTCGAAACGGACGTCGCTCACGTCCTCGAGCGCGGCGGCCGCGAGCGCCCGGACGGCCGCTTCCGACTCCGTCTCCGTAACGAGTTCGTCGGGGAGCAGGTCGTCGGATCGGTAGTTGACGAGCAGGTCGCCACCGGAGCGTTCGACCGCGACGAGGACATCACGGAGGGCCGCTGCGTAACACTCCGCGGCCTCGGACTCGGTGAGCGGACTCGTCGCCGCGAGTTCGGTGCCAACGAGGCCGGCCCGCGGGGGGTCGGCAAGCACGGCGATCGTGGTCATGGCGTGCGCTCGTGGCGGCGTGGCCTTGAACGCGCCGGTCCGCGGCGGGGCGGACGCTCAGTCCCGCGCACCGCTTCGCCCCTTGGTCTGGCGGTAGTCGCGGTTGAGTACCGACTCGCCGACGTGCTCGACGAAGGCCGCCGTCTCGGCGTCGGTCTGCTCGGCCGGATCGAGCATGGGCACGAGTTCGAATCCGCGGCCACGGATGGTCGTGGCGTGACAGTCCGCGACGTCGAGCGTCGACGCGTCGCGGGTCGTGTGTTCGACGGCGACGTGGCGAAGCGCCAACTGGCCGACCGGCACGATGATTTCGGGGTTGATCATGCGCACGTCGGCGGTGAGATAGGCGTCGCACGTGGCGACCTCCTCGTCGGTCGGGCCGCGCTCCGGGTGCCGACACCGGGTGACGTAGGTGAGGTAGGCGCCGTCGAGTTCCGGCTGGTCGGCGTCGGGCGGCGACGACGAGAAACCGAGGTCGCCGAGAATGCGCTGCAGCCGTCGGCCGGCCGGGTCGCCCGTGAAGGGGACGCCGGTGCGGTCCGCACCGGGACCGGGTCGCCCACCCACGAACAGGAAGTCGGCCGCCACGTCGCCGTAGCCGTGGACGACGGTCGTGCGCTCGTCACAGAGGTCCGGACAGTTCCGACAGTCGGCGTCCATGCCGAACGGGTTGTCGGGGTGTTCCTGTGCTGGATCCACGAGCGACGGAAGGCTCCCCGGGCACAAAAGCGGTCGGCTACGGCGACGCTACCGATTCGAGACGCGCCGCCGGTTGACGGCGCCGACGTTGTTGGCGACCTCCTCGGTGACGACACGGAACGCGTCGGCGGTCGGGTTGTCGTCTTTCAACACCATCGGCTCCTCGCCGGTTCTGATCTCGGGATCGAGCGGGAGGTCGCCGAGATAGGGAATGTCGTTGGTCTCTGCCAGGGACCGACCGCCGCCCTCGCCGAACACGTCGTGTTGGCTCCCGCAGTCGGGGCAGACGAAGGAACTCATGTTCTCGACCAGGCCGAGGACGTTCGTGTCGTGTTTGCCGAACATCCGAACGCCCTTCCGGGCGTCGTCGACGGCGACCTCCTCGGGCGTCGTGACGATGACGGCGCCGGTCAGTGGCAACGTCTGCAGGATGGTCAGTTGGGTGTCGCCGGTGCCGGGTGGGAGGTCGAGCACGAGGTAGTCGAGTTCGCCCCACTCCACGTCGTCGACGAGCTGGGTGAGCACCTGATGCACCATCGGCCCGCGCCAGATGACGGGGTCGTCCTCCCCGACGAGATAGGCCATGCTGATGAGTCGCACGCCGTAGCGCTCCGGCGGGATGATGGTGTCCTCCTCGGTCGCGTCGGGCGGGTCGTCGGCGCCGAGCATCCGCGGGACGTTCGGCCCGTAGACGTCGGTGTCGAACAGGCCGACGCGCGCGCCGAGCTTCGACAGGCCGGCCGCGAGGTTGACCGCCACGGTCGACTTGCCGACGCCGCCTTTCCCGCTCGCGACGGCGATGATGTTCTTGACGCCGGGCAACACCTCGTCGTCGCGCTCGCCGGCCGGGAGTTTGGCGGTGAGGTCGGCCGAGAGGCCGGCTTCGGCGAGCGTCTCGCGAATGTCGGCGGCGATGGCGCTCTCCCTGGGGGCGTAGGGCGCGCCGAGCGCGAGCGACACCTTCGCAGTGTCGCCCTCGACGGCGATACCGTTGACCAGGCCGAGCGACACGATGTCGTCGCCGAGGTCCGGGTCCTCGACCCGGCGGAGCAGCGCCCGTACGTCGGCTTCGTCCATGCGACGTTCTCGGCGTGAGCGGCGGATAAGGGTTTTGTCGCGGGACTCTGGCAGCCACAGCGGCACCGAACACGGAACCGCGCGCCGTGACCCACGGCCGGGGGAAGTAACCGTTCGACGTTACACGGACCGGCACCGATGGGCCTAATTTAAGCGTCTCCGGACGAAGGCACTGATAGAATGCTGGAGGACGATTTCGGTCGAGAGGTGTCGGGTGTGCGGGTCTCCCTCACCGATCGGTGCAACTTCGACTGTGTCTACTGTCACAACGAGGGGCTCGGTGACACGCGCGGCCCGATGGAACCACAGGACGACGAGATGTCGACCGACGACATCGTTCGGTTCCTCGAGGTCGCCGCGGAGTTCGACGTCGACAGCGTGAAGTTCACCGGCGGCGAGCCGATGCTCCGAGACGACCTGGAGGAGATCATCCGCCGAACGCCCGACTCGATGGAGGTATCGATGACGACCAACGGCACCTATCTCCCCGGCCGGGCCGAGGCGCTCGTCGACGCCGGCCTCGAACGCGTCAACGTCTCCCAGGACGCGCTCGATCCCGACGAGTTCGCCGAGATCACGAAATCGGGGGCCTACGACAAGGTGATGGAGGGTGTCGACGCGGCGCTCGACGCCGGGCTCGCCCCCGTCAAGCTGAACATGGTCGTGTTCGAGCACACCGCGGGCTACGTCGAGGGGATGGTGGACCACGTCGCCGAGAACGACGGGCTGCAGCTCCAGCTCATCGAGTACATGCCCGAACTGACAGGCAAGCCGGAGTGGAACATCGACATCGGTCGCGTCCACGACTGGCTGGCGGACATCGCCGACGAAATCGAGCACCGCGAGATGCACGACCGCAAGCGCTACTGGGTCAACGGCGGCATGGTCGAGATCGTCGACCCCGTCGAGAACCCGACGTTCTGTGCCAACTGCCACCGGGTTCGCGTCACCCACGAGGGCTACCTCAAGGGCTGTCTCAACCGCAACGACGACCTCCGGTCGATGGGCGAGATGACCCGCGACGAGATCCGCGAGACCTTCCGCGAGACGGTCGCCAACCGCGTCCCCTACTACGGCGAGTACATGGTCCAGAACGACGAGGGCGAGTGGGAGATCAACGAGGAGTATCTCGGCGCCCCGACGGTCTGAGCTGTTCCTTCTTTGCAACCGTGTGACGCCGTTCCACGACCCCCGGGCTTTCGTGATGTTTAAGTAGCGCCCCCGGGTTGATTCGAACTGCATACGCTGCAGGGGCGCCCGGCCCCGAGTCCGAGTAGGGCGACGATACGAAACGCAGGTGTTGCGGTAGCCAAGCCTGGCCCAAGGCGCAGGGTTGCTAACTCTGTGGCGTCAAGCCTCCGGGGTTCGAATCCCCGCCGCAACGCTCGCACATTCAAACCAATGAGTGCAGAAGAACCACAGGACGGCTCCCCCGAGGACGACGAAGACCTTCGGTACTTCGTCCGAATCGGCCAGACCGACCTCGACGGGACGAAGGCCGTCGAGCGGAGCCTCACCGACATGAACGGCATCGGCAAGCGCACGGCGCGCATCGTCGCCGACGCGGCCGACGTGGATCGAACCGCCACGTTCGGGCGCCTCGACGACGACGAAATCGACCGCGTGATCGAGGTCGTAGAGCACTTCGACGACGAGGTTCCGGAGTGGATGGTCAACCGGCGAAACGACTTCTTCACCGGCGAGAGTGACCACCGCACCGGCTCCGAACTCAGCCAGACGCGCACGCAGGACATCAATCGGATGAAGATGATCGACTGCTACCGCGGCGTCCGGCACAAGCGCGGACAGAAGGTGCGCGGCCAGCGGACGAAGTCCACCGGCCGCACCGAAGGCACCATCGGCGTCAACGTCGAGGCCATCAAGGAAGACATGGCCGAAGAAGCAGCTGAGGAAGAAGAATGACGACCGGCAAGAACACCAAGTTCTACGAGACGCCGAACCACCCGTACCAGGGCGAGCGCATCGCCGAGGAGGCCGACCTCCTCGGGCGCTACGGCCTGAAGAACAAGCAGGAACTCTGGCGGTCGCAGTCCGAACTGCGATCGATGCGCCGCGAGGCGCGACGCCTGCTTGGCGAGGCCCAGGGCGATGTCGAGGTCGCGGGCGAGGCAGGCAGCGAGTTCGTCGCCCGCCTCCAGCGGCTCGGCATCCTCGGGAGCGAGGACGACATCAGCGACGTCCTGTCGCTGGAAGTGACGGACCTGCTCGAACGACGGCTGCAGACGGTCGTCTACCGGAAGGGGCTGGCAAACACGCCCCATCAGGCCCGTCAGTTCGTCAACCACGGCCACATCACGGTCGACGGCGCGCGCGTCCAGCGCCCGTCGAAGAAAGTGGAGGTCGACGAGCAGGACGCCGTCGCGTTCGACGAGACGAGTCCGCTCGCCGACGAACTCCATCCTGAACGCGCGGAGGCCCAAGAATGAGTGCTGAAGAACAAGAGAGCAAGTGGGGCATCGCCCACGTCCACGCATCGTTCAACAACACCCTCATCACCATCACGGATCAGACGGGAGCCGAAACCCTCGCCAAGTCGAGCGGTGGAACCGTCGTGAAGCAGAACCGCGACGAAGCATCGCCGTACGCCGCGATGCAGATGGCCGAAGTGGTCGCCGAGGAAGCCCTCGACGCCGGCGTCGAGGGCGTGCACGTTCGCGTGCGCGGTCCCGGGGGCAACGACAACAAGTCCCCCGGGCCGGGCGCACAGGCGACGATCCGAGCGCTGGCCCGTGCCGGGCTCGAAATCGGCCGCATCGAGGACGTAACGCCGATGCCACACGACGGCACCCGCGCGCCGAAAAACAGCCGCCTCTAACATCATGGTAGCCGACTTCGACGTCGAGTTCATCGAACGAGACGACCGGAACGCACGCTTCCTCGTGCGAGGAGCCACGCCGGCGCTCGCCAACGGCATCCGCCGGGCGATGATCGCCGACGTGCCGACCTTCTCCATCGACACCGTTCGGTTCGTGGAGAACTCGTCGGTGATGTTCGACGAGATGATCGCGCTGCGTCTGGGGCTGGTGCCGCTGACGACCCCCCTCGACGACTTCGAGGAGGGCGACGAAGTGACGCTGGCGCTAGACGTCGACGGCCCGGCAACGGCCTACTCGGGCGACATCGAGACGTCCGACGAGATGGTCGAACCGGCCGACGACAACGTCCCGGTCATCGAACTCAAAGAGCAACAGCGGATCGAACTCGAGGCGGACGCCGTACTCGACAGCGGTCGGGAACACGCCAAACATCAGGGCGGCGTGGCCGTCGGCTACCGCCATCTCCAGCGCATCGAAGTCGTCGGCGACGCCGGCGAGTTCGACGAGCAGGAGCCGAACATCCTTCGCGGGGTCATCGAGACGGAGGACGGCGAACTCGTCGCGACAAGCGAGTTCGACCACGACCTCACGAACCGGTATCCCGACAAGGAAATCGAGGTACACGACGTGTCCGACGCGTTCGTCTTCCACGTGGAAACGGACGGGTCGTTCAGCGTCGAGGAACTGGTCACGCGCGCCGCCGAATCCATCGGCGACCGCGCGGCGGAACTAGAAACGAAAGTCGCAGCTTAGGACCCCACTATGCCCCGGACCCCAACCCAATCGACGTCCGCCGCCGTCGGGAGCGCACGCTGTGCGTCCCGGCGCGGGGTGGCTATCGAAAGTGGTTTGAAGGGGCGCCCGGTACTGCGACGTGCGTGCAGGGATAGCCAAGTCAGGCCAACGGCGCAGCGTTCAGGGCGCTGTCCCATAGGGGTCCGCAGGTTCAAATCCTGCTCCCTGCACTCCCTTTTGGAGGTAGACAATGAGTAAGACGAATCCGAGACTCAATAGTCTCATCGCCGAGTTGAAGGCGGTCGCGCGCGAATCCGGCGCCAACGTCTGGCAGGATGTCGCGACCCGCCTGGAGAAGCCACGGCGCACCCACGCGGAGGTCAACCTCGGGCAGATCGAACGATACGCCCGAGAGGACGAGACCGTCGTCGTGCCCGGCAAGGTGCTGGGCAGCGGTGTGCTCGAAAAGAACGTAACCGTCGCCGCTGTCGACTTCTCGTCGACGGCGCGCACGAAGATCGAACAGGTCGGTGACGCCGTGACGCTGGATCGGATCGCCGAACAGAACCCCGAAGGCTCCAACGTGCGGGTGATCCGATGAGTCTCGCCGAGTTCGACGCGGACGTCGTCGTCGACGCCCGGGACTGCATCATGGGTCGGGTCGCCAGCGAGGTGGCCCAGCGCGCCCTCGGCGGCGATCGCGTCGCCGTCATCAACGCCGAGGACGCGGTCATCACCGGCAACGAGGAGGACACGATGGCAACCTACCGCAAGCGCACGGAACTCGGCTCCGACAGCGGGCCGTACTACCCCAAGCGCCCCGACCGCATCTTCAAGCGGGCGGTTCGCGGGATGGTGCCGTACAAGACGTCGCGTGGACGCGAGGCGTTCGAGAACGTCCGCATCTACGTCGGCAACCCCTTCGACGAGGACGGCGACGTGCTCGAGGGCACGTCGCTGGACCGCCTCTCGAACATCAAATTCGTCTCCCTCGGAGACGTCTCCGAACAACTGGGTGCGAACGTCACATGGTAACTAACACGAGCGGCAAGAAGAAGACGGCCGTCGCCCGCGCTACGGTGCGCGATGGGGAAGGCCTCGTGCGTATCAACTCCCAGCCCGTCGAGCTGGTCGAACCGGAGCTGTCCCGCCTGAAGATGCTGGAGCCGTTCCGCATCGCGGGCGAGGACCTGCGCGAGACGGTCGATATCGACATCAGCGTCTCCGGCGGCGGCTTCGCGGGCCAGGCGGACGCGGTGCGGACCGCCATCGCCCGCGGGCTGGTGCAACACAACAACGACGCCGAACTCCGCGACGCGTTCATGGAGTTCGATCGGTCGCTGCTGGTCAACGACGTCCGGCAGTCCGAACCCAAGAAGTGGGGCGGCCCCGGCGCACGGGCCCGTTACCAGAAGTCCTACCGCTGAGGTGATCCACCCATGATGATTCCAGTCCGGTGTTTCACGTGCGGCAAGGTCATCGGCGAGCACTGGGAGGAGTACCAGGCCCGCCTCGACGACGACGAGGACCCCGCAGAAGTCCTCGACGACCTGGGCGTGACCCGGCACTGCTGTCGACGGATGTTCGTCTCGCACAAAGACCTGGTCGACGTGGTGTCACCCTACCAATGAGCCAGGGACGCTACAACCGCTACGAGAAGGCGCGGATCCTCGGGGCGCGAGCCCTGCAGGTGTCCTACGGCGCGCCCGTTCTCGTCGAGACCGAGCAGTCCGAACCGATCCTCGTTGCGGCCGAGGAGTACGACGCCGGCGTGCTTCCCTTCACGGTCAGGCGGGAGGGCAAATGACGCTGATTCGCTCGGTGAGTCTGCGCCGCATCCTCGACTCGCGGGGGAACCCGACGGTCGAGGCAGACGTCCTGACGGAGTCCGGCGGCTTCGGCCGCGCGGCCGCACCGAGCGGTGCGTCGACCGGCGAGTACGAGGCGATCGAACTACCGCCCGGCGAGGCCATCGCCGCGGCGCGCCAGCACGCCAGCCCCCGCCTCGTCGACGAGGTGTACGCGGGCAACCAGCGCGACGTCGACGCCGCCCTGCACGGAGCGGACGGCACCGACGACTTCTCGGGCATCGGCGCCAACAGCGCGGTCGCCATCTCGATGGCGGCGGCAAAAGCCGGCGCCGACGTTCTTGGTGCGCCGCTGTACCAGCATCTCGGCGGCACGTTCCGCGGAGAGAACTTCCCGATTCCGCTGGGGAACGTCCTCGGCGGCGGGGAACACGCCAAAGCGGCCACCGACATCCAGGAGTTCCTGGCGGTGCCCCTCGGCGCGCCGAGCGTCTCCGAGGCCATCTTCGCCAACGCCGCGGTCCACGAGCGTATCGGCGAGATCCTCGACGAACGCGACGTGCCCGCCGGCAAGGGCGACGAGGGCGCGTGGGCGCCCGCCGTCACGGACGCCGAGGCGTTCGAAATCGTCGACGAAGCGACCGACGACGTGGCCGACGACATCGGCTTCGACATCGGCGTCGGCCTCGACGTGGCGGCCTCCGAACTCTACGACGCCGACGCCGGCGTCTACCGCTACGGCGACGGCGAGCGGACGCCCGACGAACAGATCGACTACATGGCCGACCTGGTCGAGGAGTACGACCTGGCCTACGTCGAGGACCCCGTCGAGGAGGACGACTTCGACGGCTTCGCGACGCTGACCGAACGGGTCGGCGACCGGACGGTCCTCTGTGGCGACGACCTCTTCGTGACCAACGTCGAGCGACTGCAGCGCGGCATCGACGCGGGGGCGGGCAACGCCATCCTCGTCAAGCCGAACCAGATCGGGACGCTCTCCGACGCCGTCGACGCGGTCGAGATGGCGTCCCGAAACGGCCTCGACGTGGTCGTCTCACACCGCTCGGGCGAAACCGAGGACGCGACCATCGCACACCTCGCCGTGGCGACCGACGCCCCCTTCATCAAGACGGGGACGGTCGGTGGCGAGCGAACTGCCAAACTCAACGAACTCATCCGCATCGCGGAGGACGCTGTATGACAGACAACGACAACGAACTCGAAGACCCGGATGTCGACGAGGGTGAGGCGGCCCCCGAGGCCGACGCCGCCCCCGACGCCGGAACGGAGGACGAACCGACCGCCGAGGCGGCCGACGAGGCGGCCGAGGCCGAAGAGGAAGAGGCGGGCTCCCCGTTCGACGAGAACGTGATGCCCGACGAGGAGGCCGACCTCCTCATCCCCGTCGAGGATTATCTCGGCGCTGGGGTCCACATCGGCACTCAGCAGAAGACCCAGGACATGGACCGGTTCATCCACCGCGTCCGTGACGACGGGCTGTACGTGCTCGACGTGAGCCAGACCGACAAGCGCATCCGCACGGCGGCGGATTTCCTGGCCAACTACTCGCCGGAGCAGGTGCTGGTGACCTCCTCGCGACAGTACGGCCGGTTCCCGGCCGAGAAGTTCGCGGAGGCCATCGGTGCCCGCGCCCGCACCGGGCGGTTCATCCCGGGGACGCTGACGAACCCCGACTACGCCGGCTACATCGAGCCCGACGTGGTCGTCGTCACCGACCCCATCGGCGACGCACAGGCGGTCAAGGAGGCCATCACGGTCGGCATCCCCGTCATCGCCATGTGTGACTCGAACAACCAGCTCAGCAATGTCGACCTCGTCATTCCGACGAACAACAAGGGTCGACGCGCGCTGTCGGTCGTCTACTGGCTGCTCGCCAACGAGACGCTCGACCGCCGCGGTGCCGAACCGGCCTACGCCCTCGAGGACTTCGAGGCCGGCATCTAACCGGTCACCGATCACTTTTGCTGCTGCCACGCGGGGAGCGGCGGCCATGGATCGGCGCGGAAGCGTTTTCCGTCGGTGCCGACTCGCAACCGTATGGATCTCTTTCGGAGCGCCAGAGCCGTCACCGGCGCGTCGGGGCGCGGCCACGTCGACTGGACCGCGGTCGCGGAGGCCGCGAAAGCCAGCACCGACGCGGGCGATCTGGCGCTGAGCGACGCCGAGCTGTCGGGCTACGCGACCGACGTTCGGGAGGCCCGCGAGCGACTCCAGACGCTCGGCGACGTCGAATTCGAGCTGCCCGACGTGATCGAGATCCAGAACCGGCACCACTGGATCGACGCCAACGTCGACACCTTCCGGCGCGTCATGGCGCCGGTCGAGGAACACGGCACCACCCCGCTGCTCCCCGACCTCACCCGCGTCATCAACACGGGGACGCTGTCCGTGCTGCTGGCCTTCCTCGGGCGGAACGTCCTCGGACAGTACGATCCGCTCCTGCTCGCGGAAGGTGATCAGGACCACGGCCTCTATTTCGTCCACCCGAACATCGAGCACGTCGCCGAAACGCTCGACGTGTCAGTGCCCCGGTTCCGGCGATGGATCGCGTTCCACGAAGTGTCGCACGCCGCGGAGTTCGGGGCCGCCCCCTGGCTGTCCGACCACCTCGAAACCCGCCTCGAACACGGCATCGAGGCGCTCGTGGCGGGCGACCTCGACCGGGAGGCGTTCGCGGAACTCGACACGACCATGACCGCCGTCGAGGGGTACGCCGAACTGCTGATGGACCGCGCGTTCGACGACGACTACGCCGACCTGCGAGCCAAACTCGACGCGCGCCGGAGCGGCGGCGGCCCGATCCAGCGTCTGGCCCGCCGCCTGCTGGGCCTGGGGCTGAAACGGCGGCAGTACGAGCGCGGCGCCGCGTTCTTCCGTGCCGTCGCCGACGAGCGCGGGCTCGCAGGGGCGAGCGCCGTCTGGGACCGGCCGGAGAACCTGCCGACCGACGCCGAACTCGACGATCCCGAGCAGTGGCTCGCGCGGGTTTAGCGCCGCGTACCGCGCCACTCCCGGCCGACGCGGACGAGATAGAAGAGGAGCACGGCGCCGACGAGGAGGCCACCGCCGACGGCCGCGAGCGCTGTCTCGGGCGTCGCCCCGGTGGCGAGCGCGACGAACCCACCGGAGAGCCCCACCAGCGCGACGAAGACGATCCTGAGCCGTCGGGACGCCGCCCGTCGTTTCTCCTCCGTGAGGCTCGATTCGACCATCTCAGTCCACGTACGGCGTGCTGACGTGCATGCCGACGAAGCGCCAGTCGCCGTCCGATCGTTCCATGGTCCCGCTCCACCGCGTGGAGAGGGCGTACTCGTGGTCAGCGTCGGTGTCGGTCCAGGACATGAACACCGCATCGGAGAACCAGGCGTGGTCGTCGCGTTCGGTGACCCGAAGCGCCTGGCTCTCGACGGTCCAGTCCTCGGTGGACCGGGTCTGGGCGCGCAGTCCGTCAGCGATCGCCTCGTAGCCGACGAGTCGCTCGCCGACGCCGAACTTGACGACATCGGGACGCTCCGCGAAGTAGGGATGGAGCGGGTCGCCGTTGCGGAGCGCCGCGTAGTACGCCTCGATGGTCCCCGCCGCGTTCATGCGGGGAACGTCGCGCCGGCGGAGGTTAACTCTTTCAGGACGATCGAACGCTCGCGACGGCCCGGCGAACCGTCCGCACGCCGACGAATCGGGGAACGCGTGCAGCGTACTGATCGTACGCGTCGCCGAACTCGGCGCGCAGATGCGGCTCCTCGGCCCGCGGCAACAGGAGGACCCAGCCGACGTGTATCGCCGCGAGGACGGCAAGCAGCAGCGAATCGGCAGCCAGCGCGAAGCCGGCGACGCCGACGATCATCCCCAGATACTGCGGGTTCCGGGTGTAGGCGTACGGTCCGTCGGTGTAGAGGTTGCCGGTCACTCCCATCGTCTCCGCCGACCGCATCGTCCGAGCACCCCACGCGAACAGCGCGGTGCCGAGAACGGTGAGACCGACGCCGGCCAGCGAGAGCGGGGCGGCAAGCCTCCAGCTCCCCCAGTCGAGGTCGGCGACGGCGAGCAACGCCACGTCGAACACGCCGACGAGCGTCCAGTGACAGTAGTACGCCGGCGTGCGATCACCGGGCGGCCACCACTCGTGGTCGGTCAGCAGCGTTCCGAGGACGATGCCGTAGACGCCGGCGGCCGACACGAGGCCGGCGCCGAAGGCGAGTTGTATCGGCGTCATATGTCGGCCATCGGCCCGGGAGCCGGAGTGCCGACTGCCTCAGCACCGAGGTTTTTATTTATACATTCATCACATCGTCCCGATGAAACAGCTCCAGCTGCGGATCCACCACGCGGGCGAACAGATCCACCCGATGCACGCCTTCGAGATGGAACACGAGCGCGTCGAGTGGGCGGAACTCCGCCACTGGAACACGGTGTTCGACGAGACGAACGCCCAGGTGTTCCGGGTCCGGGGCGACCCCGAGGTGTTCCGGGCGAAGTTGGCAGAGCGCGACGCCACGGTGGCCTACAGCGTCACCGAGGCGGTCGATGGCGTGTTCTACTGCTGTGTGCGTGACCGGGTGACGGCGGCCGACCGGCGGTATCTCGACGCGTTCGCCCGTGGGACGCTGGTCGTGGTACCACCGATTCGCTTCAACGGCGACGGGACGACGGAGCTGACGCTCGTGGGGACGGCTCCCGACCTCGACGCCGCCGTCAACGCGTTACCGGACGGGATGCGAGCGACCGTCCAGTCGATCGGACCGTACCGCCGCCGGGCCGGGACGCCGGAGGCAGGCCTGACGGACAGGCAGTACGAAGCGGTCGCCGCCGCCGTCGAGAGCGGCTACTACGACTCGCCACGCGAGGGGTCGGTGGCGGACGTAGCCAGGGAGATGGGTATCGCGCCCGGGACCGCGGCCGAACATCTCCGGAAGGCCGAAGCGACGGCCATGCAGCGGCTTTGTCGCCGTTAGTACAGCAGTTCGTCGTCGTTCTCGACCATGTAGAGCGTGCGGGCCGCGACGTTGACGGCGTGGTCGCCCACCCGTTCCAGGTCGCGGATGGTGAGCAGGAGTCGGGAGACGTCCTGCATGAGCACCTCGATGTCCTCGTCGGCTTCCTCATCGGCGAGATAGTCGCCCTCGATGAGGTCGCGCACGACGAGTTCGCTCGCGGCCTCACACATCGCGTCCACGTCGTCGTCGCGGTCCGCGACGGCGTAACACGCGTCGACGTCCTCGTTGGCGTAGGCGTCCATCGCGTCTTGGAGCATCTCCAGGGTCGTCCGACCGATGCGTTGCATGTCCACGTCGGGGAAGAGGTCACGCTCCGCGTCGAGCGTGTAGCCGCCGAGGTTCACCGCGAGGTCGGCGATGCGTTCGAGGTCCGTGATGATCTTGAACGACGCCGCGATGAAGCGCAGGTCGCTGGCGACGGGTTGTTGGAGGGCGATCAGGTCGACACAGGTGCCCTCGAGTTCGAGGTACATCTCGTTGATCTCGTCGTCGCCCTCGATGACCTCTCGAGCGAGTCGTTCGTCTTTCCGTTCCAGTGCGTCGAGTCCCGCTCTGAGCCGCTCCGCAACCACCTCACTCATGTAGAGAACGTCGTCGCGGAGGTCCTCGAGCGACGACTGATAATCGGTTCGAGCCATACGTCCTGTCTCGTCTCAACTACCCTAAGCGTTATCCCCTACGTACTGATGCGGTTTATTGTACGTCAGCACCGGTGGGTCTCCACTCCGTCTTGGTGACCCACCGGTAGACAGTTACAATAATCTGTATGAAGGCGGCGCAGTCAGCCGAACTTGCCCGTGATGTAGTCCTCGACGCGCTGGCTCTCGGGGTTCTCGAAGATCTTCTCGGTGTCGTCGAACTCGACGAGTTCGCCACCGGTCAGGAACACGGCCGTCTTGTTCGAGATGCGCGCCGCCTGCTGCATGTTGTGCGTGACGATGACGACCGTATACTCCTCGGCGAGTTCGGAGATGAGGTCCTCGATCTGGGAGGTGGCGACGGGGTCGAGCGCGGAGGCGGGTTCGTCCATCAGGATGACTTCGGGGTCGGGGGCGATGGCCCGCGCGATACAGAGGCGCTGCTGTTGGCCGCCGGAGAGTTCGAGGCCGGACTCGTCGAGTTGGTCTTTGACTTCGTCCCACAGCGCCGCCCGCTTCAGCGACTCTTCGACGATTTCGTCGTGGTCGCCCTCCTTGTCCTGGATCTTCAGGCCGTAGGCGACGTTGTCGTAGATGCTCTTGGGGAAGGGGTTGGGGGACTGGAACACCATGCCGACGCGGCGGCGGAGCGCCACGGGGTCGACATCGTCGTCGTAGACGTTCTTCCCGCGCAGGTAGAGGTCGCCCTCGACGCGGGCGGCGTCGATGAGGTCGTTCATCCGGTTGATACACCGGAGGAACGTCGACTTGCCACAGCCCGAGGGGCCGATCATGGCCGTCACCTGGTTCTCGGGGATTTCGAGGCTGATGTCCTGCAGCGCCTGGTCGTCGTTGTACCAGACGTCGACGTTCTCCGCGCGGACGACGGTGTCGGCCTGCATCGTGGGGCTGGTGGAACTCACGCTGTCGCTGACGTCGGTCTGGATGGCCATGTCGTCGGCCGTCGGATCGTCGGACGATTCGTCGGCGGCAAACGACGTCTTGGGGTCACTGTCTGTCATGGGTTACTGATCACTCTGGTATTTGTTGCGCAGCACGATCGCGATCGAGTTCATGCTGAGCAGGACGATGAGGAGGACGACGACGCCCGCGGGGACGGCGGCCTGATAGAACGGTTCGCTGGCGAACAGACTCGCCCAGGCGTACACCTGCAGGGGCATCGCGCTCACTTTCGAGGAGAAACCGGTCGGCAGCGAGAAGAGGACGTTCGGCGCGCCGATCATGATGAGTGGCGCCGTCTCGCCGATGGCGCGGCCGAGCGCCAGGATCGTCCCCGTCAGAATCCCGGGAAACGCCCGCGGCAGGACGACGTTTTTGATGGTCTGCCAACGCGTCGCCCCCATGCCGTAGGAGGCCTGACGCATCTCGTCGGGGACGCTCCGAAGCGCCTCGCGGGCGGAGATGATGACGATGGGCAGGATCAGGAGCGCGAGCGTCGCGCCGCCGATGAGGACGGTCCCGGTCGGCTGGCCGAGATACGTGACGAACACGCCGAGACCGAGCAGCCCGTAGACGACGGAGGGGACGCCCGCCAGGTTCGAGATGTTGACGTCGATGAACCGGGTGAAGCGGTTGTCGGGGGCGTACTCTTCGAGATAGACCGCGGCGCCGACACCGAGGGGAAAGGAGAGGGCAGCGACGGTGACCATCAGCAGGATCGAGCCCCCGATGGCGGGGTAGAGGCCGGCCTGGGCGGCGGTCCCGCTGTGGGCGTTCGTGAGGAACTGCCAGTCGAGCCACGATCGGGGGCCGTGAAAGCCCAGGGCATCGACCGCCACGGCACCGACGAGGGCGCCGCCGAGGATCACACCGGCGAAGGCCAGTCCAGTCTGGCGGTCGGCGTTGCGCCGGACGGTGCCCACGGCGTAGCCACCAGTCGGGACGACGGCGACCGCCATCACGACCAGACCGGGAACGGAACTGACGCCGACGAGCGGGCCGGCGATGCCCGCGAGCACGATGGCCGCGACGGCGACGACGAACGCCAGGGCGAGGGCCCGGCGGCCGCCCTCGGCGGCGACGTAGCGGCCAACGAGGGCGGCGACGGGGATACCGATCGAGAGCGTCAGCATGATCCAGTCGCTCGGATAGACGGGCAGTGATCGGACGAAAGCGGGGACGAACAGCACCGACAGGACGACCACCGCCCCCGCGAGGCCGAAGCGAGCGAGGAAGGGAAGCCGCCGGTCGAGGCGTTCGAGGCCGACGACGGCCGCGAGCGAGATGCCGAGCGCGAGCACGTAGCCGAACCAGGTGACCGGTTCGACGATGTCGACGAAGATCATCGCCGCGCCGCCGGCGAACATGGTGCTGACGGCGAGCATACCGACGACCGCGGCGCCGAATTTGAGCGAGGGAACGTCGGTGCGGAGGAGATAGCTACCGGCTACGAGCGTCGGAAGGACGAGCGTCAGGAAGAAGGTGAGATGCCAGCCGGGGTCGGCGGTCAGCGGCTGGATGGCGTCGTTGGCGACGTAGATCAGGAGGATCGTCAGCGCGACGATGCCGAAGAGCGTCGCCGCGAGCAGGAGATACCGGAAGACGGTCCCGACGGTTCGGCTAACGTGGCCGAAGCCCTCAATGCGGTTGTCACCCGTTGCCATCTCAGTACTCCTCCCGATACCGCTGTGCGACGAGGTCGCTGATGATGTTCATGATGAGCGTGATAATGAAGAGAGTGAGACCGATGGCGAAGAGACTCCGGTAGGCGATCCCGCCGCCCGTGATGTCGCCGGTGAGGAGGTTCACCATTGCGGCGGTCATCGGGAGGGCGCCTTCGAGATACGCGGCGGGATTGAGCGGGTTGATGAGGTTGGCCTGTGAGCCGGCGGCGACGGTGACGGCCATCGTCTCGCCGATGGCCCGCGAGAGCGCGAGGATGAACGAGGAGAAGATGCCCGAGAGGGACGCCGGGACGACGATGCCGACGGAGACGTCGAACTTCGTCGCACCCATGCCGTAGCCCGCCTGCCGGAGGGAGTCGGGGACGGCGGACATCGCGTCCTCGCTGATGGAGGCGACCATCGGGATGATCATGATTCCGACGACGATGCTGGCCGAGAGCATGTTGAACGTGCCGAGTTGCGGGATGATCGTCTGCAACGCGGGCGTGATGTAGACGACGGCGAAGAAGCCGTAGACGACGGTCGGCACCCCCGCGAGCACCTCCAGCGCGGGCTTCAGTATCGATTGGGCGCGCGCGCTTGCGTACTCGCTGAGGTAGATGGCCGTCGCGACGCCGAGCGGAAGGGCGACGACAGCGGAGCCGATGGTGATCGCGAGCGTCGCCGAGACCAGCGGCAGGACGCCGAACTGCTGGTTGTTGATGATCCACTTGGTCCCGGTGAGGAAGTCGACGACCGACGCGGTGGCCCCTTCGACGCCCATCAGGGGCGCCGTGATGGTGAAGAACTTGGCCGCCTCGGTGGTCAGCAGGACGATAATGCTGATCGTCGTGACGATCGAAAGCACCGCACACAGGAAGAAAAACGACCGCGTTAGGAGTTCCTGTGGCGCGTTCTCCGTCCGGCGGGTGAGGTCCTGTCCGATATCGTCCGTGCTCATCTAGTACGTGGTCGCTTTCTCGTTGGGGCGAAAAAACTCTTCGTTCGCCCGGTCAGCCCTGTGCGTTCTCGATCGCCGATTCGAGTCGCTCCATCGCTTCGGCCTGGTCGTCGTCGCTGAGGGGGACATAACCCACTTCCTCGGCGACGATCTCCTGGCTCGTCGCGTTCTCGAGCCAGAACCGGGCGAACTCGGCGACGTGCTCCTCGGCCAGCGCCGACTGATTGGCGTAGGTGAAGAGTGGTCGGGAGAGGGGCGTGTACTCGCCCGCACGGGCGGTCTCCAGCGAGGGTTCCACACAGCCGTCACCGTCGTCGACGCCGAGTGCTTTCACGCTGTCCGAGTTCTGGGAGTAGTACGCGAAGCCGAGGTAGCCGATGGCGCCCTCGGAGCCCTCGACGCCCTGAATGATAGTGCGGTCCTGCTCGGTCGCGGAGTAGTCCTGTCGGTGACCGGCCTCCTCGCCGAGGATAGATTCGATGAAGTAGTCGTACGTGCCCGAGGCGTCGGTCGGCCCGTAGAGTTCGAGCTCCCGATCGGGCCAGTCGTCGTTCACCTCGCTCCAGGTCGAGGGCGGATCGTCCGCCGCCCAGATTTCGGCGAGTTCCTCGACGGTGATGCAGTCGATCCAGTCGGCCTCGTTGTTGACGATGACCGTCAGCGCGTCGGTGGCGACGGTGAGTTCGACGGGGGTGACGCCGTTGTCGGCACAGGCCTGCTCCTCCTCGGGGCGAATCGGTCGGGAGGCGTTGTTGAAGTCGGTGCGGCCGGGACAGAAGTGGTTCGCGAAGCCACCACCGGATCCCGTCGACTGGAGGTTGATATTGACGCCCGAATGTTCGGACTGGAACCGCTCGGCCATCGCCGTCGCCAGCGGAAAGACGGTCGAACTGCCGGCGATGTCGATGGTTCCGGACAGGCCGTCATCGGACCCGTTTCCACCGCTCCCGCTCTGGGTGCAGCCAGCGAGACCGACGGCGCCGACCGAACCGGTCGCCGCCAGGAACTTTCGTCGCGACACGGACCCGCTCGTAGGTTCGTCCGTCATCACCAGAAAGTGATCTTCTGTCACATAAGTACCCTTCTATTAGAACTATATAGATATAGGTACGTGAATTGATGGCGTGGCGTCGTCAGTCGGTCGTCAGCGGAGAGAGCGGCGAATATCCGCCACAGAACGGTTAAACGCCCATTTCAACCAGAACGGGGCGTGTCGGTGCTCCGGACCCAGCAACATACCACGCCGAACACGGGATGAAAAACCCCGATTTCGTCGCTGATGAACCACACGTCCAGAGGAGTATATAGATATGAGCAGATTTATTTTGAGTCGCCCAACAGTTCCGGGTATGGTCGAGACCCGCAAGGTGCAGGTGACCGGCGGATCGACGTACACGGTGTCGCTTCCGAAAGACTGGGCGAACGAGAACGACGTCTCGGCGGGAAGCGAGGTGGCGTTCTACCCCGAAGGCGACTCCCTCTTCATGACGCCCCGGACGAGCGAAGAGCGGACCGAGGGCACCCTCGACGTGGGTGACCTCGAAGGTCCCGAACTCGTCCGGGCCGTCATGACGATGTACGTCAGCGGCTTCGACATCATCGCCCTCGAAAGCCAGCGCATCACGACCGACCAGCGGCGGACGATCCGCCAGGCGACCCAGAGCCTCGTCGGCCTCGAGGTGCTCGAAGAGACGCGTGACCGCATGGTGATCCGTGACCTGCTCGACTCCTCGGAGCTCTCCATCAACAACGCGGTGACGCGGATGCGCCTCATCGCCCTCTCGATGCTCGAAGACGCGGTCGCGGCGCTGGTCGAACTCGACACCGACCTGGCGCGGGACGTGATCCAGCGCGACGACGACGTCGACCGCCTGTGGATGGTCGTTTCGCGGATCTTCCGCGCGACGCTGCGGAGCCCACGGGCCGCCGAGGAACTCGGCGTCACCCGCGAGGTCTGTTTCGACTACCAGTCGGCGGCGCGACAGCTCGAGCGCATCGCGGACCACGCGACAAAGATTGCCCACCTCGCGCTCGAATTCGACGACCCCGTGCCCGACGACGTGGCCGACGCACTCGAAGAACTCCACGACGACGCCGCCGCGGTGACCGACCTCGCGATGGACGCGCTCTTTCTCGAGGACAACGAGGAGGCCACGCGGCAGGCCAACGAGGCCCGGGAGTCGGTCCAGAAGATCGACAGCCACGCCCGAACCATCGACGAACTCCTCCGGGAACTCGACCCCACGCGGGCACAGCTACTCGGTCTCGTCGTGGACTCGCTGTCACGGAGCGCCGACTACGGTGGCAACGTCGCGGAGACGGCGTTACAGAAAGCAGCGCCGACGCCGTGAGAAGGTCGGAAGATTACCGAGACGCCCGATTACTCCAGCAGAACGGCGTTGACCTGGCCGGTCTGGCCGGGTCGGGAGGTGACGCGGGCACGCCCCTCGCTCGTCTCGATGATCGCCCCTTTCGTGATGATGTTTCGCCGCACGTAGTTGATGTTCGAGGGGTTCTCGACCACGTTCTCGATTTCGGCTTCGACCGTCTCCCCGCCGTCGGCGACGTGGGCGACGTTCGTCGCGAGCGCTCGCGTCTTCGTTTCGGTGCCCCGCGCGTCGACGGTCTGGAACCGAGGCTCACCGAGCGTCGTTTCGGCCGGCTCGCGGCCGAGCTGGTAGCGCTTCTTGTTTCGGAAGGGGCGCAGGCGGCCTCCCGTACGCTTGCGTGTCGAGCGTCCCTGATCTTTCATACACCTATCCAGTCCCAGGAACTACTTGAATCGCTCGAAACGAACGGGCGCCGCGGCGCCGATCCGTACGCTTTAGTGGGCCGTCGGCGCTGTCTGGACCATGAGCCTCGAGGTGGCCGTCGCCGCACCCTTCCGCGACCGGGGACAGTCCCGACTCGGCGAAGGGGAGTTCGTGGTCGCCCTCTCGCTGGACCGCGACTGGTTCACGCCCGACCAGGCCAAACGCCTCGTCGACGTGGCGGCCGGGCGCGGTCTGGTCTCCCGCGACGACGACGCCCTCGTCGCGGAGTTCGACCCCGCGAGCGTCACCATCCCCGACGGGTTCACGCCCGACGAATCCGTCCTGCGCGAGCAGTCCACGTTCGAGCGCGTCCTCTCCGCGCTCGTCGAGGACGGCGTCGAGAAACAGGAGGCGGTCGCAGCGATCAACGAGCGCCAGCGCGAACTCGGCGTCACCATCGAAGCCGCCGCCGTCGTCTACGCCCGCGGCCGCGGCGTCGACGTCGACGGCACCGCCGACCGAGCCCTCGCGGAACTCGAACCCGCCGTCGACGAGGAGCGTTGAAACCGCTCGGGCGCGTAGCCGGCGTATGGTCGAAGACAGCCTCGACGACGGCGTCCGCATCGCCCAGTTACTCGCCTCGGACCTCGCCGGCCACGAGGGGTCGCTCACTGCCGTGACGGTGACGGATGCCGACCCGGACGCCGAACCGACGGCGGACGGATCGCGCGCCTACCGGGTGCGCGCCGACGGCGATCCCCTGGCGACGGTGTTCGTCCACCCGGAACGGATCCGGATCGAGTTCGAGAGCGGGCACGAAACGGCGCTCGCCGCGGCGCGCGACGCCGACCTACGCGTTCGACCGAAGGCGAGCGAGGCACCCCGAACGGTCGTCTTCGTGGAGAACGGCGCGGCGGTCAAGCGGGCGCTCGACGTCGTCGAGCAGGTCGTCGAGGCGGACGCGTAAGGCGCCAGATCGCCGCGAGAATCAGTCACAGCGCGTCGATAATCGCCGGGAGACGCTCGGCCAGGTCCGCCCGGTCGACGTGGACCGTCGCGACCGAACTCGGGGACGGCCCGTCCGGATAGCCCACCTGCACGGCGACGAGACCGGCGTCCGCCGCGCCCTGGATGTCGGCGGTCACGTCGTCGCCGACGAACACCGTCTCCGCCGGGTCGGTGCCGAGCGCGTCCACGAGCGCCGTGAAGGCCGAGGCGTCCGGCTTGCCGGCGTCGAGGTCACCCGTCACGAGCGCCACGTCGAAGGCGTCCGCCCAGCCCAGGGCGCGGAGCTTCGACCGCTGGGCGATGACCGGGCCGTTGGTCAACAGACCGAGTCGGTAGCGCTCGCGCAGCGTCGAGAGCATCTCTTCGACGCCCGGAACCGGTTCGAGCGCCGTGTTGATCCGTGAGCGGTACGCCGCCGCGAGATCGGTGGGGTCCGCGTCGGTGTCCACGTCATCGAGCAGTCGCTCGAACACGGGTTCGCGACTCCGGGCGGTCAGATGTTCGGCGTGGGCGTCGAGATACGCGTCCCGTGAGCGCGGCGGTGCACCGACGGCGCGCATCGACTCCGTCAACAGCGTCTCGCGATCCCTGCGCGTGACCGCGAGCGTGTCGTCGAGGTCGAACGCGACCGCGGCCGGTTCCATACCAGCCGTAGTCCGGCGACGGGTATGAGCGTGCTGGCTTCCGGCGGGGTTTTTGCGTCTCCGCGGGGAGAGTGGAGTATGACACTCGATCCGGTCCACGTCGACGGGATCGCGGACATCGCCGGCGTGCTCGCGTCCCGCGTCGACGACACCGACCACGACGACCTGGCGCGGACGGCGTTCGAGGAGTGGCTCGATCCGCTCCAGGTCGACGGCCGGACGGTGCTCGAGCCGCTCGGCGAGCGACGCCTGCGCTCGGTCGCCATCGACGACGTGGCGCTGATCGACCCGCCGTTTCCGACCGTCCACGGCCTCGATTCGGGGACGATCAACCCCACCACGTTCAAAAACGGGTTGGTGCTCGACGTGGCCCACGCCGCGATGGCGGTCACGCCGACCGATCTCGACCTCCACCGCGCGCGAAGCCTCGTCACGACCGTCCACGCCAACGACCCGACCCTCTCGCTGGACACCGACTGGGTGCGCCGCGACGAGGGGTATCTCCGGCGCAAGATCCTGCACGCCCCACGGGTGAACCGCTACGCCGAGGGCGTCGTCCACGCGCTCGCGCTCTATCTCGCCGAGAGTTCTCACGCGCTCGAGCACGCCGACGCCGTCGACGACTGTCTCCTGCTCGACGGGCCACTGTACCCGAAAGAACTGCTCAACTGGCAGGACCGCGACGCCGAACTCGGCGCGCTGACGACCGAGGCCAAACCCCGCGCCATCGTCGAGAACTACGTCCGACTGGTCGAGCGCCTCCTCGACCGAGACGTTACCATCGCCGGCTTCGTCAAGAACCCGTCGGCGAAACTCGTCACCCGGACGCTCCGGGAGAAGGGCGTCGACGCGCCCTGGGTCGACGACACCGCGCTGTTCACGCGCCTGTTGGAACCCGGCGACACCGACCGGCTCACGTTCACCAACTGGTTCGTCTCCCGCGGCGGCTCGGACCGCACCCTCGCCGCGGACGGTGACGCCCTCGGCGTCGACCGACAGCACGACCCTGAGACGTACGAAGTGACGTTTTTCGTCGTCTACGACCCGCGAACCGAACTCTGTTACCGGATCGAAGCCCCGGCGGGACTCACGAGCGACGCGGACGACCGCGACCGGCTCACGCGACAGCTCCTCCGCGACGTGGCGACCGCCCGCGGGCCGCCACCCGTCATCGAACGCGCGGACGCCCTCGCCCGGATCGGCGTCGACGAGAAGGCAGCGCTCAGACGGAAGTTCGAGGAGCGACTGGACTCGCCGTTCGTCAGTACGTACGACGACCGGCGGTGGGGCGAGGAGTTCTGAACCGGGTCGGTGGCGCTACTCCCCGGCGATCACCGGAACCGACGCACCCGATCGTCGAACCAGCCGTCAGTCGATCGGATCGGCCTTCTCGACCTCGATCGTCACCGTCGATTCGGGGATGCCGACGCGGGCGAACTGGGTCCGGAGGTGTTCTTTCGCCGCCTCGATGGCCTGCTCACGGGTGTCGAACCCGCGTGGCATGGGCGATTCGAAGGCGATCTGTATCTCGCGGCCGTCGATTTCGGTGGTCGACCCGCCGCTCTCGACCTCGTAGAACTCGTCACAGACCCAGACGTACGCGGCGTCCTCGTCGGGCGCCCCCTGGAAGGACGGGGCCTGCTCGCCCCGCTCGTAAACGGTTCCGGTGAGCGTCGTCTCGCCACCGTTGCCGCGAATCAGTAGCATAGTGAAGATACGAGCGCACGACGTAAAAGGCGTCTGTGACTGCTCCCGGCAGCCACACGCATCGGGATTATCGTAACGGTCCAGAGAGTCTCGCCGTGACGGTCCGGCGAGAACCTCCGACGACTTCCGATAAACCCTATCACTCGTCGCCGAAGGTGGCCTGCAGGTCGGCCGCGATCCGCCGGCGCGCGTCCGTCGCCCGTTCGAGGTCGGGGAAGGAGGCAAAGACGTGGACCATCCCCGGATAGTGGGCGTGGGTCACCGACACGCCGGCCGCCTGCAGGCGATCGGCGTAGGCCGCCCCCTCGTCGCGGAGCGGATCGTAGCCCGCCGTGACGACCGTCGCCGTCGGGAGATCGGAGAGATCCCGCGCCCGCAACGGCGACGCGTAGGGGTTCGCGCCGTCGATGTCGTCGGCGAGATACCGCGCCCAGTACCAGCGCATGCTCGCCTGCGAGAGCAGGTAGCCCTCGGCGTTCTCGGCGTAGGAGTCGGTGTCGAACGCGTGGTCCGTGATCGGATAGAGCAGCACCTGGTGGTCGATGGATGGCCCGCCGTGCTCGCGCGCCAGGAGCGTCACGGCGGCCGCGAGGTTCCCACCGGCGCTGTCGCCGCCGACGGCCACGCGGCCCGGGTCGCCGCCGGCGATGGCGGCGTGTTCGGCCGCCCACGCCGTTGCGGCGTAGGCGTCGTGGACCGGCGTCGGAAACGGATGCTCCGGGGCCCGTCGGTAGTCGACGGAGACGACGACGCAGTCGGCCGCCCGCGCGAGGAGGCGACAGATGCCGTCGTGGGTGTCCAGATCGCCCCGCACCCAGCCGCCGCCGTGGAAGTAGACGAGGACGGGGTGGCCGTCACCGGGTGGCGTGTACGTCCGCACGGACAGGGGCGTCGTGGGGTCGCCGCCCGGCCCCGGAATCGAGAGGGTCCGAACCGTCAGGTCGTCGTCCGGTGGCTCCGACACCAGTTGGGAACGGAGCGCCTCCCGGGCGCCCGAAACCGACAGCGCGTGCGTCGGCGGAAGGTCGATCCGGTCGAGGATGGTTCGGGCCTCGGGATGCAAGTCGTCGGCGCGCCCGGTCACGGGACTCGTCCTCCGCGACGGCCGTCCGTCAGGATCATACGCGACCGTACTCGATCCGGATAGATAAAGTTCGACGGCGGGCCGACCGGAACCCAGGTCCAAGCCCTTATGGGTGCGACGAGTCACAGACGGATATGGCGATTGCTACTGGTGACTCCGTCACCATCGCGTACACCGGTCGGCTCGACGATGGCACCGTCTTCGACACCACCGACGAATCCACCGCGGAGGAAGCCGGCCTGCTCGACCAGCAGCCGGATCGCGAGTTCGAACCGCTCACGGTGACCGTCGGCGAGGGGAACCTCATCGAGGGGCTCGAATCGGCCCTGCTCGGCCTCGAAGAGGGCGACTCCGAGACGATCACGGTCCCGCCCGAGGAGGCCTACGGCGAAGCGACTGGCGACAGCGTCCGCGAGTTCGACGCCGAGGACTTCGAAGGCATGGTCGGGCAGGAGCCGGTCGAAGGGATGGAAGTGCGGGCCCAGGGCGGCGCCGTCGGAACCGTCGTCGAAATCGACGGAGACGTCGTGCGCGTCGACTTCGAACATCCGCTGGCCGGCGAGACGCTGACGTTCGACGTGGACGTGCTGAACGTCGAGTAAGCACGTCGCCGGCACCGCACCCTTGCCTTGATAGGGTAACCCGTCGTGGATGGTGTCGTGAGCGAGACGCCGACGATCCACGCACTCGACGACGCGACGGTTCGCCGCATCGCCGCCGGCGAGGTGGTCGAACGCCCCGCCAGCGTCGTGAAAGAACTCGTCGAGAACAGCCTCGACGCCGACGCCTCGCGGATCACGGTCGCCGTCGACGGCGGCGGGACGGACGGCATCCGCGTCCGCGACGACGGCGTCGGCATGACCGACGCGGACCTCGAACGCGCTGTCGAGGAACACACTACGAGCAAGATCACCGATAGCGACGACCTCGACGGGGGCGTCGGCACCCTCGGCTTCCGCGGCGAGGCGCTGCACACCATCGGCGCGGTGTCGCGCCTGACGATCCGGAGTCGCCCCCGGGACGGCGGGCGCGGACACGAACTCACCGTCGACGGCGGCGACGCGGGCGACGTTACTCCCTCGGGCTGTCCGCCGGGGACCGCCGTCGAAGTCGAAGACCTGTTCTACAACACGCCGGCGCGAAAGAAGTTCCTCAAGACCGAGGCCACGGAGTTCGATCACGTCAACCGCGTGGTCACGCAGTACGCCCTCGCCAACCCCGACGTGGCGATGGCGCTGGAACACGACGGCCGCGAAGTGTTCGCCACCGAGGGGAGCGGCGACCTCGAATCGACCGTCCTCGCCGTCTACGGCCGCGAGGTGGCGTCGTCGATGGTCGCCGTCGAGGGGGACCCCACGGACGCCCCCGTCGCGTCGGTGTCGGGACTGGTGAGCCACCCCGAAACCACGCGGGCCGGCCGCGAGTACCTCTCCACGTTCGTCAACGGCCGCTATGTCACCGCCGGCACGCTCCGCGAGGCCGTCCTCGACGCCTACGGCGGCCAGCTCGCGCCGGACCGCTACCCCTTCGCCGTCCTCTTCATCGAGGTGCCGCCGGACACCGTCGACGTGAACGTCCACCCCCGCAAGATGGAAGTTAGATACAATAAACCGGAAGCCGTCAAGCATCAAGTCCGTAGCGCCGTGGAAGATGCGCTCCGCGAAGAGGGCATCCTTCGCTCGTCGGCACCGCGCGGGCGAAGCGCCCCCGAGGAAACGCCCATCGATCCGACATCGTCAATCGAGGAAGTGACGACCGCCGACGTTGACGTCAACAGTACGGAAGCCGACGAATCGGCACTGGATGAACCGAGTACGGCCGGTCCCGACGATGTCGAAGAGTCCCCGAATGATACGGGTTCGTCTCGGTCGACGCCTTCGACACAGTCGCCGCAGTCGGAGTTGGCATCGTCATCCGAGGAAGCACCGGACACGTCGTCGGACTCATCGGCAGGGACGACGACACAGTCATCGGAGTCGACGGCACGAGAGTCGAAGGCTCCCGAATCAACACGACCATCCACGCTCTCCGATTCGTATCGGACACCGTCTACCGAGAAATCAGAGACGGATACGCAAACGTCCCTAACCGGCGGCGACGCGTCCCAGCCGACCGAATACGACAACTTCCCCAATCTTCGCGTATTGGGGCAGCTACACGATACGTACGTCGTTACCGAGTCCGACGACGGTCTCATTCTTGTCGACCAGCACGCTGCCGACGAGCGGGTGAACTACGAACGTCTTCGGAAACAATTTGATGGCGACACGACAACCCAAGTGTTGGCGGAACCGGTCGAAATCGAATTAACCGCCCGCGAAGCAGCGGTATTCGACGCCTACAGAGACGCAGTAGCGCAGTTAGGCTTCCATGCCGATCTCGTCGACGACCGAACTGTCCGCGTGACGACCGTGCCCGCCATCGTTGCCGAATCGGTAGGACCGACGCTGATACGCGACGTTCTGACCAACTTCGTCGACGATGAACGAACAGCCGAAGAAACGGTCGACGCAGTGGCCGACGACCTGTTGGCAGATATGGCGTGTCACCCGTCGATTACGGGGAATACGTCGCTGACCGAAGGGTCGGTATTCGACCTCCTGTCAGCGCTCGACGACTGTGAAAATCCGTGGTCGTGTCCACACGGCCGTCCGGTGTTGATTCAGATCGATTCCGAGGAGATTGACGATCGCTTCGAACGTGACTACCCTGGGCACCAATAATGACGGGGATTAGATTCGGAATTTGAATATGTCGCCACGATATCGGTCTTCGATATCTTCGTCGTAAGTGTGAATATAGGAGTCGATTGCGTCGCGGGGCGAGCGGATTTTACCGCCAGATTGGATATCTCCCCGTAGATACTTGACGAGGTCACGAGGCCAGTTCTGTTCGACCTTGAACCATGCCGTCCCGACGTACTCCCGTAATGCGACATCACGACTCCACACAACACGCTCGTCAACTGTCAGTTTCAATTCCGTGCTGGATTTTCTCCCTGTCGCGACCCGAGAAGCGTACCTCGGAACTTACTCGACGAAAGCAAAAACCCGCGCTCGGGAGAAAGTCGACTGGCTCTAACTACAGCCACTCTGTCCCGACGTATTCGAGACCGCCGACCTCTTCTTGGGCGTATACCTGTGACACTCGATGGACCACGTCTGCGACCTGCTTGGCCGAAAGGGTCGCGTCGGCGAAGTAGAACGCCGCTCGATAGTCGTCATCATCGAGTTCGAGGACGAAATCGTCGTCGTAGGTGACGATGATGCGGTCGGTGTCCCGAGAGTACCGAGCGATAGGCCGGTCGTCGGTTCCCTTCCCGAGTTCGTCCGCAAAGTCGATGTGTTCGACGTCGTGGCCGTAGTTTTCGAGTCGGTGAAGCACCTCATGCTCGACGTTCTCGTCGAGCATCAGCCGATACGCCATCCACTATTCCCCGGGAGGCGTCAGCGTCGACCGACGTTTGGCTTCCTCGACGGCCCGCTCGTGGCGCTCCTCGACCTGCTTCATCTCCTCGGGGTTGTTATGGAAGTAGGCCAGCGCCTCGTACACGTCCGCGACATCGAGGCCGTGACGGTCCGCAACCGTCTCCGGACGAAGTCCTCGCTCCTCGACGCGCTCGTGGACGTACCGGACGGTAATTCGACTTCCCTCGATGTGGGGCTCATCGTGGACCGACGACTCCTCGCTCGACACGATCCGGTATGTTTGCGTCGCCATTCTGCTTCCATCTACGGTGTCGATACTGAAATAGGTTCGCGGGAGGGAGAAAATCGCTCGGTTCTAATCGTCTCCGCCTGTCTCCATCTCGTCACCGAGGATGTCACCCATGATAGCCCCGAAAACAGATTTCAATCCCGTGCAGGGTTTTCTCCCTGTCGCGACCGTCCCGGCGGTGTTCGACGCGGCGCTCGATCCGTCGCTCCTCCGGGACGCGCTGACGGGCGTCGCCGACGGCACCGTCGACGCCGTGGCCGACTCCCTGCTCGCGGATCTGGCGTGTTACCCCTCGATCACGGGGAACACGTCGCTCACGGAGGGGTCGGTCGTCGACCTGCTGGCATCGCTCGACGCCTGCGAGAACCCGTACGCGTGTCCGCACGGCCGCCCCGTCGTCGTCGCGTTCGACCGCGAGGAGATCACGGATCGGTTCGAGCGCGACTACCCGGGTCACGGCGGCCGCCGCTCCGAGTGACGAACGCACCTTTTTCCGACCGTCGGCCGAACGGCGACTGTGACCGATCTCGTGACCGTCGGCGAGGCGACGCTTCGGCTCTCGCCACCGCGCGGCGAGCGCATCGAGACGGCGGGGACGTTCGACGCCCACGTTGGCGGCCCGGAGAGCAACGTCGCCGTCGCGACCGCGACGCTCGGCCTCGACGCCGCCTGGCTGTCGAAACTCCCGGACACGGCGCTCGGCCGACGCGTCATCGGCGACCTGCGCCGTCACGGCGTCCGGACCGGCGTCGTGTGGACCGACACCGGCCGCGTGTCGACATCGTTCGTCGACCGCGGCGGCCCGACCGATTCGACCGATGTCTCCGACCGCGAGGACGCCGCGATCACGACCACGACGCCCGACGACCTCCCGATGGGGGCGGTTCGCGACGCCAAGACGCTGTTCGTCAGCGGAGCGACCCCCGCCCGCTCGGAGACGCTCTTGGAGACGACCGAGACGCTCCTCGACGTGGCCGGCGAGGCCGACACGACGCGAGCGTTCGACACGCGATACGACGCGACGGGACTCGCACCCGCGACCGCCCGTGAGCTGTACGACCGCCTGCTCGATCGGGTCGACGTGCTGATCATCGACGAAGCCGACGCCCAGGCCGTCTTCGACCTCGACAGCGACGTGGTCCAGGCGGGACACAGCCTCCGGACGCGCTACGACTGCGCGACCGTCGTCATCACGCGCCGGCGGTGGGAACAGCCGACGATTGGCCTGCAGGGCGAGGAGATCTACGAGGTGCCGGCCTTCGAAACGGCACTGCGCGATCCGGCCGGCGTCCACGACGCGTTCGTCGGTGGCTTCCTCTCCGGCCGCCTCCGCGGCGACGACGTGAAGGAGGCGTTGACCGAGGGCGTCGCGACGGCGGCGCTCAAACGAACCATCGTCGGCGACACCGTCGTCGGCTCACGCGCAGATGTCGCCGCCATCCGCGACGGACGGAACTGACGGGCGCGTCTCGAACGGTTACGCCAGTAGCTGGCCGTCTTCCGGAGGTGTATTATGAACGTCGTAGCGGTGCCCACGTTAGCACCGAGCACGGAGTACGAAACGAACGGATGGCTCTGTCGGGGGAGGTTCGATAAAAGAAAGCCGCGTGAAGACCGCTTTCGGCGGTCAGTCGTGATTAGTCGTTAGTTGTCGCGCCGCGTGGCCAGCAGTGCAGCCGCGAGCAGCGCGATGACTGCGACGATGGCACCGAAGCCAGGACCGCCGCCCTCGGTCGTTTCCGTGGGCGTTGCCGTACCGGGCTCGGGCGTCGCCGTGGCCGTTGCGGGCTCAGGCGTTGCCGTTGCGGTCGCGGTCGGCTCAGGCGTTGCCGTCGGTTCCGGCGTCGGTGTCGAGACCGACTGGACGATCTGGACTTCGACGAGGTCCGTGTTCTCGCCGTCGTCAGCTTCGAGGTTGTACGTGCCCGTCTGCACGTCCTCGAGTTCCAGCGACACCATGTACTGACCATCGTAGCCCCACTCCTCGGTCGTCGTCAGTGCGACCGAGTTGCCGGCCTGCGTCTGGAGTTCCACGGTGATCGAGTTGTCGTCTGGTCGGAGGTTCGTGGTGCCCTCGACGACCATCGTGTCGTCGACAGCGACCGGGTTGACACCCGAGGCCTGCATGCCTTCGGGGTAGACGTTCTGGATGGACGTCCGCGGTTCCGCGAGGCGGAAGTTCTGCGTGACAATCCGGTCGTCGCTTGCAACCTCTTCAGTCGTCTGGTCGAGCAGGCGTGCGCGCATCTGGTCTCCCGTGAGGCCCGCAGTGCTCAGGTTCTTCTCAACGAAGTCCGAGAGGGTACCGCCGGGGACGTCACCGTCACCGTAGTCACCGTCTCGACCGGGCGTCAGGACGTGGACGCTGATCTGACCAGTAGCAAGGTTGCCGAGACTGACTTCGTTGTCCTCGAACGTGTTGTCATCCTCGACGTTGATCGTTTCGTGGTTCGCGTTGCCGCGCTCGTCGAAGAACACCACGTCGACACTCTGCGTGCCGAGCGAGGTGCCCGAGACGTTCACTTCGTTGTCGATGGTGGACACCTGTCCACCGACCGTCTTGACGCTAGCGGACAGTTCGGTGTCGACAACACGGAGCGACTTCTGGTTGCTCGTGCCCGTGTTGAACTCGGACACCGTGACGTTCTGACGGACGGTTCCAGTGCCACCGACGTCAGCAGCGTCAATCACGCCGATGCGGTAGGTGCCGGGCAGCGACAGGAGCTGGCTGCCAGGGCTGGGATCATTCGAGAGGATAACGTCTTCCTTCTCGAAGGTGTCGTCAGCGTCCACCGAGATCGTTTCGTCACCGTCGAGGGTGAGGAGCTGGTAGCGGCCTTCACGGCGGACGTAGAGTGCAACGTCTTCGACACCTTCCGAGGCGGTGCCGTTGACGTCGACTTCGCTACCGACAACGTACGTGTTGCCGGGCGTGTTGAGGGAGACGTCGCCCTCTTCGATCGTCAGCGAGGGGTCGTCTTCGAGATTACTTTCGGTGATTTGGTTCACGAGATCGCTGCGCGGGATGCTCGAGTTGTTAGCCTGGTAGACGTTGACATCAACGTCAGTCGTGTCCAGGCTGCTCGTGTCGATCTGACCGACGCCGACACCGGTGTCGTCGTCGACCTCGACAACTGCGTAGGCGTAGTTGCCCTGCGACAGGCTGATCGAGCCGCGTCGGACGGTGTCGCCAACCTGGCGGAAGGTGCCGTTAGCGGCACTGCCGCCGACGGAGACACCGTCACGGAAGTCGTCTGCCTCGATGGCAACGACGTGGAAGTCGCCAGCGTTCGAGCCTCGGATCGAGAAGGTCACGTCCTGACCGCGCGTGACCGTCTCCGAGTCAAGGTCGAGCGAGACGTCGTCGTCGCCGGTCACGGTGACCGTCGTCGATTGCGTTGCACGACCGAAGTCGAGGTCGTCAGCACCAGCAACTTCGAACGTGAAGGTGCCAGTGTTGAGGTTGGAGAGATCGACACCCCACTCAACCTGACCGTTCGAGTTAGCCTTCGTGGCACCCTGGGTGCCCGTCAGGGCGTCGCCGGTGACATCAAGGCCGTCATCGTTTTCGACGGTCAGTTCAAGTTCTTCAGCCTCTTCGTAGTTGTAGTGCGCGTCGACAGTGAGCGCACCAGAACCGGAGGTACTGTCGCCCTGCGGGACAGATCCGCCGGAGATGTCCGCATCGTTCACGTTGTCGACTTCAAGCTGGGTGATGCGCGGTTCAAGGACCGTTGCGTTGAACCCGCCGTCGCCAGCGTCCGGTCCGTTAGCGTCGTACTGGCCCGTTGCCTGGTCTTGGTCGATCGGGAACGTGAGGGTCTGACCCTCTGCGTCACCGCTCGAGCCGATCAGGGAACTCGTGGAGCCAGCGAACTGGAGGTCTTCCTCGCCCTGGAAGACGGTTGCACCCGAGTAGATGGTGACAGTCGTGTCATCATCGACAGGGTCGGCCGGGTCTCGGTTCGAGGTCCCCGGTGCACTGACATCCCGGATGGTGAAGGACGTAGACGCGCTGGTCGATGTCCCATCGTTACTGTCCTGGAGAGTGCTGGTAACTGTCGCGGTAGTATCGGATGAGACCTGTTCAGTCTGGACGTCAACAGTCACGTTGACGCTACCGCTGAGGTTCCCGGATCCAACAGCACTGGAGTCCGGCTGGAAGGTGACGAGGAACTGCTCCGGCGATCCGTCACTATCAGGGTCGTTAGTGCTCGTACCGGTCGTGACACTAGACCCATTAATGATGACGCTATTCACGGCAGTCGAGGTTACATTGGCACCGCTTGCTGGGCTGACATCAAGTGTGTAGGTGTCAGTATTACCATCAGCCGTGTAACCATCGAATGTGAAATTAACCGTGTGTGTTCGAGTTGTCTCTTCGTCCACGTCAGTGGCATTGGTGAACACGCTGTGCGCACCAGAACCACTGTTAACCGCAGCAGCAGATCCAGACAGCGCCACGGTTCCAGCGAAGACGCTGAAAACCATGAGCGCCGCGA
This sequence comes from Haloplanus sp. XH21, assembly GCF_023276355.1. NCBI lineage: Archaea > Methanobacteriati > Methanobacteriota > Halobacteria > Halobacteriales > Haloferacaceae > Haloplanus > Haloplanus halobius. The sequence goes on from NZ_JALLPL010000001.1 coordinate 418,815, forward strand.
GGACTACTGCGCGGATCTGATCGTTATAGTCTGTCATGTTTTGCGTTGTTACGGATGGCAATCCTGAGCTGCCCTCTTTCATGCCGAGTTCGTGGTCTGGCGCTGCGCCAGCCACCGGTAGGGGTATCCAAAATGTCCCTTCGGTGTAGTAAATGCTTTGTGGTCTGTAGGGGTGTATGACGCGTGTCAGACCCTCACACGCCAGTAGGACCGGGTTTGTGGTACTCGGCTGCGGAGGCGCTCCCGTGAAAAGGGATAACCGGGGAGCCCGCCGGAGAGGCCGGCTCGGAACGACGCCGAATTCGGCGTCCAGCCTCGTGTTCTGTCGGTATGCCCTCAGTTCGGTGGACCGATCCATGCGAGTTCGTGTCCGGGATGCTGCACGACCAGTCCCCACTCGATGGCGATGTCGACGAAGGGCTTGACCTGCTCTGCCCACCAGACATCCGCCGAGTCGTCCGGATCAGTGGCATCACGCCGAATCTCCGTCTGGAGTTCGTCTATCGAGACCCGGCGGCGCTCGCGAAGCAGTTCCAGCGCTTCCCGGCCCACGGCGACCTGCGATTCCGCGGCGCCGAACTCCGCCCGGGCCATGGCGACGACATCATCGATGTCCGCGACCGATTCGGGCACCTCGCGGCCGCCGCCCTCGGCAGCCGTTCGCTGCTCACCTTGCGACGAATCGACCGTTCGCGCCGTCAGTCCCGACATCTGCGCCTCCAGTCGGTCGAGACACTCTTCCAGTTCGTCGATCTGCTCCGTCCGCTGTTCAAGCTGTTCGACACGCTGCTCGAGTTTCTCGACGCTGTCCTCGACGGCGTTGATCCGGCTGTAGATGTCCTGTACGTCCTGCTGGATCGCCTGCCGGCAGATTTCCCGGAGGTGCTCTGCCGTAGTCCGGTTCCGCTGTTCGGCGTCCTGTTCCAGCGCCGCCCACAGTTCCTTCGGCATCCGGACCGATTGAGGTTTCATCGTGCGGAAATATCCGACTTCACGCCTTGTTGTGGGGCAAAACTGCGTTCCGAACGTACCGCGCCGAGCGGAGCGAGGCGCGGTTTCACCGGACGCGACCGAAGGGAGCGTCCGGAGGTTTTTCCCAAATTTTTGCAAGGAGTGGTTCCCGCAGCGAGCGAAGCGAGCGAGGAAACCCGACGCAACAAAAAGTGGAATGCCGCCTCCCCGATTTGAACTCGCCGAGACGGTCGGCCTCACTTCGTCGCCGGCTGCCAGCGGGACCTCCGATCCCGCCTCGTTCGGCCGCTGCGACTCGTCTGCTCAAATCGTGTCGGGAGCAGTTTCGCGGCCGACGGCTCACTCGCTACGCTCGTTCGCGTTGTCGGCCGCAGAAACATGCCGCCTCCCCGATTTGAACGGGGGACAGCTCGATCTTCAGTCGAGTGCTCTCCCAGTCTGAGCTAAGGCGGCGCACTTGCTGGGAGGTGAATCGGAGCCAAAAGGATTTCGGAACACGGCGGCCGGGTGACCGCGCCTCTCCCGCGCGCACGCGACGACTCACGATAGTCGATACGTATCGATGTCGTCGCCGGTGCCGGCGTCGCGTTCGGCCGCCGCGTCGAGCGCCCGCCGGGTGAGCTCCGCTGCGTCGTCCAGCGACGCGTCGGGGTCGTGGCCGGCTTCGAGGACGCCGAGCGCGACCGACGCGCCGCTGCCGAACGCCGCCACGTCGTCCTCGGTGACGCTGCCGGGGGTGATCGACCGAAGCGCCGGCTCGCCGTCGGCGTCCGGCGCGGCCACGACGCCGGAAACACCGCGGTCGTCGGCCAGGTCGCTGGCCAGCCGTGCGAACGGGTCGATCCGAAGTTGGCCCCGTTCGGTGCGATACGAGCGGATCTCAGCGTCGAGGCGGTCGGCGAAGGCGTCCACGTCACCGGGCGCACCGACGATGGCCGCGCCGGCCTCGCCGAACTCGAAGACGTGTCGGTGGGAACGACTCCGGACGTGGCCGTCGGTAACTGCGAGCCGATCACCCGCGAGGACGACGCCCTCCGCACACGCCACGCCAATGACGGTACTCATGCGTGAGGGTAGGAAAGCAAGCGGGGTATGTGTAGGGGCTACGCGCCGAGGAGGTCGTCGACCAACGCTTCGGGGTCGAATCGGTCGAGGTCCTCGTACCCCTGTCCGGTGCCGAGAAAGAGCACGGGCTTGCCAGTCACGTAGGCGACGGAGATGGCGGCGCCGCCCTGGGAGTCGGCGTCCGCTTTCGTGAGGACGGCGCCGTCGATTTCGGCGGCGGCGTCGAACTGCTGGGCGCGCTCGACGGCGTCCTGGCCCGCGACCGCCTCGTCGACGAACAGGGTGAGGTCGGGAGCGACCACGCGGTCGATCTTCTCCAACTGGGCCATGAGATCACTGGAGGTGTGCAGTCGACCGGCAGTGTCGCCGAGCACCACGTCGATGTCGTTGGCCTCGGCGTACTCCACGCCGTCGTAGATGACGGCCGCGGGGTCGCCGCCCTGTTCGTGGGCGATGAGACGCTTGCCCAGCGCGTCGGCGTGTTCCTGAATCTGCTCGTTCGCGCCCGCGCGGTACGTATCACCGTTGGCGAGCACCGACGAGTAGCCCTGCTCCTCCAGGTAGCGCGCCATCTTGGCGATGGTGGTCGTCTTGCCGACGCCGTTGACGCCGGTGAAGACGATGGTGACGGGCTTGTCCGCCTGTGCGATGCGCTCCTCGAAGTCGAACTGGCCGACGCTGATGACGTCGAGAAGCGCGTCGCGCAGGGCGTCCTCCACGAGGTCGCCCGTGCTGGCCATCTGGGATTTGGTCTCGCCGACGAGGTTCGACCGGATCTGGTCGAGAATCGCCTCGGCGACGCCCATCTCGACGTCGCTCTCGAGCAACGCCATCTCCAGGTTCCAGAGCGGGTCTTCGAGGTCCTCCTCTTCGAGAACGACCTTGCCGGTGGCGAAGGCCTTGGCGCGCTGGAGACGGCCGGGACCGTCGCTGCCCTCGTCCGCCTCGGCGTCACCCTCCGGTGCGGCGGGGGTCGGCGCGTCGGTGTCCGTCGATTCGGATTCCGTTTCGGCCGCGACCTCGGATTCAGCCTCGGCTTCCGCGTCGGCGTCCTCCGGCTCCGGCTCGACATCGGCGCTCTCCTCGACGTCGCTCCGGAAACTGTCCAACTTGTCTTTCAGTCCGTCGAACATCAGCCTGCGTTACTCGTCCTGCTCTTGTTGCTGTTGCATCTGCTGCATCTGCTGTTGTTGCATCTGCTGTTGCATCTGCTGGGCCTCCTGCTCGAGTTCGGCGCTCTCAGCTTCGAGTTCCGCGATCTCCTCCTGCACGTCCTCGATACGGTCGTCGAGCACGTCCTGTTTGCGTTCGAGCGCCTCGATGGCGTCGCCCTGGGGCTGTTCGGCCGCGTAGCCACCGCCGAGGTCCACGATCACTTCGTCGATGTCCTGGACTTCGGCACGGAGGTACGCGCCACCGCCGAGGGGCACCTGCACCGTCGACCCGGTGTCGAGCGTCTGGATGGCCTCGATGGCCTCGTCGATTTCGGTTTTGCGCGTCTGGAGGTCCTCGACCTCCTCTTCGAGCTCCTCGATCTCCTCTTCGATCGCCTGCATCTCCTGGGAGAGCTGCTGAAGTTGCTGCTGACCACCGCCACCCATCATGCGGCGGTCACCTCCTCGACCTCGACTTGCGTGCGCTTGAGGCCGTGCTCGCTCCCGAGCTGTGAGAGCGTGTGCTCGCGCGCGACGTTCTCGTTCGGGGCCTCGATCGTCTTCTGGAAGCTACGATACCCGGTTCGGTCCTGAAAGCGTCCGCTGACGGCGAACTGACTCATGTACTGGATGGTCGTGAGGAAGCGGGAAGTATCTTCCTACTGGCGCTCGATATAACCGAGCGTCTCCTCGATGCGGCCAAGTTCCGGGCCGGTGGTGTCGGTGCCCACGACGTAGCCGTTGTCGTTGGCGATGAGCCCGGAGCCGACGAGCGGCGCGCCGTAGTTGATGGTGCCGATGTCGGCCCGGATATCGAGGGCCTCTTCGATGGCTTCGAGCTCCGGTTCGCGCGATTTCGGATGGCAGAGCACGCCCTCGTTGGTCGCGACGGCGGCGGTGCCGACCGTCCGGACGTCCGCCAGGTCGCCGCGCTCGACTGGGACGTCGAGCGCCGTCTTCACCGTCTGTACCGCCTCGCGGCTGAGGTCGGGGTGAACGTAGGCGCCGTAGTCGTTCGCGAGAACGACGTTGCCGGCGGCGTTGATGCGGCCGGGCAGTTCAGTGACGGTCCGTCCCGTCGCGTCCTCGATGGCCGACACCTCGCGGTCGGTCGCGCGACTAGAGACGAGCAGCCCCGCCTCGTTGCCGACGGCGAGCGCGCCGACGGTGCCGGAGCCGGCGACCGTCGTCGTCACTGGCTCGACATCGAGTTCGTCTGCGATGTCGTCGACGGTGTCGCTGTCGGCGTCGGGCCGGACGAGCAAGCAGTCGTTGGTCGCGCGGGCGAACACACCCACGTACGGGGAGCCGGCGAAGGAGGCGCGTAACACGTTACTCGGCGGTCTCTGCTTCGACGATCGGTTCCCCGTCCTCGACGAAGCGTGCGGCCCGAACCCGAAGCTTGCTCGGCGGGTTGTTCCGACCCTGCTTCCAGACGGCCTCGTTGATGTCGGGGTCCAGACGAACGTCGCTCTCGTCGACCTTGAAATGCTGTGCGAGGTGCTCGCGAACGAGCGTCATCGCCCGGTCCGCTTGCTTGTTCGACGGCGCGGCCTTCATTTCGCGGAGCGGGACGGTGACGACGCGCTCCTCGAAGTCGTTGGCGCTCATTTATTCGTCCGTGTCGTTTCGGCGCCAGTGGCGCCGCTTCGGATTTCGCGTTACCTGTCGGTCCGTCTTGAGCATGACCCACGCGGGAACGCGGCTGTTCTGGTTCTCCAGTTTGGCGAGCCGCTTTTTCTTCGCCTTCGATTTCTTACCCATAGTGGGCCATCTACCCCGGCGCCGCATAAAATCTTGTTCTTTCGGCCGTCACGCGCCGCCGTCGTCGGCGCTTCCGACTCGCCACGGATCCGCGAAGTCGAGAGCATCGGACGATTCGGTCTCACACCGGTCGTCCGCCCCGAAGCGGCTGGACTCGTCGACGGCACGATCGGGAGGGGTGCCACAGCCCCACCGATTCGATATAGCGATATAGAATTTATCTCGTCGGTGGCATAGTCGGAGGCCCCCTCGGTGTAGATGACCCGAGGAGATCGCCCGTGCTACGGGGCCATACGTCATCGACGGTAAGGAAGCGCCGGAAGCCCGATCAAGCTCAAATGCAGGGCGCCTCGCGGACATCTCTGTCGCGTGCGAACCCCCACCGAGACGACAGTGCTTGGGGGGAGCTCTGAGTTCCCGGCACACCGCGAACGATTCTCGGCGAGTCGCGGAAGGATTGGGACCATCAGGGTGGTACAGTAGTCACTCCCCCTCGAACTCATCGGAGCGAGGACGATCCGACGATCGTGACTGCACCCCGCGGGAGATCGGCCGAACTACAGCCAGACATCACCGCGCTCCCCACAGCACGCCGAGGATTCGCCCGCAGAGCAGGCCAGGCACGGCGACAGTGCCGCCCGGTACGGAATGCACCCGAAGCGTGTTGACACCGCCTCGATCCCCTGAATAAATCATATATCGCTATAGAGAATTGTCCCGTCAGCCGGAGACTCATCGTCGCATCGCACCGAAAGAAATCGCCGATTACAGCGGGTATCGCGCCACAGTGCGGTACTCCGGGCCCTCCGCCGTGAGCGTGCTCTCCGTGAGCCGGAGTGCGCTCACTTCGAGACGGCCCAGGGTGGGATCATCGTCCCGAACCACGCGCTGGACGGCTTCTTTCCCCCGCGCGTCGTCCATGCGGGCCAGGGTGACGTGCGGCGTGAAGTCGTGGTCTTCGGGATCGAACCCCAGCGCCGTCATCTCGCGTTCGACGGCCTCGTGGAGGCGCGTGAGTTCCGCGCGCCCCTCGCGGACGCCGGCCCAGACGACGCTGATGTATTCGAGGGAGGGGAAGACGCCGAATCCGGCGACGGTCATCGCGAACGGATCGACGCCGGCGTCGTCGACGGCGGACGCGATTCCGCCCTCCACGGCGTCGAGGCGGTCGGGATCGACCTCGCCCAGGAACTTGATCGTGATGTGGGCGTTCTCCGGATCGACTGGGCGAATACCGCCGGCGTCGGGCAGGCGTGACTGCGCGGCGGCGAGGGTGTCGGCCAGCGCGTCGACGGCGACGCTGACGAACAGACGCATACGAACGGGTGTCGGAAGCCGGCGAGGTAATACTAACGTCTGTAAGTCCGTGGAACGATTCGGTACCTCGGGGTACGAATCGTTCCATACAGTCACAGCCGACAGTATGAGTGCTTGGCCGGGTGACGCAGGCCTTAACCCGTCCGACACCCAATCACGACGCATGGAAGACGACCGTCCTCACCAGTTCTCCGAAGGGCAGGGGTTCGACGAGGACTACGAGGAGTTCTCGCTCGACCCGCCCGAACTCTCGGTCGACCCGGCCGAAGTCGACCCCGTCGACTCACGGGTCCTGACCGACCTGCTCGACCGACGCAACGTCGCCAGCGACCAGGTCGACGCCGAGCAGCTCGTCGATGTCGGGCTATCGTACATGGGCATCAACCGCTTCGAGGAGGCCACCGAAACCTTAGAGCGGGCGGCGAGTTTCGCCGATGACGACCAGATCGAACAGGAAGCCTGGGTGAACAAGGGCGCGGCCCACGCCGAACTCGACGAGTTCGACGAGGCCGTCGGCGCTTACAAGGAAGCGCTCTCCATCGACGAGGAGTCCGAACACGCCGCCACCGCGCACACCAACCTTGCGTACGCGCTCTGGGAGTGGGGCCGAACCGAACAGGCACTGGAACACGCCGAACGCGCCGTCGAGGTCGACCCGCGATTCGGCCAGGCCTGGTACAACCGCGGCTTCTTCCTCACCGAACGCGGCCTCCACGAGAGCGCCGTCGACTGCTTCGACAACGCCATCCGCCTCGGGATGCGCACGACCGCGGTGCTCGAAGAGAAAGCGCGGGCGCTGGAGGAGATGGGCGAACAAGAGGAAGCCGAACGCGTCCAGAAGCAGGCGGACGAACTTCGCGAGGAGGCGGAGCAGGAACTGGTCGAGGATCAGCAGCCGTGATGCGGGTTCAGGAGCGTGACACACCCGAGGGACTGCTTGTCGCCGTCTGCGACGAGGAGTGTCTCGGCGAGACCTACGAAGACGGCGAGGTGTCGCTGACCGTGACCGAGGAGTTCTACGGCGGGAGCGAGGCCGACGCCGACGACGTGGTCGACTCGCTCACCCGTGCGACGGTCGCGAACCTCGTCGGCGACCGGTGTGTGACCGTCGCCATCGAGGCCGGCCTCGTCGACGAAGAGCGCGTTCTCGACCTGGGCGGCGCGCGCCACGCGCAGTTGCTCTGGCTTTGACATCCTCCCGCCCTGAAGGGCGGCTTTCTCCTCGCACTTCCGTAATCATCGGGGGCATCGCCCCGAGAAGAATCGCTATCAGAATCTCGAACTCTGCAGTTCCTCAACGTCCGAAATAGCCCCGATAGGCACGTAATGCGTCTCGCCCGAATCACCCGTGGGATGAATCCGGATCCGATAGGACCGGTCGGGGTCGAGGTCGAACACCAGGGCGCCCGCCTTTGACGACCCGCTGAGCACCGTCGCGGTGGCGAGCGGCGCCACGTCGAGACGCTCGTCGTCGGCGATTTTCGGCGTCGCCCCGGTGTCGACGTACCGAAGTTGGTCCTCGTTGCCGACGATGAACGCGTTCTGCGGGAACGAGATGGCCTCCTCCTGTGGGTTACTGAGTTCCAGCAGGATGATCAGATAGGTGCCGTCGGCGGTTGCGTTGTTCGCGCTACTGCCGATCCGGTCGGCGCGATAGAAGTCGATGATGCGGTAGCCGATGTGGTCCGGTTCGGTGCCGACGACGAACGACTCGTCGAGGTCGTGGGTCGGCCCGTCGGGACCGGGCGTCGCCGTCGGCGTTGCGGTCGCCGTCTCTGTTGCCGTCGCCGTCGGCGTTGCGGTCGCCGTCTCTGTTGCCGTCGCCGTGGCTGTTGCATCGGTACCGCCGCCACCACAGCCGGCGAGAAGACCGGTCGCGAGGGCGCCACACGTCGCCAGAATCTGTCGTCGTTGCATAGATCAACTCCCGTGAGTCTACCTAAAGAAAGTGTCGAGGCGGCGACCGATTCTGCCAGAGTAACCGAATCCGGTTCAGCGAAAGGTAAGACACCGAAGGGGTGTTATCCCTCCGGAACCTACGCCGCTCCAATGGGAGTCCAGGAATCGTATCCGATCGACGTAGAGGCCATCCGGGCCGATTTCCCGATCCTCGACCGACAGGTCGGCGGGAACGTGGAGTCGCCCGGTGAGAGCGACGACGACGACCAGCCGCTCTACTATCTGGACAACGCCGCGACGAGTCAGACGCCCGAACCCGTCATCGAGACGATCAGCGACTACTACCGCAACTACAACGCCAACGTCCACCGCGGTATTCACCAGTTGAGTCAGGAGGCCTCGGTGGCCTACGAGGAGGCCCACGACACCGTCGCCGACTTCATCGGCGCCGACGGACGTGAGGAGATCGTCTTCACCAAGAACACGACCGAAAGCGAGAACCTCGTGGCCTACGCCTGGGGGTTGGCCGAGCTCGGCCCCGGCGACTCCGTCGTCCTCTCCGAGATGGAACACCACGCCTCGCTCGTGACGTGGCAGCAGATAGCCAAGCGGACTGGTGCCGAGGTGCGGTACATCCGCATCACCGACGACGGCTATCTCGACATGGACCACGCCGCCGAACTCATCGACGACTCCACGAAGATGGTGTCGGTCGTCCACATCTCGAACACGATGGGTGCGGTCAACCCCGTGTCCGACCTGGCCGACATGGCCCACGACCACGACGCGCTGATGTTCGTCGACGGCGCGCAGTCGGCGCCGACTCACCCCGTCGACGTCCAAGACATCGACGCCGACTTCTTCGCCTTCTCCGGCCACAAGATGTGTGGGCCGACCGGCATCGGCGTCCTCTACGGCAAGGAGCATCTCCTCGAATCGATGCAGCCGTATCTCTACGGCGGGGAGATGATCCGCAGCGTCACCTACGAGGACGCGACGTGGGAGGACCTCCCCTGGAAGTTCGAGGCCGGCACGCCCTCCATCTCCCAGGGCATCGCGCTCGCGGCCGCCATCGAATACCTGGAGGATATCGGCATGGCGTCGATCCGTGACCACGAGGAACTGCTCGCGGAGTACGCCTACGACCGCCTCAGCGAGTTCGACGACGTCACCATCTACGGCCCGCCGGGCGACGACCGGGGCGGTCTCGTCGCGTTCAACGTCGACGGCGTCCACGCCCACGACCTCTCCAGCATCTGCAACGATCACGGCGTGGCCATCCGCGCCGGCGACCACTGTACGCAGCCGCTGCACGACAAACTCGGCGTCCCCGCCTCCGCCCGCGGCTCGTTCTACATCTACAACACGCGGGAGGAGATCGACGCCCTCGTCGACGCCGTCGCCGACGCTCGCGACCTGTTCGCGTAGGCTGGCGCTGTTTTTCGTGCTGACTCGATACCGACAGCGACGGCGCTACGAGCGCAGCGTCTCGAAAAAATACGGAACTCGGTCGACCGGACGATGCTGGAGACGGGAGAGAGATGGGGTGCGCGCCTATCCTACATCGCGCCGCCCATGCCACCCATACCGCCCATGCCGCCCATGCCGCCGCCCATACCGCCGCCGGGGGCGCCACCTTCGTCGCCGCCGTCGTCGGTGCCGCCGCCCTTGAGGTCGCCGGCAGCGATGACGTCGTCGATGCGGAGGATCATGACGGCCGCCTCGGTGGCGGACTCGATCGCCTGGGTCTTGACGCGGAGGGGTTCGACAACGCCCTCTTCCTCCATGTCGATGATGTCGCCCGTGTAGGCGTCCAGGCCGGCCGTGAGGTCGCCAGCGTCGTGCTGGGCGCGGAGGTCGACCAGCGAGTCGATGGGGTCGAGACCCGCGTTCTCGGCGAGCGTGCGCGGGATGACGTCGAGTGCCTCAGCGAAGGCTTCGACGGCGAGCTGCTCGCGTCCCCCAACGGAGTCGGCGTAGTCGCGCAGACCGAGCGCGAGTTCGGCTTCGGGTGCGCCGCCGCCCGGCAGCACCTTGCCGTCTTCGAGGGTCGTGCGCACGACGCCAAGGGAGTCCTCGACGGCGCGCTCGACCTCGTCGACCACGTGCTCGGTCCCACCGCGGAGGACGAGCGTGACGGACTTGGCTTCGGCCACGTCCTCGACGAAGATGCGCTCGTCGCCGCCGATGTCCTTCTGACCGACGGAGCCGGCGAAGCCGAGGTCGTCCTCGGTGATGTCGTCGACGGAGCCGACGACCGTGCCGCCGGTGGAGCGGGCGAGTCGCGAGAGGTCGCTGTCCTTCGCACGGCGGACGGCGAGGATGCCCTCCTGTGCGAGGTAATGCTGAGCCATGTCGTCGATGCCGCTACCGACGAAGACGACATCGGCGCCGACCGACTTCAGCTGATCGACCATCTCTCGGAGCTGCTTCTCCTCCTGGTCGAGGAACTGCTGAAGCTGGTCGGGGTCGGTGACGTTGACCTCGGCGTCGATTTCGGTCTCCTTGACTTCGATTGCGCCGTCGATCAGCGCGATGTCGGCGTCCTCGACCGCGTAGGGCATGCTGTCGCTGACGCGTTCCTTGTCGACGATGACGCCCTCGATGAGTTCGGAGTTACCGATGGCGCCACCGACGACCTTCTCGACGGAGATGTTGTCGGTGTCGACGTTGCCGTCGTCGTCGCGCACGGCGAGCACGGCGTCGACGAGCAGGTCGGCGAGCTGGTCTTTGGCGCTCTCGGCGCCCTTGCCCGTCATCGCCGTCGCGGCGATCTTGATGAGCGTCTCGCGGTCGTCGGGCGAGACGTCGATGGCGTTCTCTTCCAGGATCTCCTCGGCCTTCTCCGCGGCCTGACGGTAGCCCTGAGCGAGCGTCGTCGGGTGAATGTCCTGGTCGATGAGCTCCTCGGCCTCGTCGAGGAGTTCGCCCGCAATGACGACGGCCGACGTCGTGCCGTCTCCGACTTCCTCTTCCTGCGTCTCGGAGACTTCGACGATCATGTTCGCCGCGGGGTGGTCGATGTCCATCTCCTTCAGGATCGTGACGCCGTCGTTCGTGACGACGACGCTCCCGCCGGAGTCGACCAGCATCTTGTCCATTCCCTTCGGACCGAGCGTGGTCCGTACGGATTCTGCGACGGCCTTGCCAGCCGTGATGTTCATCGTCTGGGCGTCTTTCCCCTGTGTCCGCTGGGAATCCTCGCCGAGAATGATCATCGGCTGTCCCTGCTGCATTCGCTGAGACATAATCACTCAGTGATTGATTGTGATTCTATAAAAATGTTTCGTTTCTTCGTGTTCCCCACCGCGCTGCAGTCGGGTGATTAGCGGTTCGAATGAGGGTTGTTGGCACGGGGGAATACCGTTGTCCGGTCGCGTGGCTCGACGGTGAAAGTCGCCACGGCGAGCAGCCGTTAGCGTCGCGAAAGGACGGTGCGCTCGGAGAGTGATCGGCAGTCAGGGGTGATTCTCGTCGGCCAACGAAACGCTATCGACGGGATCGATACGCCGTCAGTTCGACGGCTGGAGGCCCGCGTTCCGCGTGAGCTCGTTGTGTTTGCGTTCGAGGTAGCCGTACACTGCGCCGTGGGGCGCGCCGTCGAGCAGCATCTCGGCGGCCCGGCGGACGGCCTGGACCTCTTCCGGCTGGCCGATGACGCCGAGGGTCGTGCCGTAGATGACGACTTCGGCGCCCGAGAGCTCCTCCATGAGTTCGCGGGTGCGACCGTTCTCGCCGATGAGTCGCCCCTTCTTCCGCTGGAGGTCGTTCTTGTTTCGGGTGGCCTCGTCGATGTCGATCAGGTCGAACATCCGCATCTCGTCGTCGAGGAGGGAGAGCGCGGCGTCCGGCGGGAACCCGCGGCCGATCGCCCGAACGATGTCCGGAGCGACCATCGCGGTGACGGGGTCGCCCGAGGTGTCGATGGCGACGCTGCCGCTCTCGGAGTCGATGTCGAGACGGACCTCGGCGCGTCGCTCGATCTCGCGCATGGTCTCGCCGCCCTCACCGATGAGAACGCCGAGTCGGTCCTGCGGAACCTTCACGTGTTGCATACCCGATGTACCGGGTGTAGCGGTTTAACTCTTACAGGCTAAGTCCCCGTCCTCAAGGAGCAACGCAACGAGCGAAGTGAGTGAGTAGCGCAGTAGGACGGGGATACAGCCGTGAGCTATCGTCACTCTCCACCGAAACACATAATATATATATTAGATATATATTCACGTATGGGCACGTTCGAACTGGAAGGCGAAGAAATCATTGACCGTGAAGCGAAGGAGTTCGGCGGGAGTGCCCACGTTACCGTTCCCAAAGACTGGCGCGGCGCAGACGTGAAAGTCATCCGCGTCAGCGACCCCGACGAAACCGACGACCAAGACGAGTAACACGATGAACTACAACTACAGGTATCGTATCGACCCCGACGAAGCCGTTCAATCTGAACTAGAACGGCACATAGATGCCTGTAGGCAACTCTACAACCACTACTTGTACGAACTCCGCAACACGGGCGAGTACCTGTCGTATACCGCGATGCAGAATATGCTTCCCGACCTGAAAGATTGGTGGGACGATCTCAACGACGTGTACTCGAAAGTGTTACAGATGGTTGCCCGCCGTGTCAGCGACAACCTCGACCGCCTCAAAGAAAAGAAAGACAACGGGTGCAAAGTCGGGATGCTCAAGTGGAAATCACCGCGAGAGTATCGGAGCCTCACCTACAACCAGTCTGGTTTCGAACTCAAGAACACGAGTGACCAGACCATCCTTTCTCTTTCCAAGATTGGTGAGATACCGATACACCTCCACCACGACGTCCCCGATAACGCCCGCGTGAAACAAGTCACAGTCAAACAAGAGAAAACGGGCGAGTGGTACGTCATCTTCGGCATCGAAACCGAAGACGACGCGCCCGAAAAACCCGTTCTGGATGAGGTTGACTGCGACGACATGGTCGGCATCGACGTGGGTATCATCAAGTACGCTCACGACACCGACAGCACGATGGTCGGCAGTCTTGACCTCGAATCCGAGTACAAGCGGCTCGAACGCGAGCAACGAGCGTTGAGTCGCAAACAGGAAGGCTCGCAGAACTGGCACGAGCAACGCCGCCGCGTGGCCTGTAACCACGCTCGTATTGTACGGAAACGCCGCGACTTCCTGCACAAACTCTCAAACTACTACGCTCGGGAGTACGATCTCGTGGCAGTCGAAGACCTCGACGTTCACGGGATGATGCAACTGCCGTCGAACAGTCGCAACCGAGCGTCGGCGTCGTGGCGGACATTCATCGACTTCCTCGAATACAAATGCGAGCGCGAGGGCACGCACTTTGTGAAAGTCGAACCTGAGGGCACGACACAAGAGTGTGCCGAGTGCGGGGTTGTGGTTAAGAAAGAACTGTGGGTGCGCGAGCATTCCTGCCCGACCTGTGGGTTCGAGACCGACCGCGACGAGAACGCCGCCTACAACGTGCTACAACGCGGTCTTTCAGAGTTAGGCGTGGGATACGCCGAAGTGACGCCTGCGGAGACTGCACTCCCTACGTCCGCGACTGGTGGGTCGTCCACCGTCGTGGATGCAAAGTGCGTCGTTGAAACAGGAAGCCCCACCCTCAAGGAGCGAACGGCGTTAGCCGTGAGCGAGTAGGGTGGGGTAGTTCACGCGTTCTCGCTTTGGGACTCGTCGGCCGTCACGAACGCCCGCAGATCATCGGGGTCGACGTCGGTACCTTGCCGGGTGAAGAAGGCGGCCACGTTTCGACAGTCCCGATCCAGAAAGTCGTCGGCGTTGGGGTGATGGACCGTCACCGCTTGGCCGAGGTCGATGATGACCAGTTCCCCGTCGTGGATGATGCAGTTGTACTCCGAGAGGTCGCCGTGGACGAGACCGGCCCGGTAGAGGCGGCGCATGTACTCACGGACCACCTCGAAGGCCGTCTCCGGGTTCTCGACATCGACCTCCGCCAATCGGCGGGCGCGGTCCTCCACCAGTCCCACGAGTTCCATCACGAGCGTGTTCCGCTGGACGGCGATGGGTTCGGGAACTCTGACGCCCGCGGCCTGCGCCCGCCGCAGGTTGGCGAACTCCTTTTTCGTCCACGCCAGGACCACCTTCTTCTTGTCCGAGCCGATGCCCTCGAACCGCGGGTCGCCCTCGAGATACTCCCGCATGTGCTGGAAGTTCGAGGCGTTGATGCGGTAGATCTTCACCGCCACGTCCCGATCGTCGGCGCCGAGCGCCTCGTAGACGTTCGCCTCCTTCCCCGTCGAGATGGGGCCGCCGAACGCCTCGATGTAGCCGTCCTGGACGAGTTTGTAGATGGCGGCGAAGGTGGCGTCGTCGAACACCGACTGCTCGACTTTGAACTGGTCGGCGTCTTTCAGGCGTTTGCGAAACTCCGCAAACTCCCGGTCGCGACGGCGGGCGATACGGTCGGCTTCCGTATCGGAGACATCGATCTCCTCCCACTCGTCGCCGAAGTCCTCGCCCGCCCCCTCCTCGGGGGCGAGCAGGCCAAACTCCTCGCGATCACTCATTCACCGACGCTACGTCGTCAGGCCGTAAAAGACCCCTCGCTACTCGATGTGGCCTTCGCGGCGCAACTGGTCTGCCTCCGATTTCTCGTAGCGCCACGTGATGTCCGCCTTCTCGTCCTGCCAGTCCCAGGGTTCGACGAGGACCACGTCGTCCTCGCGGATCCAGATGCGTTTCTGCATCCGCCCCGGAATACGGGCGGTCCGCTCCTTGCCGTCGGCACAACGCACCTTCACCCGGTTCGCCCCGAGCATGTCCAAGACGACGGCGAACACCTCGTCGTCGTCGGGCATTCGAAGGTCCTGTCGCCCGCCGTTCTCGTCGTCGCTCATGGACGCCGATTCGGGGGCGTGATGTTTAAAACCGACGCGTCGCGCCGAGCACCGGCGGTCTACGCGTCCGCGCTCTCGCGGAGCTTTTCGCGGCCCGGCGCGATGAGGTCGTCCAGATACGACGCGAGCGCGCCCTTGGCGTCCGCGGGATGGAGTTCGCCCGACTCCAGATCCGCCGCCAGCGACTCGTAGTCGCCGTACTCGAGATTGCCGCCGTACTGCTCGGGGCGCTCGACGACCACCGTCTCGTAGCGCGGGAAGACGTGATATTCGAAGATCTGGAGCACCGGATTCTCGCGCTCGTTCCCGTCGTCGTCGGGGGCGGGGTCCCGCGTCGGCGGGCAGAAGGCGTCGTTGACCTTGCGCTCGATGTCGGCCGTCGAATCCTCCATCGAGATGGAGGTGCCAGAACTCGACGACATCTTTCCGACGCCGGTGTCGAGGTCGGCGATCAGCGGCGTGTGCAGACAGGTGGGCGCGTCCTCACCGATCTTCGGCAGGGTGTCTCGGGCGAGCATGTGGACCTTCCGCTGTTCCATCCCGCCGACCGCGAGGTCGACATCGAGATAGACGATGTCGAGCGCCTGCATCAGGGGGTAGACCGCCTGCGAAACCGTCACCGAATCGCCGCTCTTGATCTCGGACATCGCCCGCTCGGCCCGCGAGAGCGTCGTCTCCAGTTCCAGCGCGTGCAGGTCGAGGACGTACTCGCGGTCGAACTGGAACGCGGAGCCGTAGACGAACTCCGTCTGTGCTTCGTCGAGACCGTACGCGAGGAACTGCGCTTTCATCCGCTCGGCGGTCTCTCGGATCTCCTCGAAGGTCCCCTTGTCGTTGAGATAGGCGTGAACGTCCGCGAGCAGGACCGTCACCTCGAAGCCGGCGTCCTGGAGGTCCATGAGTTTCGTCGCGGTGAGCATGTGACCGATGTGGAGCACACCGGACGGTTCGTAGCCGACGTACGCCCGCTTACCCTCGGGGTCCTCGGCCAGCGCCCGTCCCTCCGCCTCGGTGACCACCTCGGGAGCGTTCCGGGTGATCCGCTCGTAGACGTCCATATCCTGTAGAACGGGACCGCGGAAATATGACTTCTGTTACGACCCTGGCAGGAGGTCGCCGAGTGCCGCGCCGATGCTCATGGGGACGAAGGCAACGACGACGTTTGCGACGGCGAGATACGGCGCGCTCCAGTCGACTCGCCCCCATCCCGTCAACAGGAGGGTGGCGGTGAGCAGGGAGACGCCGACCACGCCGACGAGGCGCCGCGGTATCAGGCCGAACAGCGGCTGGTGAACGCGCACGTCCTGGATGTCGGCGACGTAGATGATGCCGACGACGAGACCCACGGAGAACAGGAACGTTCCCGCGAGCGCGCCGGTATGGGCGGCGAGAAACACGGCCACCTCCTGGGTGCCGCCCTCGACGGCCATCGGGATGCCAAAGAGGAGTGCCCCGAGAAGTGCCTCCGCGAGGTCGCCCCGGTCGTACCCTCTGATGACCCGCCCGAACGGGCTCGTCGCCTTCGAGGCCACCATCGCGGCTCGCATCGTCTCGCGCACCTGCTCCCGTTCGGCTGGCGTGTCGACGATGTCCTCCAGTTCTTCGAGTTCGTCGAAGAGATCGCCCATGTCGGCGTCCGCGGCGGTGTCATCGTCGGCGCCGATGTCGGACTGCCCCTCGGCGTCGCTCATGCGTTGGGACACGACACCCATTCGGATAAAGAGGTGTGGCCGACTAGTCGCCGCTCTCGGCGCGGTGCTCGCTGATGATCTGATCGACCATCGCCGATTTCTGTTCCTGTTCGCGCTCGTCGGCGCGCTGTGCCCAGTCCGCGATGGCGGCCTCGACCTCGCTCTCGCGGGCGACGGCGAGTTCGTCCACCTCCTGAATCGTCACGCTGTCGGCGGGTGCGACGGGGATGTCGTGATCGAAGAGCACCTGATCGGCGGCGTCGGAGAGGTTGCCGTCGCGGAGGACGACCCGTGGCCCGGTCGACGCGAGCCGCTCCGCGGTCGAGCGCCCGGCCCCGCTCGCGTCGCGGAGGTACACCACGTCGCCGGCGGCGAGACCGTAGGCCTCGTCGGCGGCATCGATGGCGTCGCGGGTGAACTGCTCGATCACTTTCACCGGCACGAGGTCGCGACCCTCGGACACGTCGGCGAAGTCCGAGTGGTCGAGTTTCCACAGCGTCTTCAACCGCTCGAGTTTGGCTTCGAGGCGGTCGGCGCGCTCGCGCTCCTCGTCGCGTTCGCGCTCCAGCCGATCCGTCTCCCGCTCCAGGCGATTGATCTCGCGACGCTCGCGTGCCTCGCGGCGCTCCTCGCGGCGGGCCTCCGACAACTCCTCCTCGTACTCCGCGATGCGTTTGTCCTTCTCCGACAGCCGATCCGTGAGTTCGTCGACCTTCTCGTCGAGGCGATCCGCCCGGCGTTCGAGGCGCTTGATGCGGCGCTCCTCGGGCGTGAGCTCGCGGGGTTCGTGGCTCGTCTCCTCGTCGTCGCTCTCCTCGTCGCCCGAGAGGTCGCGCACCACGGCCTCGACGGACGCCTCGCCCGTGACGACGCGGTCGATGATCTCGCCGCGGTCGAACTGCGGGGGCGCTTTCCGGGTGATGCGCTCGAACTGATCCGCGTAGTCGTCGAACGCGAAGAGGGCGGCCGCCAGCGCGTCGCGTTCGTGGTCGTTGTCGTAGGTGCAGTCGCGGGCGCGGTGGAGTTTCTCGTCGACGGGCAGGTCCGAATCGGGGTGCCAGCCGTCGGCGTCGAAACTCCGCCGGAACTTCTCGACCGTCTCGGGCATCGGTTCCACGTCGGCGGCGACGACGATGGGACGCCCGCGTTCGACCAGCCACTCGATGACGGCCGCCGTATCATCCGTCCGCGTCGAATACACGTCGAGCACCTCGCCGTCGAGCGAGACGACGGCGACGGCGGTGGTGGTGCCGGGGTCGATGCCGACGAGCACGCGGTCGCGGCGCTTCACCAGCGGCTCGAACTCGATACCGTCCCGGCGCTCCCGCTCGATTTCGATGCGGGTGTCGCCGGACCGCGACTGCGACACCGGCAGGTCGTCGGGCGCGGCCTCGACGGTGAAGACGGCGTTCGAAAACCCGCCGTATTTCTCCGTCACGTCGCGCTCGTACTCCAGATTCTCCTCGTCGAGCAGATCCTCGACTTCGCGGGCGCGGGCTTTCACGTTGCCGTGGATGCGCCGGGTGTAGCGGTCCTGGCTCCACCCGCCACTGCCCGTCGACCGGCCGCGGGACACCTTCACCGTCGTCGTATCCGTGAAGGCCGTCACCTCGTGGCCGACGTTCGCGGCGGCGAGACGGGCGGCGGCCTCCGCCTCCTGCATCGGGTCCTTGCCGTAGGGGACGCCGTGTCGCGAGGCGACCCGCGAGAGGGGTTCCGGTCGCTCCGCACCGGTCACCTGTACGAGGCGCGTCGCGCCGGGGAGCCACCGAAGGAATCGCACGAGGTCGTCGCGGTCAGTGGCGAGTTCGTAGACGTTGTCCGTGGCGAGCAGTGCCGGTTCCTCGCGTTCGACGAGGCGCCGTAGTTTGCGGAACGACACCACGTCTCGGTCGAGGTTCTCGCCGTCGTAAGCGACCACCGCATACGAGGGGGCGTCCCCGCGGACGTCGCCGCTCTGCACGTCGACGCCGAACACCAGCGCGTCGAGCGCACTCGTCCGGGTGTTCACACTGGAAAGTGGGGGTCAGGAGATAAATACTCCACGGCGAGGAGGGGTTACAGTAAAGCGAGACACAGTGCCGTCGTGACGGCCGCCAGTACGACGCTCACGACGCTGATCCGTAACGCCGAGCGCCGGTCCGCGCGCCGCGCCGCCGGGTCGGACACCGTCCCGACCGCGTCGTCGGCCCCGCTCCCCGAGAAATCGTAGCGGCCGAAGACGGCCAACCGCACGCAGAACGACTCGTAGGCCTGAATCCCCCACTCGAACGCCATCGCGAGGGGGACGAACAGGACGACGAGTGCGAATCGGGGCAGTTCGTCGGCGAGATACCCGCCCACGATGCCGAGGGCGACGAGCATCGAGGCGACGGCGAGGGCGGCCCGACGCCGGCGCTGTCGCGACCCGATGTTGCACTGTCCGGGCTGGTATTCCATACCTGTTCGTCGCCGGCGAGCAGGTTGATGGTTACGGACTAGCCGACGTCCGGATACGGTACCTCGACGGTCTGGCCGTCGCTCGCGACGAACGAGTCGCCGTCGAAGACGGCTGCCGCCTCGCGTTCGAGGCGGTCCCACTCGCCGGCGTATCGGGAGGAGAGGTGGGTCAGGGCGAGGCGTTTGGCGCCGGCGCGGGTCGCGATTTCGCCCGCTTCGCGAGCGGTGGCGTGCCCCGTCTGTTTGGCCCGCTGGCTCGCGTCCTCGGCGAACGTCGCGTCGTGGATCAGGAGGTCGGCGTCGGTCGCCGCCTCGACGACGGCCTCGACCGGCCGGGTATCGCCCGTGTAGACCAGCCGTCGACCGGGACGCGGCTCGCCGACCACCTGCTCCGGCTGGATGACGCGCCCGTCGTCGAGTTCGACCGGTTCGCCCTCGTGGAGCCGGCTGAACTTCGGCCCGACGGGCACGCCGAGCTCCTCGGCGCGTTCCCGGTCGAATCGCCCGGGGCGGTCATCCTCGACCAACGCGTACCCCATCGAGCGGGTGCGGTGTTCGGTTTCGACGGTCCGGACCTCGAAGGACTCGGCCTCGTAGGCCACCGACCCCGGCGACACCTCGTGGATGCGGACGGGGTAGCCGGGCTGGTAGCCGCCGGCGTGGACCAGTTCGGAGAGGTGTTCGCGCGATCGCGGGGGGGCGTGTATCGCCAGCGGCTCCGTGCGGTCGTTGAAATCGAGCGACTGCACGAGGCCAGGGATGCCGAGGATGTGGTCGCCGTGGAGATGCGTGACGAAGATGTGGGAGACGCCGAAGCCGGTCCCGAAGCGCATCATCTGGCGCTGGGTGCCCTCGCCGCAGTCGAACAGGAAGCGGTCGCCCTCGCGGTTGACGTGGACGGCGCTCGGCGCTCGCTGGGTCGTCGGGACGGCCCCACTGGTGCCGAGAAACGTCACACGCATCGACATACTCCCGACTGCGGGCGGCGGCGATAAACCCGTGTCGGTGTGGGCCGACGAGGGATAGCGGGATTCTTGGTCCCCGACCCGCTAGAGACGGACGATGGACGCTCCGCTGTGGACCGAGACGCACGCGCCGAGCCTCGAGGATCTGCCACAGGAGTCGGTCCGCGACCGCCTCCAGCGCGCGGTCGACGAGCCGATGAACCTCGTCGTGCAGGGGCCGCCGGGGTCGGGCAAGACGGCCGCGGTGCGAGCGCTCGCGAACGAGGCCCACGCCGACCCGGCGAACGACCTCGTGGAGATCAACGTCGCCGACTTCTTCGACCGGACGAAAAAGGAGATCAAGAACGACCCTCGGTTCGAGCAGTTCCTCACCGGTCGCTCCCGGATGGCGAAACGCGACATGATCAACCGCGTGCTGAAGGAGTCGGCGAGTTACGCCCCCGTTTCGGGTGACTACAAGACCATCGTCCTCGACAACGCCGAGGCGATCCGCGAGGACTTCCAGCAGGCGCTCCGCCGCGTGATGGAGCAGTACCACCGCACCACGCAGTTCGTCCTCGTCACGCGCCAGCCGTCGACGCTCATCGCCCCCATCCGATCCCGGTGTTTCCCGGTGCCGGTGCGGGCGCCGACGGCCGCCGAAATCGAGGCCGTCCTCGACGACATCCTCGCCGCGGAGGACGTGGACTACGACGACGACGGCCTGGAGTTCCTGGCGGGCTACGCCGACGGCGACCTCCGGCGGGCGATCCTGGCCGCCCAGACCACCGCGACCCAGGCGGACGAGGTGACGATGGCGACGGTCCACGAGACGGTGCGTGACGTGGGTCACGACGACGCACTCGAATCGATCCTGCAGGACGCGGCGGCCGGCGACCTGGCCGACGCGCGCAAGACCGTCGGCACCCTGCTCGACGACGAGGGCTACGACGGCCAGTCGCTGCTCGAAGACCTCCTAGCCGCCGCGCGCAAGCAGTACAGCGGCGACGACCTCGCGCGCCTCCACCGCCTTGCGGGCGACATCGACCTCGACCTGGTGACCGGCACGGACGACCGCCTCCATCTCACGCACCTGCTCGCGACGTGGAGCGTCCAGGACGATCCCGGGACGGGGGCCTGACGATGCGTCTGGCTCCCGGTGCGCGGCGGTTCGCGCTCCCGCCGCTCGTCGCGGCCGTTCCGCTCGCCGTGCTCTCGCCGCCGCTGGGTGCGCTCGCGCTCGCGCTGGGCGGCTTCGTCTGCTGGTTCTTCCGTGACCCCGAACGGTCGCCACCGCCGAACGGCGTCGTCTCGCCCGCCGACGGCCGCGTCTCCGTCGTCCGCGAAGAGGATGACCGCCTCCGCGTCGGCGTGTTCATGAACGTCACCGACGTCCACGTCCTCCGGGCGCCGCTGTCGGGCACCGTCACGGCGCTCACCCACCGCCCGGGCGCACACCGCCCCGCGTTCTCGAAGGAGTCCGACCGCAACGAGCGGGTCGATATCGCCCTCGGCGACGCCGAACTGTCGATGATCGCGGGGTGGTTCGCGCGGCGCATCTACCCCTACGTCGCGCCCGAGGAAGACGTGGCGCGCGGCGACCGGGTCGGACACATCGCCTTCGGCAGCCGGGCAGACATCCTCCTGCCGCCCGAATACGGCCGCGAGGACGTGCTAGTGGCCGAAGGCGAGACGGTGCGCGCAGGTGAGACAGTCGTCGCGCAACGGGAGTGACGCGGGGCGCCGCTCACCGCTCCAACAGGAGAATGTGCCGCGTGAGCGACCGGTGGACCCGGCGCTCGAACGTGGTTTCGACGGTCCAGCCCGCCGCCCGCGCGGCCTCGACCCACGACCGGTCGGCGACGACGACCGCCCGCGGCGCCACCCGGTGAGCTTCCGCGAGCGCGCCCGAGACGAGGTCGGACAGCGAGTGCCGGGCGATTTTCGACTGCCGGCCGTACGGCGCGTCGAAGACGACGCCTGCGACCGCGTCGTCGGCGAGCGGGAGCCGGCTCGCGTCGCCGCGAACGAGGTCGAAGTCGGTGTCGAGATGTGCCCGCAGGTTCTCGCGGGCGCCCCGGACCATCTTTCGTTGCGCGTCGACGCCGACGGCGTGGGCACCCACGAGACCCGCCTCGATCAGCACGCCGCCCGTGCCACACATCGGATCGAGGAGGGTTTCGCCGGGCTCGACGCCGGTCAGGTTGACGAGCGCGCGGGCGTCCAGCGGCGCCATACTCCCCGGCTGGAAGAAGGGGCGGTCCGTGGGTCGGCGCGCCCCGTAGTCGCGGACGCTCTCCGCGACGAGCCAGCCGACGAGACAGGTGTCGGCCGCAAAGAGCACCCGGAGTTCGTGGTCGGGGTCGTCGAGGTCGACATCGAAACCACGGTCGACGAGGGTGGCACCGAGCGCCCGCTCGGCGCGCCGGGTGTCGACGCCTGCCGTCGAGCGCACGTCGCGCGCCCGGACGGCGACGGTGCCCGACCGCGAGAGCGACGCGGCGTCCACGACCGCTCGCGCCGCGTCGACGCTCGCCGCACACTGGCCGAGCAGGTGGATCGCGCGGTGGGTGTACGCGAGCGTCCGGAAGCGATCGGTGTCGACGCCGCGAGCCGTCGCGAGGCCGGGGGCGACTACCTCGACATCCCGCGCTGCACACGCCGCCTCCCGCGCCGCGAAGGCGTCGTCCTCGCCAGCGAGTTCGAGACCGTACACGCCAAATGGTTCGGCGGCCGCGGGCATGAGGCTACCGAAGCCGCGAGTGGCGAAGCGTCGGGAGAACGGGACGACGGGATCAGTCCTCGTCGAACAGCGTCTGTCCCTCGGCCAGATGCTCGGCGACGACATCCAGGTCGAGCGTGACGCCGAGGCCGGGCGACTCGGGGATCGGGACGTAGCCGTCGTCGATCGGCTCCTCCTCGATCAGGTCCGCCCACCAGTCCAGTTCGTAGGAGTGGAACTCCACGGCGAGCGCGTTGGGAATGGCGGTGGCGACGTGGGCCGACGCCGCGGTGCCGATGGGCGAGGAGACGTTGTGCATCGCGACCGGGACGTAGTAGAGATCGGCGAGCGTTGCGATCTTTCGCGTCTCGCGCATCCCGCCGACGCGTGGCACGTCCGGGGCGACGATGTCGACCGCGGACTCCTCGAGCAGGCGGCGCTGGCCGAAGGTCCGATAGACGTTCTCGCCGGTGGCGATGGGAACCGTCGTGCCCTGGGTGATCTCTCGCTGGACATCGTGGTTTTCGGGCGGAACCGGATCTTCGAGCCACCAGATGTCGTAGGGTTCGAGGGCGCGTGCCAGGCGTTTCGCGCTCCCGGCGGTGTACGACCAGTGGCAGTCGAACGCGACCTCGGCCCGGTCGCCGACCCGTTCCGTGACTCGCTCGACGATTTCGGCTTTGTGTTCGATTTCGGCGCGGTTCAGGTGGCGGTTGGCGCGATCGCGTTCGTGGCCGGAGGGAACGTCGAGGTCGAACTTGAGCGCGTCGTACCCCAGGTCGTCGACGACGCGTTCGGCTTCGTCGGCACAGGCCGCGGGGTCGGCCTCGGCCTCCGTGTGGCAGTCACAGTAGAGGCGAACCTCGTCGCGGTACTTGCCGCCGAGCAGTTGGTACGCGGGAACGTCGAGCACCTTCCCGGCGACGTCGTGCAGGGCGAGTTCGACCCCCGAGATGGCGGCGACATCCTTGCCCGCGATGGAACCTTCACCCGACAGTTTCTGGATCAGATGCTCGTAGAGGCGGTCGATGTCGAGCGGGTTCTCCCCGAGGAGAAAGGGCGTCAGGCGGTCGATGAGTTCCGGCAGCGCGCCGCCCCAGTACGCTTCGCCGGTGCCGACGACGCCAGCGTTCGTGTACACGCGAACGAGTGCCCACGGGTAGTTCCCCTCGACGATGGTCGACTGGACGTCCGTAATCTCGATATCGCGGTCGCCACGTGAGTCCGAGAGCCCCATCGTCTCCGCGGAGAGGTCCCGCATCGTGTACGACGCGTTCGGGTCGGATAGCTGCCGATAGCTCATGTGGGCGGCAATCGACGGGACGGCTGAAAACTCTTCGCGAGCGCCGGAGGTCGGCGACTGAGCGGCGGGTGTCGACCGCCCGACACCGCAACTATCCGCGATCCGACAGGACACCAATCTTTTTAACCCTTAAATACGACACTTAAGTCGTGTTATGACCGACCCCAAGGAGACCATAAATATCGAGAACGTGGTTGCGTCGACCGGCATCGGACAGGAACTCGACCTCCAGAGCGTCGCGATGGACCTCGAAGGGGCGGATTACGACCCCGAGCAGTTTCCCGGGCTGGTGTATCGGACGCAGGATCCCAAATCGGCAGCCCTCATCTTTCGATCGGGGAAGATCGTCTGTACCGGCGCGAAGTCGACCGACGATGTCCACGAGAGCCTCCACATCGTCTTCGATAAACTCCGTGACCTCCGCATCAATGTGGACGAAGACCCCGACATCACGGTCCAGAACATCGTCACGAGCGCGGACCTCGGCCGCAATCTCAATCTGAACGCCATCGCCATCGGCCTCGGCCTCGAAAACATCGAGTACGAACCCGAGCAGTTCCCCGGTCTAGTCTACCGACTCGACGAACCGGACGTGGTCGCGCTGCTCTTTGGCTCCGGCAAACTCGTCATCACGGGCGGGAAACAGCCGGAAGACGCCGCGGAAGCCGTCGACGTCATCGTCACTCGTCTCGAAGAACTCGGTCTCCTGGAATAATCAGCCCAGTCGATGGCCCTCCTTCAGACCGCGGCGACGCCACTCGCCGTCGCCGGCACCGCGGCGCTACTGGCGCTGTTCCTGTCGCTGAGCGCGCATCTCGCCGCGCGGAACGTCCTCGGCGACGTACCGATCAGAAACGCCTTTCTGATCGGGCCGCTCCCGGCCGCCATCGCCGTCGCTGCCGGCGCGCTCGACCTGCCCTCGCTCCCCGCCGTCGCCGTGGCCGTCGTGGTCGATGCCCTGTTGCTCCGCTCCGTATACGCGCTGGATCGGCGTCTGACCGCCGCCGTCACCGCGATTCACGCCGTCGTGAGCGTCATCCTCGGGAGCGTCCTCTTCAGCCTCTATGTCCTCGTCCAGTCGGCGCCGGGGTGACTACACACCCGTCGCGGTGCGCACGCTCCGAAAGGTGAGAACACAGACGACACAGACGATGCCGACGGCGACACCCGTCGTCGCCGCCTCGACGTTCCCGAGCGCCAGCCCCGCCACGTAGGTCAGTAACCCGACGGCGCCGCCCGCTGTGATACAGGTGTCGACCGTGTCGAGTGGCGAGTCGAACGCCAGTGGACCGGTGGTTATCGACCCCATATCGTGGTAGACGTTCTCAATAGACACATAAGTTTCGTATATATTCATTATATTTTCCCGCTGTCGTCTAGAGCGGTTCAATCCCCGACGCCTATATCGTGCCACGCCGGAGATGCAAGCGATGGATCCGCGGACGCTGGTGTGGAACGACAGGGAGCGTCGTCCTCGGGCGCCACTGCGGGTCGTCCTGCTGACCGTCGTCACCGTCCTGCTCGCGCTCGGCACGAGTCTCGGCGCGAGCGTCGAGGTCGGCGGCCTGCGCGCCCGTCTCGCCGCCGTGTTCGGCGATGTCGTCGCCACGACGGTGAGCGCCGTCGCCGGTATCGTCCTCGTGGCCGGCGTCGTCACGCTCGCCGTCCTGATCGCGGGGCGCTACATCGACCGTCGGCACCTGCGGGATTTCGGCTTCCACCTGGACCGTGGCTGGTGGCTCGACTGCGGGTTCGGCCTCCTGCTCGGCGCCCTCCTGATGACGCTCGTGTTCGCCGTTGAGGTGGCCGCCGGCTGGACGCGCGTGACGGGGATCGCCGCAATGGACGCCGACTTCCTCGTCCGGTTTCTGGGTCTCGTCGTGGCCTTCGTCGCCGTCGGGGGCTACGAGGAACTGCTCGCGCGGGGGTATCTTCTGACGAACGCCGCGGAGGGACTGGTCGGCTGGGTCGGCGACGGCGCCGCCGTGGGTGGTGGCGTCGCCATCTCGTCGGTCGTCTTCGGCCTCGCCCACGCGAGCAACCCCAACGCGACGCTCCTGAGCACAGGCGCCATCGTCCTCGCGGGCGGCATGCTGGCGGTGGGGTACGTCCTGACCGGCGATCTCGCGATTCCGATCGGCCTGCACACCACCTGGAACCTGTTTCAGGGCGGCGTCTACGGCTTTCCCGTCTCCGGTCTCGGCATCGAGACGAGCGTCGTCGCGATCCAGCGAGACGGACCGCGCCTCCTCACGGGCGGGACGTTCGGCCCGGAAGCAGGCCTGATCGGCGTCGGCGCGATGGGTCTGGGAAGCGCCGCCATCGCTGCCTGGGTGCGGTGGCGGACGGGAGACCGGGGGATCGCACCGGGTGTGACGACGCCCGACCTCCGGGAGGGACGAGAGGACATCGACGGCACGCGGTGGGAACCGACGCCCGACGAGCGGGACTGAACCGCCCTCACTCCACCAGCCGCTCGATTTCGGTGACGAGGATGTCGCTCGCGCCCATCGCCTTGAGATCGTTGATGACGCTGAAGACCGCGCGCTCCTCGACGACGGCGTGGACGGCCACGTCGTCGGTGCCCGCCACGTCCATCACTGTCGGCCCGCCCATCCCCGGCAGCACGTCGCGTACGTCGTCGAGGCGGTCCTCGGGGACGTTCAGCATCAGATACCGGCGGTCCTCGGCGGCCAGGACGGATTCGAAGGCCGTCACCAACTGCTGGACCTTCTGATCGTCGGCGGTGTCGGGGTGGGCAAAGAGGCGGACCGAACTCGACAGCACCTCGGCGATTTCGGCCAGGCGATTCACCCGCAGGGTCGTCCCCGTCGACGTGATGTCGACGATGGCGTCCGCCATGTCGACGTGGGGCGTGAGTTCGGTCGCGCCCGTCACCTCGACGACATCGGCGTCGACGCCCTGTTCCGCGAAGAAGTTCCGGGTGATGGTCGGAAACTCGGTGGCGACGGTACCGCCCGCGAGGTCGGCCACCGTCTCGATAGCGCCGTCTTCGGGCGCGGCGACGACGAGGCGACACTGACCGAACTCCAGGTCGAGCAGTTCCACCAGGTCGTGGCCCGACTCGCGGACCTGATCCAGGCCCGTGATCCCCACCGCGGCCGCGCCGTCCGCGATGTACTCGGGGATGTCGGCGGCGCGGGCAAAGAGCGCGGTCACGTCAGGGTCGACCGTGTCCGCGTAGAGTTTCCGCTCGGCGCCGCCTTCGAGGTGGAGGCCGGCGCGTTCGAGCAGGTCGATCGACGGATCGTGCAGTCGGCCCTTGTTGGGGACGGCTATGCGCATCGTCGGACACGTCTCGCTGCCGGGTGAATTGCTTTTCGTTGGGTGCGAGGCCGAGCGACCATCGGGAGCGAGGCCTCGATGCGGAACGGCGAGCAGCGCGAGCCGTGGAGCGGCGGGGCGGGAGAGAGCGACCATCGGGAGCGAGGCCTCGATGCGGAACGGCGAGCAGCGCGAGCCGTGGAGCGGCGGGGCGGGAGAGAGCGACCATCGGGAGCGAGGCCTCGATGCGCTATCCCGACCGCAACGCTGTGGCGACCCGCTCGCTCTCGGGGGGCGTCGCTCGGGCCCGCGCCATCACGGTGAGATACGTCGCGGTGTCGTACCGCAGCGACGCTGCCCGGACATCGCCCTCGGCGTTCGACAGGGTTGCCTCGGGGTCTCGCAGCCGGGAGGACAGATTGGCGAGCGTCTCCCGCGTCAGCGCGGGCACCCCCGGGTTCTCGTTGGCCGCGTTGAGCGCCTCGATGGCCGCCGTCCGCATCGCCGCCACGTCGTCGACGGACTCGATGGCGAACGTCTCCCCGGACTGGACGCGATCGCGGAGCGCCCGGAACGCCCGCAGATCGATGAGCGAGCCGTGAACCCACAGCAGCGGCCGCGCCACGCCTTCGTCGAACTGGTTCCCGCCGACTTCCGCCCGGAGCGGGCGGGCGAGGTCCTGTAACGCCTCGGCTGCGGGCGTGTCTTCGATATCGCTGTCGGCGACTTCCCAGGGCCGATCCGGATCGGCGACCTCGATCGCTTCGCGCTCCGTTTCGAACGCGTCGGACAGATCCTCCTGGGCCGCCTGCAGTCGGGCGCGCAGATCGGTCGGATCGTCCAACGCGCGCGTATAGCGGTCGTAGAAGTGGGCGGCGTCGTCGACGGCGACGCGCGCGCGTTCGAGTTCCTCGCCCGCCTCGCCGACGCCGAGCGGGTTGCCCGAGCGGTAGCGATGCGGGTCGCTCAGGGTGGCGTTGGCCTGCGCCGAGTCGAGACGCCGTTCGATCGCGGCGTGAACCAGCGTCGCGTCCACGGGGTCACCGCCGACGTACGCCCATCGGTCGTGGAGCGCCGCGCGGTCGTCGCGGATGGCCGCGGCCGCCGAGGACAGGTCGTCGCGCGTCAAGCCCTCGTCGATGGCCCGCCACGCGTCGGCGGCGAAGCGGGCGTCGGCCCGGGCGTCGCCGAGCGCGTCGAGTCGTTCGAACGGCGCGGTTCGCTCCCGTGCCTGTTCGAGGCTTTCGGCGGCGTGGTCGCGGGCGCCCTGCACTCGTTCTCGGATCGCACCGTTCGGAATCTCTGCGGGAGAAAGGGTAGCAGGCACTGCATCGAGAAGCGTCTCCGCCCGCCCTTGTGCGGCCGCGAGATGCGACTGCTCGATGTCGACGGGGAGACGGTGGGGGATGGTCGGTGCGTCGGCGACGGCGAGCGCGCGCAACGCCGCGCCGTCGAGTTCGATCGACTCGTCGGCGCCGAGGGGGTTCGTCGCGCCACAGCCCGCGAGCGCACCGAGCACGGCGAGCGCGCCGCGTCGGGTCAGATCGGTCACCGTCGGTCACTCCCGTTGCGGGCCTGCCGCTGACGGCGGATCCGCTCGTTGCGCCGCGCGCAGGAGGCGGAGCCGCGACTCGACCCGTAGCCGCTGACCTCGCTCGGATCGAGCGTCGCGGGGATTCGTATCAGCGTCGCCACGACGTCCTCGGCGCCCGTCTCGCAGGCCACGTCGGCGTCGCGGTAGCGGCGGGCGTAACTCGTCGTCACCTCCGTCTCTGACCAACGGACGTGACAGAGTTCGTTTTCGAAACACTCCTCGACGGGCGTCTGTTCGACGTACACCGTCGCCGCGTCGTAGTCGGTGGCGTCGAGGAAGGCGCGCGCGTCGCCGGCGCGCTCGATATCGGCGAACGAGATATCGGCGGCGTCGCTGGCGTCGGCGACGAGCAGGTGATGTCGCAGATGCCAGCGGGTCTCGGCCTCGGTTTCAGTCACGGGCGTCGGCTGCTCGCCGGACCAGACGACGGGCGTTCGCTCGGCGTGTCGCAGGCTGTACGAGTCCGGATCCAGATCGACGTTCTCGATCGATTCTGGGGGATAACTCGACCCCGCCGACTGCTCGCCGGCACAGCCGGCGACGCCGGCGAGGAGGGCTACTACTCCGTGGAGGGCGCGTCTGCGGGTCAGGGAGGGCATCGTCGTGACGTGCTCGGCCGACCGGCAAATGTCTTTCCGAAATCCCGGTGGCTTAACCCGGACGGGAGCGAGAGAGCGGATATGCAGACGCTTGCGATTCGGGGCGGGCGCGTCCTCCGCCCGGACATGACCGTCGTCGACGCCGATGTCCTCCTCGACTGCGACGCCGGGGAAATTATGGCCGTCGGCGACGCGTTCGACGCCGACGACGAACTCGACGCCACTGACGGCCTCGTCATCCCGGGGCTGGTGAACGCGCACACCCACGCCGCCATGACGCTCCTGCGCGGCTACGCCGACGACAAGCCACTGGAGACGTGGCTCCGCGAGGATATCTGGCCGGTCGAAGCGGCGCTCACGCCCGAGGATATCGCGGCCGGCGCCGAACTCGGCGTTCTGGAGATGATCCGGTCGGGGACGACCGCCTTCGCCGACATGTACTTCGAAATCGACCGCACGGTCGACGTGGTGGAGCGAGCGGGCTGTCGGGCGGTGCTCGGCCACGGCGCCATCGCCGCGGGCAAGGACGACGAGGCGGCCCGCGCCGACATCGAGGAGAGCGTCGAGATGGCCCGGCGGTTCGACGGCGCGGCCGACGGCCGGGTGTCGACAGCGGTGATGCCACACAGTCTCACCACGGTCACCCCCGAGTTGCTCGAACTGGCCGCGGAGGAGGCCGTCGAGGCCGGCGTCCCCCTCCACTACCACGCCAACGAGACGGTCGACGAAGTGGAGCCGATCGTCGAGGAGCGCGGGATGCGCCCGCTGGAGTGGGCCGACGACCTCGGGATGTGCCGCGAGCGCGACTTTCTCGCCCATGGCGTCCACCTCGACGAGACCGAGATCGACCTGCTCGCGAAGACGGGGACGGGCGTCGTCCACTGCCCCGCCTCGAACATGAAACTCGCGTCGGGGATGGCGCCGGTCCAGCGACTGTTCGACGCCGGCGTCGCGGTGGGACTGGGGACCGACGGCCCGGCGTCGAACAACGACCTCGACCTGTTCGACGAGATGCGGGACGCCGCGATGCTCGGGAAACTCGCGGCCGACGACCCGAGCGCGGTCGCCGCACCCGCCGTCGTGCGGATGGCGACGGCCGGCGGTGCCGACGTGTTGGGCATCGATTCGGGGCGTCTCGAGGCGGGCGCCAACGCGGACCTCGCGGTGCTCGACCTCGACGTGCCACACCTGACGCCGGATCACGACCTGGTGAGCCACCTCGCCTACGCCGCCCGGGGATCCGACGTGCGCCATACGGTCTGTGACGGGCGCGTGCTGATGCGGGACCGCGAGGTGCTGACCCTCGACGAGGTGCGCGTGATGGAACGGGCGAGCGAGCACGCGCGGGATCTGCTGGATCGGGCCGAGGTCTGATCCTCGGCGGGCGACGGAGACGGTAGGGTTTTGCCACGTCTCTCGCTATGGGAGGTATGAGCCACGTCACGATAGACGAGCGTCTCGACGACCCCGAGACCGCCCGAGCCGAGGGTCGGCGGAAGATGGACTGGGCCGAAGCCCACATGCCGATCCTGGCCGAACTCCGCGAGTCGTTCTCCGCGGAGCAACCCCTCGACGGCGAACGGATCGCCATGGCGATGCACGTCGAGGCCAAGACGGCCGTCCTGGTCGAACTCCTCGCGATCGGCGGCGCTGAGGTCGCCATCACGGGGTGTAACCCCCTCTCGACGCAGAACGACGTGAGTGCGGCGCTCAACGCCGTCGACGGCGTCACCTCCTACGCCGCCCACGGCGTCGATACCGAGGAGTACTACGACGGCATCGAGGCGACCATCGGCGTCGATCCCACAATCACCGTCGACGACGGCGCCGACATGGTGACCCACATTCACAAGGAACACCCCGATCTCATCCCGCAGCTCAAGGGTGGCTGCGAGGAGACGACCACCGGCGTCCACCGCCTGCGGTCGATGGCCGACGACGGCGCGCTCAAGTATCCGATGTTCGCCGTCAACGACACGCCGATGAAGACGCTGTTCGACAACGTCCACGGCACCGGCGAGTCCGCGCTCACGAACATCGCGGCGACGACCAACCTCGCCATCGCGGGGAAGACGGTCGTCGTCGCGGGCTACGGCTACTGTGGCCGCGGCGTCGCGAAGAAGGCCGACGGGATGAACGCCGACGTCGTCGTGACGGAAGTCGACCCCCGGCGCGCGCTCGAAGCCCACATGGAGGGCCACGAGGTCCGGCCCATGGCGGAGGCGGCGAGCGAGGGGGACATCTTCGTGACGACGACGGGCAACCGCGACGTCATTCGCGAAGAGCATTTCGAGCGGATGGCCGACGGCGTCGTCCTCGCGAACGCCGGCCACTTCGACGTGGAGATCAACCTCGACGAACTCGATGCCATGGCGGAGTTTACCCGCGAGGTCCGGGACGGCGTGACGGAGTACGCTCTCCCCGACGGGCGCCGCCTGAACGTCCTCGCGGAGGGACGACTCGTCAACCTCGCCGGCCCGCTCTCAATGGGCCACCCGGTGGAAGTGATGGACCAGAGCTTCGGCGTGCAGGCCGTCTGCGTGCGCGAACTCGCCGCCAACCCCGACGCCTACGACGCGGGCGTCCACGAGGTGCCGGACGAACTCGACCGCGAAGTCGCCGAGGTGAAACTCGACGCCGAGGGCGTCGCCATCGACGAGTTGAGCGACGAGCAGCGCGAGTACATGGACTCGTGGGGCCACGGGACCTGAGCGGCTGACCGTCCGCGTCGCACCACACATATTTGCCGGCGCCACCGGAATCGGAACACATCGATGGTGTCACTCCCGTCCCGGCTCTCGGAACTCTCCCGACGAGACCGGCTCATCCTCTACTACCTCGTCGGCCTCGCGCTCCTCGTCTGTCTGTACACGATCACGTACAACGTCGCGATGGCTCGACTCGAGGGTGTCGACCAGTCCATCTTCGCGTCGTTCGAGTTCATCGTCCAGACGATGACAACGACCGGCTACGGCCAGGATTCGGGCATCTGGAGCCATCCCCTGATGTTCCTGTTCGTAGTGCTGGCCCAGATTTCCGGCATCGGGATCGGCTTCTTTACGCTCCGGCTCATCATCATCCCTCTCTTCACCGGGGCCGAGGTCGACCTCGACTCCCGACTCACGCCGAAAGAAGACCACGTCATCGTCTGTGAGTACCGCCGAGACTCCGCCGTACTCCTCGACGAACTCGAAGAACTCGGCATCGACTACGTCCTGATCTCGTCCGACGAGGCGGGCGCAAAATCGCTCTCCGACGAGGGATACGCCGCCATCCACGGCTCCCCACAGGACGCGACCGCCTTCGAGCGCGCCAGTATCGACACCGCCCGAGCGGTCATCACGGACGCGGGCGACGCGAACGTCAACACCATCCTGACGGTCCGATCGGTCCGATCGGACGTCGACATCATCGCGCTCACGGACGACAGCGATATGCGGAGCGTATTGCTGGAAACCGGTGCGGACAGCGTGCTGTCGCCACACGGCGTGCTGGGGCATCGGCTCGCGGAGAAGGCCGTCTCCTCGTTCAGTTCGGAGTTGACGGATACGATCGATCTCGGCGCCGACATGGAAGTGGCGGAGATTCCGGTCGCCCAGGGGAGCCAACTGCTCGGGACGCGGATCCGCAACTCGAACGTCCGGGAACGGACGGGCGCGAACATCATCGGCGCCTGGATCGACGGCGAACTCCAGTTGCCGCCCGACCCCGACGCGATCATCCGGCCGAACACGGTGTTGCTCGTCTCGGGCAGTCACGAGGCGATGGAGGCGCTCAGCGAGTTCACTCGGCCGGCGCGCGGCGTGCGGAGTCACGATCGGATCGTCCTCGCCGGACAGGGGGAGGTCGGCCAGGCCGCGCGGTCGGTCGTCGACGAATCAGGGATCGAATCCATCACCATCGACATCGAGGACGGCGACGATATCGACGTCGTCGGCGACGCCGGATCGAAGGAGACACTCCGGGAAGCGGGCGTGGAGACGGCAGACGCCATCATCATCGGGCTGCCGGACGACTCCACGGCGCTGCTGACCACGGTGCTGGCGCGGTCGCTGAACGCGAACATCGAGATTCTGGCCCGGGTGAGCGACACCGACGCCACGCGGAAAGCACTGAGCGCGGGCGCCGACTACGTCCTCTCGGTGCCGCGGGTGAGCGCCCGGATGGTCGCCCGGGAACTGCGCGGCGAGGACGTGCTCGCGCCGGCGAGTCAGATTCGGATCGTCCGCGTCTCCGCGGAACCGCTGGCGGGGACGACGCTTGCCGACTCGGGGATCTACGAGGAGACGGGGTGTCGCGTCATCGCCGTCGAGGACGGCGAGGGACCCTCGGGGCGGATCGATCCCCACCGGCAGTTCACCGGCGACGAGCGAATCACGATCGTCGGCAGCGACGAGTCGATACAGCGGTTCCGCAAGCATTTCGACGTGTCACCGACGGAACCGGGCGCGTGACGCCGCCCGCAACCGGCGATTTAAGACCCACCACCGCCCAGTCGTTCGTATGTCTGCGAACCGCAAGGGGGACCGCCGGGAGCGCGAACTCGTCAACAAACTCGACGAGGCCGGCTTTGCGGTCATGCGCGCGCCGGCAAGCGGCAGCGCGACCGACCGAGAGCTC
This sequence comes from Haloplanus sp. XH21, assembly GCF_023276355.1. Taxonomy (NCBI): domain Archaea; kingdom Methanobacteriati; phylum Methanobacteriota; class Halobacteria; order Halobacteriales; family Haloferacaceae; genus Haloplanus; species Haloplanus halobius. Next base: position 453,052 of record NZ_JALLPL010000001.1, read on the forward strand.
CCCGACGTGCTGGCGGGTGACGGCGAGCAGTTCTACGCCATCGAGGCGAAATCCAGCGCCGGCGACCCCATCTATCTCACCGGCGAAGAGGTCGAGGCGCTGATCTACTTCGCACAGAACTTCGGCGCGAGCGCCCGCATCGCCGTCCGGTTCGACCGCGAGGACTGGTATTTCTTCCACCCCGACGACTGTTACGTGACCGACGGCGGCAACTACCGCGTCAAAAAGGAGACGGCGCTGGCTGACGGGACTGATCTCGACGAACTCGTCGGCCACTCGACGCAGGCGCGCCTCGACGGTTAGACGGGCGGCGGCGACACCGAGGCCGAGGCCGCAGTGTCGGTCGTGGGCGTCGGGTCGTCCGCCCGAGGATCGATCGGTTGGAGGCGCGACGCCGGGAAGGCGTACCGCTTGACCTCGCCGTCACGGCGGAGCGCGTCGAAATACACCGCGTGGAAGACGGGTTCGTGCGCGCCGTAGGCCTCGTTGGTCGGGTAGTCGGCGACGAGGCGTCCTTCGTCCGTCTCGAACCGGTCCGCGCGCTCACCGGTCGCCGCGACGACGACGAGTCGGTCGCCGGTTTCGCGGTCACGAACGAACGCTCCCGGGCGAACGCCGTGGCGGTCACAGAGAGTCGGGCCGCGCTCGCCCGTCGGGACGAACGTGCGCCCGCCACACACCGCACAGACGGCGGTGCGCTCGCCGGGGCGGGGGACGAGGCCTTCGCGCACTTCGAGTTCGACCCGGCGGAGATGCTTACAGCGGGCGCCGCGCAGTTCGCTGTCCGGGCACGTGCAAGTGTCGGCGTCGAGTGCGACGACGTACGTTCCGCCATCGGTTTCGACGACGTAGCGGCCGTCACGAAGCGGGCGAACGACCATCGGTTCGGTCCGGGCGCGTCGCTCCCGACCCGCCGTTCCCGCGGCGGGGAACGTCGTTTTTGAACGGGTTGCCGGCAGTGACGCGGGTGTGTATGCTGATTGCGTCATAGGTGTGGAGCGACCGTCGCTCCGATATCGGTACTAGACGCTCGATACACCTAAACCCTCGTTTGGGCGGTCGTTACCGGCCGAATGCGGCGTCCTCGGGGGTAGAAATCGCTGTGGCTAGCACCGAGCTGTCGCCCGGACACGAGGGCAGGGACCGCGCGGCCGCGCCTCACTGCCGCATCGAAGCCCTTTTGCCGAGGCTGACGGATGTGCGAACATGGAACTCGAAGAGGGGATGGTCCGGAAAATAGCCATCTCAGTCGGCGTCGTCGGCGTTTTCGTCGCGGCCGTCGTCGGCATCGGTACCACCTACAGCGACGGAGGGCTTGGCTCAACCGGCGGGTTGGCCCTCGTCGCCAGCATCGCGGTGTTCATTCTCCTGATGGCGGGCGTCGGCCTCTTCCTCGCGGATTAATCGCCCGCCTCGCCCTCCGCGCTCGACTCCGACTGAGTCGCGTCGTCAAGGGCCGCGGCGTAGTATCGGAGCGGATGATCGATCGTCTCACACCGCTCGTCGGGGTTCACACAGTCGCCGAGCGCCTGCATCGTCGCACACGAGGGCGTGGGGTACTGGCTCCCACCGGGACCGCCGTCGTCGTCGAGGACGGTCACGCGATAGTCGAGCGCGTCGTCGTCAAGGCCGGGCCACCGGTCGGCGATGGCGTCGGCGTCGAGGCCGAGGGAGACGAGAAACGACGTGACGGCGAAGGCGGCGTGGGGTGATAGCTCCGCGTCGGCAGCGTCGTCGAGCAACGCCTGCATGCAGGGCGGAAACGCGTCGGGCGCGACGACATCGACCGAGGGCAGGCGTTCGCGCTCCGCGAGACGGTCGCGGAGCGTCGCCACGTCGTCTTCGAGTGCGGCGGCGATGGCGTCGCCGCTGGCACTGCCGCGGACCCCGAAGGGAAGCTCGTCGGCGACCCGGCGGCGGATGGCCTCTCGGAGCAGGCGGCGGAGTTCCTTGCGGTCGATCGGGACCGCACCGTCGGCCAGTTCGCGGTTGACCAGTCGCCAGTCGGTGCCCCACTCGGGGTCGGCCAGGCGGAGGTAGTCGGTCACGTCGATGCGGAAGGCGTCGGCATCCCGGGCGTCGTCTCGCTCATTACCGGCGTCGACGCGGGTCACCGATTCCGTGAGGTCGAACTCGTCGAGCACCTGCGACAGGGTGGCGCGCGTCGTGTCGACGCTCCGGAGTTCGTCGTCGTCGGCCGTGAGGTCCGCGACGAGTCGGTCGTGGGCGGTGTCGGCCTCGGCCTCGGCGTATTTCTCGACTGCCGCCCGCATATCCACCAGCGAGACGAGGATGCGAGCGATGGGGTACGAGAGGAGTTCGTCGCGGTCGCTCCAGCGCTCCGGCGTCTCGGAGGCGACGGTGCCCGACATGAGCGCGCGCTCGACCCGTTCGCGGGCGCGGTCGACCGCTGGGTCACCCTCGGTAACCAGGCGAGGCGGGGCGATGTCGGCCGCCTGGACCGCCTCCCGTGCCGCACGGAAGAAGGGATAGCGGGCGTAGAGCGGGTCGGGACGCATCGCCGAACGGTTGTGGAGCGGGGTGGATAAGCGCGACGGTCAGCGCGTCCGGACCACACGACCTAAGTCCACGCCGGCCTACTCGACGTGGTAGTGCCGACGTTCGACTACCCGTGCCCGGACTGCCGGACGACGAACAGTCTCCACGACGCCGACTGCCAGTTCGAGGGGACGCCCTGGGCGGAGATAGAGACCGCCTACGTCGACGTCGTCAGCGTGCTTTCGGGCGGCGTGACCGACGCCGACGACGTGCCCGAACGCGTCGCGGAGTGGGGACCGATCCGGCAGGCGGCGCTCGACCGCCTCCAGCAGGACGGCCGGGTCGACGAGTCCAACGACCGCCTGCGACTCCTCCCGGCCGAGGAGTACCGCGAAGCGGTGTCGGTGCCGACCCGCGATCCGATCAAGACCCTCTACGAGCGCGGGAGCGTCCCCGGCTGTCACGACAACGCCGTCTTCGCTATGATCGCGTGGTACGAGATGGTCGGGCTCTCCTGGCCAGAGACGAAAGCGACCGTCGTCGAATGGCTTCACGAGAGCGGCGCGTGGGACCGCGGCGGGTTCGAGGAGGCGTCGCCCGAGGCACTGGTCGAGAAGAAACGCCACGTCTACGAGGCGGGCTACGGCTGGAAGGAGAAGGCGACGGCCGCGAAACGGGTCATCGACCGGCGTCACTGAGCGGCCGAGAGTCCGAACCGCGACACTGATTCTCACGGGCTGGGAACCGGCACGAACAGGTTCGCAACCAGACATACGCGGCTCATCGTCCCATTCTCTCCCATGGCGACGGAACCGGGAGAGACAGACGACCGCGTGTCCGAACGCTCGACTGCGCCGGCGCGGACATCAACCCCGACCTGCTCTGTCCGAAATCGGCGACGGGTGGGGAGACACAGGTCCACTGCCACCTGACTGACTCCGAAGGCATCGATCACGTGACGGTCGTGAGCGGCGGGGAGCGTGTCGCCATCGACCGGTCGCCGCCGTTCGAGTTCGACCTTCGGGCGAGCGAGTTGACCGAGGTGACGGGCGAAACGCAGTTTCAGGTCGTCCTCCGGGACGCGGAAGGGAACACGATCCGGCGGTACACGCGGACGCTCTCGATGATCCCGGAGGGGTGACCGCGGCCGAAGGTATTTGTTCCGACCGAAACAGGGGCGTGTATGGTCTCCGACTCGACTCTCCACGCACTGATCGGTGCCGTCGTGACCGTCGTCCTCTCGTTCATCCCGTTCTCGCCCGTCCTCGGCGGGGGCGTCGCGGCGTATCTGAACGACGCCGACTACGACACCGGCATCCGCATCGGCGCCATATCCGGCGTCATCGCGTCGATACCGCTGTTTCTCGGCATCTTCCTCGTGCTCGCGGTCGGAACGTTCATGCTCGGATTCGGTCCCCAGCCGCACATGGTGTTCGGCATCGGCGGGATCATCTTCCTGTTCGTGTTCGGCGTCCTGATCAGCCTGGTGTACACCGTCGGTCTGAGCGCGCTCGGTGGGTATCTGGGGGCGTACGTGGTTGAGGACGTGGAGTGAGCTGTTGAGTCGGTATCGCAGATAGCGGGCACGATGGGAGTCCCGCGAGCGAACGAAGTGAGCGAGTGGGACTCAATCGTGCCCGTGAACGAACGAAGTGAGTGAACGGGCACGATGGGATTTGAACCACGGTCGCTCACGCTGTTCGCTCCCTGATTCAAATCCAGTAGCCGCTACTGCTCACTGACGTTCGCAGATAGCGGGCACGATGGGAGTCCCGCGAGCGAACGAAGTGAGCGAGTGGGACTCAATCGTGCCCGTGAACGAAGTGAGTGAACGGGCACGATGGGATTTGAACCCACGACCGTCGGATGACTTCCCCCGCCAGCCTCGGGGTTAGAAGTCCGACGCTCTATCCGGACTGAGCTACGTGCCCTCGTCGAGAAGGTAGAGTAGCACGTCAAAAAACCGTTCGACTCACACGGACCGGTTGGCGTCGCCGATAAACCGGCACAACGACCCGTCTCATACGGTTTCTTGGAAGTCAGTACCGGTGATTCGCTGGACCGTCCCAGCGAACCGCCGGTAAACAGTTCCGATAATCCGTCTCAGCCGTCGAACCGATACAGCGACGTGACGTACGGCAGCCGGTCGAACATGGGAATCGCGAGCGGGAGACCGATGACGGTGACCGCGAGGAAACTGGCGAGGTTCGCCCAGAGCCAGCCGAGCCACCACCCCACGAACACGAAGTAGAGCGCCCGGAGCGCGAGCGAGCGCTGCTCGGGAGCGGCGGACGGATCCGCGATCGATTCGGGTTCTTTCAGCGTCAGCACCGTCGGGACGAGGTTGATGAGCTTGACGCCAATGGGCGCGCCGACAACAGTGGCACAGAGGAACCACGCCACGTTGACGACGGCCGGCGTGGCCCACCAGCCGACGACGACGAACCACAGGGCACGGGTGAAGAGGGAGCGTTGCGTCACGGTGGAGAGTGGCGGGGCGCGAGCAAAAGCCTGGCGCGGTCCAGAAGCGCCACGGGAGCGCGGATGCATCGCATTACATAAGGCCACGAGGCCGGTACTGACTGGTAATGAAGGTAGTCGGCACCGTGGGGCTTCCCGGGAGCGGCAAGGGCGAAGCCGCGGAGGTGGCCCGCGAGATGGGCGTCCCCGTGGTGACTATGGGCGACGTGATCAGAGCGGCGTGTCGGAACCGCGGGCTCGACCCGGCCGAGCACCACGGCGAAGTGGCGCAGGCGCTCCGCGACGAGGGCGGCCCTGCGGCCGTCGCCGAACGCTCGCTGCCACACATCAGGGACGCGCTGGAGGACGCGGAGGCAGTGCTCGTCGATGGACTGCGCGCCCCCGAAGAGGTGGCGCGCTTCGAGGACGCCTTCGGCGACGCGTTCGTCCTCGTGAGCGTCGAGGCGCCGTTCGAGACGCGCGCGAAGCGTCTGGGTGAACGGGGACGCGACGCCACCGATATCGACCGGGAGGCGCTCCGAGAGCGCGAGGAGCGCGAACTCGGCTTCGGCATGGGCGACGTGATGGACCGCGCGGACGTGACCATCGAGAACACCGGCTCGCTGTCGGCGTTCCGGGACCGCGTTCGTGAGGTACTCGACGACCCCGTGGAGGCCGAGCGATGATCCACCAGGTCGACGTGCGGATCGTCGCGCCGGTTCGCGACACGGAAGTGACCGATCGGGTTGCCGACGCGATCCACAACCTGTTCCCGAACGCGGAGATCGAACACGAACCGGGACGACTCGTCGCCGAGGCACACTCGATGGAGGCGCTCTCCGAACAGTTGCACGAACAGGCGATCCTCGACACCGCCCGCAAGGAGTTCTTCCGCCGCGCCGACGACGAGGGGTTCGCCTTCGCGCTGAAAAAGCAGGCGGCGTTCAAGGGCATCATCAACTTCTCGGTCGGGTCGCCGGACGAACTCGGCGATATCGAGGTGCAGATGACGGTCCACGAACCCGACGTGGAGTCGTTCATCGATCACGTCGCGCCGCCGACGGAAGAGGGAACGCCGGTCGACCCCGACTGATACGGGGGGTCCGCGGGAAGAGCTACACGAACGCCAGCACGGCGAGATAGAGCAGCACCACGCCGAGCACGTCGCAGGTGTTCGTGACGACCGGGATCACCACGTCGTCGGGGTCGAGTTCGAACCGGTAGGCCGCGTACGTGGCGACGACGGTGACGGCGACGGCGAGGACCGCGAGCGAGAGACCGCTGGCGAGCGAGACGACGAGAACCGTCGACAGCGGGAGAGCGGTCGAGCCGAGGAGCGCGGTCAGTCCCCACGCCCCGAAACCGACGAGGGGAAACATCGTGGCGGCCAGCGCGACGATGGCGACGGCGTTGCCGACGAGCGCGGCGTCATCGAGTGCGAACGAGAGGGTCCCGAGGTGGAACGCCGTCGAGAGGCGGGCCGCGAGAATGCTTCCCAGATTCCCCGCGGTACCGATAGTGACGGGAACGAGCACGAGAAGCGAGGGATACTGCAGGAGCGTCGACTCGAAGCTCCCGAGGACGAGACCGCTCCCGATTTCGACGAGCGTTAGCAGCAGGAGGACGGGGAGCATCGCCCGGGTTATGGCGCGAACGGTCCACGCGGTCGACATTCAGGCACCCCCCATGACGAGCGCGACGAATCTGACGGCGATGAGGAGAAAGAGGACGCCGAAGACGTCGCCGGTAGTGGTCACGAGGGGGCCGACGAGCGGGTCGGGGTTGTAGCCGCGGCGGTAGCCCGCGAAGACGACGGTGACGACGACGACGGTGAGCGTGATGCCCGAGAGGACGCCGGCGACGAGGGCGATACCGAGCAATCGCTCGATGCCAGCGACGGGAGTGCCGAGGGCAGTGAGGACGGCGAAGGCCGCGGCGGCGGCGAAGAGCGAGGCGACGACGCCGTTCGCGAGCGCCGCGGCCGCAGCGGCGCGCAATCGCGGGTCGCCGGCCTGGATTCGCGGTTCGATCAACCCCTGGTGGAGTCCGGTCGCCAGACGGGCCCCGAACGAGCCGTAGACGTTGCCACGCGTCGCGAGCAAGGCGGGAACGAGGACGAGCAATCCCGGCACTGCGCGGAGGTCGGCGCGCATCCCGCCGAGGACGACGCCGGCCAGCAGTCCGCCGACGAGGCTGGTGCCGAGGGCGGGAAGCGCCTCGCGGTAGGCCTCGGTCGCCACCTCGCGGACGGTCATCGTCGAACGCAACACGGCCGGGGATGAAAAGTTGGGCGGAGTGAGAAGAGAGCGACTAACCGAACGGACCCATGCCGCCCATCCCGCCCATGCCGCCACCGCCGCCGCCGTCGCCCTGCTGCATCTTCTTCATCATCCGCTGCATGTCGCCGTCGCCCATCCCCTGGAACTGCTTGATGGTCCGTTCCATCATCTTGTGCTGTTCGAGGAGTTCGCGGATGGACTCCTCGTCGACGCCGGCGCCGCGGGCGATGCGCTCGACGCGTGATTGACCGATGGTCCGCGGGTTCTCCAGTTCCTGGTCGGTCATCGAGTCCATCGCCACGTCGAAGGTGCGCATCCGATCCTGGGTCACGTCCATGGCGTCGTCGGGCAACTGGTCCATCAGCCCGCCGCCCATGCCGGGGATCATGTCCATCACCTGATCCAGCGGCCCCATGTTGTTCATCGCCTCCATCTGCTTTTGCATGTCCTTCAGCGTGAACGACCCCTCCATGATGTCCTCGGGGTCCCAGTCGTCGTCCTCGGTCCCCGTCTCGGCCATCGCGCGCTCGACGCGCTCGGAGAGTTGCTTGAGGTCGCCCATCCCCAAGAGGCGGGAGATGAAGCCGTCCGGTTCGAAGCGTTCGATATCCTGGACTGTCTCGCCGGTACCGAGGAACGCGATGGACGAATCGGTCTCGTTGACGGCGGTGAGGGCGCCGCCGCCCTTGGCCGTCCCGTCGAGTTTCGTGATGACGACGCCGTCGATGCCGATGGATTCGTCGAACTGCTGGGCCTGATCTTTGGCGCCCTGACCGATGGCGGCGTCGAGGACGAGCAGCGAGCGGTCGGGATCGACCGTCGACTCGATCTCCTCGATCTCGTCGATGAGGTCGTCTTCGAGCGCGTGGCGGCCCGCGGTGTCGACGATGTGAACGTCGGCGTCGCTGGTCGCTTCCAGCCCTTCGCGGGCGATTTCGACCGGGTCGTCGTTCTCGGGGTCGCCGTAGAACTCGACCTCGGCGCGCTCGGCCATCTGCTCGGCCTGTTCGTAGGCGCCGGGGCGGAAGGTGTCGGTCTGGATGATGGCGGGGCGCAGCCCCTTCTTCGAGAACCACCACGCCATCTTCGCGGCGGAGGTGGTCTTCCCCGACCCCTGGAGACCGGCGAGCATGATGGTCTGCGGTTCGAGGGGGAGTTCGGTCGACTCGCCGATCAGGTCGACCATCTCCTCGTAGACGATCTTCAGGACGTGATCCCGGGCGCTCGTGCCGCCCGGCGGCTCCTCTTCCAGCGCGCGCGTTTTGATCGAGTCGGAGAGGTCCATCACGAGGTCGACGTCCACGTCGGCCTGAAGCAAGGAGCGCTGGATCTCCTTGACGACCTCCTGGACGTCGTCCTCGTCGAGACGGGACTTCCCTTGGAGTTTCGAGAGGGTGTCCCGCAGAGAGCTCCCGAGATTGTCGAGTACCATTACCGGTGACTACGCGCCGGCGCCGGTAAAGGCTTTGTTCGTCCCGAACGCGCGGCACGCACGGGGAACGCGCATAAGACCCCGCAGTCCCAACTCGGGGCGATGCACCGCCGTTCGTATCTCCGGAAGGCGCTCGCGGCCACGGTCGTAACGGGCGGGCTTGCCGGCTGTGCGGAGTCGGGATCGTCCACGACGTGCTGCTCAGCATCAGTGCCGCGGAGGCGGCGAGGGGTCCGCTGTCGGCGTCCATCGAGCAACACGAACGCGGCCGTACCGGACCGCCAACGACGGGACGCTCTCCACGCTCGTCGACCACTTCGGCGACGCGGACTACGCCACCGGCCGCGAGCTCGAAGCCACCGCCGACGACGGCTCCCCTTGAGCGAGGCGGTGGCCACGGGACGCCGACTCGACGTGCGCGAGACCACGTCGTGGGCCGAACGTGCGTACGTCTTCGCCCCTGACACGACCATCGACCGCGAGGCCATCGAGGAGAAACGTCGGACAGCCGATCGAGGAGTACTGACGCGACGGGCGCGTCGTCATCGTCGCCGGCGAAGTGGAGAACTCGCTGGTGCGCCTGGTGTGACTGCCGGAAAGCCCTTACGGAGACGGCCGAAGGCGCGCCCATGCCCTCCAGACGAGCGGTCGTGAGCGGTGTCAGTACAGCCTTTCTGACCGGGCTCGCCGGATGCAGTGCGCTCGCCTCGCCCGATCCCACCGTCGTCGACACCGATCGAAGGCGGGTTCGAGGCGCTCTTCGGCGAGACGGACATCTACGTCACCGTCCAGAACGACGGCGCGGCGGGCGGCGTGATCGTCGAACTCGTACTGCTCGACAGCGAGGAGACGATCCCTACGACGACAGCCAGACGGTGGCCTTCGGGGCCGACGAGCGGCGGCGCGTCACGTTCTCGGTCGACGTGCCGAGGGGACGGAGCGTAGGGTGGTCGAGTCGTCTGGGGTAGTCGTCACGTCCGCTGGGGTTCCGGGCTTCATGACACATCCAGCCCCCATATTCTGGCGGTAAAGCTGTTCTGTGCCCCACCTTCGAAAATATCACCCACAGTCATTTCCGCATGGGACAAACCTTATTCCGCTATATAGAATGGCGCGGGTCCAAAAGTTGAGACTGCTAATCTCAATGCATACGACAGTAGTTAGGCCAGTGATGGCAAAACAATTTCTGGGACTACCACCTACCGGTTGAGCGTCGTGTATCGGGGATGTCTCGCGAAGGACCCTCCAGTATGTCGTGTTCGGGACCATTCCCGAAAGAGGTCGCCAGCGATCTCAGAGTACCGTCATCATGGCGAAACGTGATCTCGAAGTCACGTCACGCATGACTCGGTGGTTCAAAAGCCGCCGCTCGTAGTCCGGCTCGTTGAGAGCAGTCGAATAAGCACTCAGTCGTCAGGTTCGACGGGGATGTCGACGCCGCCTGTCCCGCCGCCGGACCCGTCCGTCTCCACCGCTTCGGCCAGGTCCTCCAGTGCGAGCGCGACGTTGCGCTTGTTCGCCTTCCAGAGCGCGTCGAACACGGCCCCGATGTAGGGGATGGACCCACCCGCCACGTCGATGGTGATGTTGGCGAGCATCTCCAGCAGCGTCGTGAAAGAGACTCCGAGGTACGCCGACTCGGCGACGATGTACAGGGAGAAGGCGCCACTCACCACGTCGCCAGCGACGGGGAGTGCTCCCAGAACCGGGTCGATACCGATGCGGACGCCGATGCCGGGGACGCGCACGCTCTCGTCGAGCACGTACGCGACCGTCTCCATCCGCTTGAGCGCGGCCTCGTCGACGCTTCCCGGTAGTTCACCGTCGTAGTTGACGTCGAAGCGAGATTCGAAGTCCGCGGGCATGGGGGTAGCGTTTCGAGTTGGTGACGGAAAGTCTGTGTGGTGGGCGTCGTCCCGACGCCAGTCTCGGCCCTTCATTCGTTCAACTTTCGTGGCGGAGGGTGTCATAGAACGATTACCACACTAAAGAGCTAGATGAACGCTGAGGTGGGATGATTCCGGTCGTGAGGTATTTTGGCCTGCACCGGATAGTAATGAGAGTGTTCGGAGAAGACATTACGCCAGCAGCGGCAGTACTCGGTCCCGGAGACGACGCTGACGTGGCAATTGTCGGGGGCATTCATGGCGATGAACCGAGTGGCGTTCGGGCAGTCCGGGAAGTTCTCGAATCCTCCACGAACTTACAGCGACCGATACAACTCGTAGTAGCGAATCCGCCTGCCGTCGCGAGCCATCGCCGATACCTCGATGCCGACATGAACCGAGTGTTTCCAGGCGATCCGGCCAGCGAGGACCGCGAACGCCGACTCGCTGCTGCGCTCCTCAAAATAATCAGCGACTGTGGCGTCGTCCTCTCTCTCCATTCCACCCACTCCTACGATGATCCAATCGCGCTCGTCTCACGGTCACACCCCGAGGTACAGGCACTAGCCGCTCGCCTCCCAGTTACTCACGTTGTTGACCCAACGCCCTGTTTTGAGGGAGCATTCGCAGCGTCAGCACCCGTTCTCACTATCGAAGCAGGCCGAACGCGTACCGAGGAGGCGACAGAGAACGCGCGGCAAATCGTTGAGGCCTTCCTCCAGTTGGTTGATGCACTTCCTGGGGAACCGGTAGAGGCAGATTCGACATATTACACGATGACTGAAGCAGTCTCGACACAGCCGGACGCCAACTACGATCTCCTCGTCGACAACTTCGAAGTGGTCGAACCAGGGACAACCGTCGTACGCAGCGAGAGGGACGAATACGTAGCCGATACCTCCTTCGTTCCGATTCTGATGTCCGAAACAGGGTATGACGACATCCTCGGATACAAGGGTGCTGTCGCCGGCGAGACGCTTTCGTCAGCGCGCAACGCCTGGGGAGTCTCCCCGATTCCCAGGAACTAATTCATCCGTGTCGTTCCGTAGAGAGTAACTGTTTTCCTGAGACAGACACCCCTATCGTGAGTAGCCACCAGACTCTCGGCAGAAGGATGGCAACTGTTCTACGACATTCTCTAATGAACGCCTTGGGAACCCTTCTATGACACCCTCTTAGTGGCGAACAAAGGCGAACTCTCCTGATTCAACCTGTCTGCGAAAGCGTTCGTGGGCTCGGATTCTGTGCCGGCTCCAATAATAATTCGTCCAGATCGGGGAGTTCGTATCCTAACTCCACCTACGCAACCACCCAAGTTATACAATAACGTCCCGAAGCCCGAGTGAACGTGTGATATTCAGATCGATAGTTGTCGCGACCGTGCCACAGTTTGTTCGGAGGAGTCGATGAGTGGGACAGCGTCGACGGCGAGTTCGGTCCGGAGTATCGAGGGAGTCGGTGAACGAGCGTTGCATTGGCTCCTTCTCGGTGGGAATCGAATCGCCGTCACTGGCGTTCTCGTCGGCGCTGTCGCGGTGCTGTTTTTCGCACTCACCCGGCTCGGGTTGTTGGCCATCGGGCCAGGGAGTGCTGCGGCGGCGGCCTTCGCGAGCGGATTCATCTCCGGTACGGTGACCCTTGTCACTATCGCGCTATCCATCAACCAGCTGGTCCTCTCGCGCATGTTCGGCTCCCCCAGGGAACTGTTCGATCAGATGGACGGCACGCGTGACCTCCGCCAACGGGTGCGGGAGCACGCCGGCGCGTCATCCGTGCCGAACGATCCGGCGGATTTTCTCGGCCTGATCGCCGAGACGCTCACCGAACGCGCGAACCGCCTCAGTTCAGCGTTCGAGTCCAGTGACGGCACTTCTGCCGAGGCCGAAGACTACGCGGAGGGAATCGCCACCTACGGTGAGAGCATCTCCGAGAAGATAGAGAGTCAGACAGCCATCGTAAACGTTCTAGCGGTCATCCTGGGTACTGAATACGCACGGAACATGACCGCGACAGAACATCTCCAGAACGAGTACGACCAGTTCTCTCCGGCCGCCGAGTCGGAACTCGATGCGATCGACGACCTCTTGGAGGCGATCGCCGTCACGCGGCAGTTCTTCAAGACGCTCTCGCTCCAGCAGGACTTCGCTCGACTCTCCCGTGTGGTCGCGTACAGTGGCCTCGTAGCCCTCGCCGCCAGCGTCGCAATGGCCCTCATCTATCAGCCCGCCTCCGTCACCGTTCCGGAACCGTCTCTCCCGCTGGTGTTTAGCCTCGGTCTCGGGATCATCGTCACGCCGCTCGCGGTGTTCATCGCGTACATGTTCCGTGCGGCAACCATCGCTCGCCACACTGTCTCAGTCGGCCCGTTCGTCCCGCCCGAGGAGCGAACCGACAGCGAGTGATGCCTCCCACTGTCTCGTCCTTTGAATGCTCTCGTGGAGGCACCTCTCAGGCCGATTCACACCGCCGACCCCTCGCGTCTACCATCGACGGCTCCCGTGAGGTCGCCTTCCTACTCTTCGGTCGCTTCGATGGACTCGGCGACGGTCTTCCCTTCGGTCCCCCAGACGACGTGGCTGTAGTTTAGCAGAGCGACGAACACGACACCACCGACGATGTTCCCGACCGTGGTGAGTGCGAGAAACTGAGCCCACTGGAGGAGGGTGATTTGGGCGCCAGCGAGCATGCCGGCGATAACCTCGATGTTGCCAGCGACACAGTGGGGCAGGTGACCGAATCCAATCGGGAACGTACAGACGATGATGATGGCGATACGACTGATACTGTCGCCCACGGAGGTGTGAATCCAGGACAGCAGTGCCATCAACCAACCGGCCATGATCCCGCCGGTGACGACGGCGAGCGGAGAGAGTTCGATGAACGTGCTGGCGACATCGATGAAGACCTCCGGTTCGATCAGGTCGAGGGCGGGACCACTCACGGAGATGAATCCGGCAAACAGCGTCCCGCCGACGATATTCCCGACAAACACGAGAGTCCACAGCCGACCGAGACTGCGTGACGTGGCATCCCCGGAAAGAACGGGGAACACGGCGAGAGTGGTGTGTTCTGTGAACAGTTCCGTCTGGCTCATGATCGCGAGGACGAACCCAAACGTGTACGCCCCCGATCGGAGGAGATACACCGCTCCATCGCCGAACAAGGGCCCGAGTACTGTCGTGACCATGAGCAGGCTGAAGACGCCGATGCCGAGCGTGAGCCCACACGAAAGCGACGACAGGAACTGGCCCTGAGCCGGGCGCTCAAGCTCCTTCAACCCCTCCTCGATCTGGAAACGGAGGATCGTCTGGTAGTCACGAGTCGTATCGTAGCTGTCAGGAGCCATCTCTGTGGGAATGAGTGAATCCCGACGGATACTATTTCGGTCGGTCTTGACGCCGAAACGCCGAGTCCCCCTGTTTGCTCTCCGACCTGAACCTACTCCCTCGCCGTGCGAAGGATGATTCTCTCTGGATCCCCGAGACGGGTGTGTAGTCGTCTCTCGACTCGGGGTATTTGGTCGAACCCGCTGATCTCCCTGTGTTTCGTCGAGCGGTCGAAGATGCTCGGCGGAACGGCCTCGACGGCCGACCGAATCGACGCCAGCGCACTATCTGGCAGCGTCTTGAACATGGTTTGCGTGCGCCGCTCGCTCAATCGGGTGACGCTCTCGACACATAGGGTGCGATAAAACCCGTCGCGACGCACGTCCGTGCCAACTGGCGCACGGGTTCTTTCACTTGAGAGACTTGGCGGCGGGTGGGGGTTGAGAATGTGAACCAGCTAGAACAGTGTTAACAGTTCGCAAATATTGTTTCTTTCGTCAACGGTAGCAGTAACACTCCCGTTCAGTACAGGGGTGCTACTTATCACATCGTACAGAAACACAGTACTCGAATTTGCTTCTAAAGAGGGAACCCGCAGGATTCGAACGAAGAGATAATGATGAAAGTTAACACACAACGTCCCCAATCGATCGTATGGACAACAATAACCAACATAATGGGTTGGATATTGAGGGGATCGTTCGACCTCCCACCGATCGCTATCGAATCCTCCACGTCGATGATGACCCCCCACTCGTTGATCTCACGTCCACCTTTCTCGAACGCGAACAGGAACTGTTCGAACTGGTCACCGAAACCAGTGCCTCCGACGGACTTGACCGCTTAGATGCTGCAGATCTCGACTGCATTATTAGCGATTACGACATGCCGGGAATGGACGGATTGGAATTCTTGGAGGAAGTGCGCATACGGTATCCCGACCTTCCGTTCATCCTGTTCACCGGCAAGGGGAGCGAAGAGATTGCGAGTGAAGCCATTGCTGCGGGCGTAACCGATTATCTCCAGAAAGCTGGAGGTGCCGACCAGTATGCTCTCCTCGCAAACCGCATCATGAATTCGATCGACAGGTATCATGCGAATCAGCAGATGGTTCGCGGATTCAAAGCAATAGATACCGCTCGCGAAGGCATCGCGCTTCTCGATGAAGACGGGTACTTCCTCTATGTCAACGAAGCCTTTGCTGAGATGGTCGGGTATGCTCAGGCGGACATCCTCGACAACCACTGGGAATTTCTCTATCCAGAGGACGATGTTGATATCCTCTACGATGAAATTCTGCCGACCGTCCCTGTCGAAGGACGCTGGTCAGGCGTCACGACGTACGTTCGTGAAGACGGTAAGCGAATTCAAGTCGATCATGCCCTCAGCCACACGGAGGACGGCACGATGATCTGTCTGATTCAGGAGATGACCACTAACGATATATAGGGAGATCTGCTTGTCAGCTTCTTCAGCAAAATGATCAATGAAAAACCACCGAATGGTTCTAGGACACCCTCGTTAGTGATGTATCAATTCCAGTAGCCGTCTTCGAACGTCGTAGGCGGAGTCGTACGTTTGGTTATCGGTTGCGGCAAGTACTTCATCGAGGGTTTCCGTTCCGCCCTGCGTTTCGATCTCATAGTCGCCATAGGCTTCAACCAATTTATCCGTTGTCGTCGGATAGTTGTGGGTTTCGAGTGCTTCATCAAGGTCACCGAGCCGCTCACCAGAATCGGCGCGCATCGGCTCTTCTTCATCGGCGCGGGTACGTGCCTCCTTTTGCATCCGCTCTCGCTGGCGACGTTTTTCGTCATCCGCTTGCTCGTTTCGGCCCTGTTTGTCATCTGCCATATTTGAGTTTTGGCTCTCTAGTCGGATAGTCCTGTGGACGGTGACGGGTGAGCCCGAACGTAACGGATAGACTTCGAAAAGCAGGTTCAGCGAACGCCTCTCCACCGGTCAGTCAGTACGATCCGCGGTCGCCGGACAACAAGAACGAAGGGCTAGTCCTATGCCCGGCGAAAAAACTCGTTGTGTTCCTCCCGAACAAGGGTTGCAAGCGTCCGCTGGTCGAACGTCGGAGGCACCGGCCATCACTCCATCCAGAGTCCATAAGTTGGCGAGAGCTCCGAAGCGGCGAGATCACTGGATCGGGGAGACTCGCGGCGTTACTGCCATCGGTCGGGACGAGCACCGCGTCGTACACGTGGTACTTGACGCGACACCACCATGTGAGTCTCGGGCCGCGCTACTCGTTCTGGTTGCCGACGTTTGCTTTACTCACCCTCGTCGCCGACGGCCGCGTTCTCCTCGCTCTTCGCTTCGGGTTCGCCCCAGTCGAGGTCACGGGACCGGTCGGTCTCCCGGAGGATGAACGGCCCGATGGAGAGCGTGCGCTTCGTCACGGTGACGATGCGAAGAATGTAGGATAACAGGAACGCGAACGGCAGCAGGGAGACGGCGACCCCCGCGCTCACCACCACGACGAGCGTGCGCACGCCGAACACGGTCCCCGGGAACAGCGCCGGTTCCAGGTAGAGAATACCCGCGACCGCCGTGAGGAGTGCGGGGATGGACGCGTACAGCATCGTCCGGGAGAGGTCGATGAGCGCCCACTGGAAGTACAGCGTCTTGAAGTGCTCGCGCGCCGGCCCGAACAGTTCGAGCGCGTTGATGAGTTCGTCGAACGCGTGGTGCGCTTCCTCGGTGAGCACGTCCTCGTTCTCTGCGCGGATGCGACGCGCCGCGTACAACTTCCACGAGTAGTTGTAGTTCAGCGCGGAGAACACCACGTCGAACTCCCCGAACTGGGAGCCTTCGAGATTGCTCTCGACGGCGTCCGCGTTCCGCTTCACGTTCTCTGTGAACGCGGCCACCTGATCGTTCAGGTTGTCGTTGTCGATGTCCGCGATGGCGTCCTGGAGAGCGTCCGTGTGGCGCTTCGTGAGTTTCACGAGCGACCGGAGGAACGCCGAGGGCTGGGCGGGGCTCACAGGCTCCTCGATGACATCCTCGACATCCTTCCGGAACGCCATCGCGCCCTCCATGCGTTCGCGCTGGTCCCCGACCGGCCCCTGTTCCTGGGAGAGGACGAGCTGGCTGAGCGTGAGCACGAGCGTGACGCCCGTGATGATGGACGTGAGCAGCCCCTGGAACAGCGTCTCGATGGGGTCCTCCTGGCTGAACAGCGCCGGTGTCCCGGTCGGGTGGAGTTGTCCGATGATGGCGAGCGCGAGGAACACGCCGCCCGCGATGCCAGCGGCAACCAGCCACCGGTTCGCATTCAACAGTAGCCAGAATTTCCGGCTGCTCTCCGGCACGCGCTCCCGCATCGTGTCGCTCGGACGACTTCCCTCACTGTCGCTCATACCGGCCGTACTCCGCTCACGATTGAAAAACTGGCTGCCGAACTCGGGTCAGGCCAGGTCAACGAGCAGGGACTCGGCCGCAGTCCGCCATCGGTCCGGCACGCGTCCACGTCCTGAGACGGATAACCCGTCGGGCGTCCTGGGAGCAAGAATAGGATCGCACCGACCACAAGGATAAGTGTCGAGAGTTTCATCTGACAGTACTTTGAGATTCAAGTGGTTACGTGTTACGCCCATTCATGTTCGGTTCTGCAGGAAAGAGGGAAACCAACCGGCGTCGTATGAGCGTTGGAGAGAATCCAGGCAGCACAACCTCTCTCTACGCGGTTTTTTAGATAAGATCATCAAGACATCGGCGTCTGTCGGGTTCGGTCTTTAACCGAATACGAATGCTACTGCAACCTAACGGCTATCGCATCATCAGCTAAGCCGTCGACTGGGATTAGTCGTGAGCGACAGTTGTGTTTCGCAATGGCCCACCACAGTCGGGACACTCATCTTCATGTTCCGGGTTTTCGACACCAGCGCCACACTCTTGACACACATACAACGTAGACTCGGCGGGATCAGGATCAGTTTCTACCATTATCAATAGTTATGTTTACCGACAGATAAAGTATGGGGTCTAATCATCGCGATACCTTCGCGACGGAGCATCAATCCATACAACGTTGGGATAAGTTGGTGACTGCTCACACTACATCTAACGATTAGCTACACCAGACCTGTTCGCGATTGAGGAATCCAATAGAGCTACCGAAACCGCTATACAGATAAGTTAGACGGACTCTTGAGTATGTCCGGGATATCCATCCATAGTGGTCGCGACTCGCGAGTCTCGATGGAGTGTCTTTCGACGAATCGCACACCAGCAGCACGTCGAGTGGCCCGCATATGACTCGACGCCGCTGTACGATCGAACCTCGCTCGCCGGGTTAGAATCGGACATCCGAGTCGTCTCGGAAATCTGATTTACTCACCACGAACACGACTCACACGAGCAGTTCGTCTGCGAACTCCCAATAGCCTACTTCAGATTCGAGGCTCACGATCGCTACGGGAATTCGACACGCTACGAGATGGACACCCTCTTTCGCGTGTTCGTGTTGAAAGAACTCCACGGATGGGACCACGAAACAGCACTACTCGAGTACCTCGATAGCTACTCCGACCTCTGTGAGCGCTTAGAGTTGGGGACGGTCCCTAATCAATCTACATTGTGGCGCACCTGGAACGAGCGCTTCACCGATGAGCTTCGGGAGACGGTCCAGAAAGCCGCTCGAGCAATTCTGATCAAAGCCCAGAATGCGGATGTCGCCGTGCCACGCGAACCAGAACGGAGTCTCCCGGATCAAGGCGACGCCGCCGCTGAATCGGACCCAAATGATCAAGCCATTCTCGACAAGGGAGGAACGATTACCAAGCACGTCAATCGAGTCGTGTTCCCCGAGTTCTCGCTCAATCGTGGCGAGGACTGGGAGATACACGAGAACGTCCACTGGGGCTTACAGACCTATCTGGGGCTCCGTGAGAACTTGGCGGCTAACGAGGGCGCTCGGAGCGTCATTCACGAGTCAACACGTGATCGAACACCCCTCGGGCACGGTTATCGCGACCAGATTCGTGATATCCCTGTCGAGCAAACTCGCGAGATGTACCAACAGGCGGCCCAGCAACTCATCGACGAGCTCGCGGAGACGGAGGAGTTCTTCCGGGCGGGTATTGTCGCGATCGACATCACCAAGGACGATCCCTTTACGGGCGACTGCACGGGCCACGAAGACGAAATCATCGGGACGAAGGAGAAGAACGACGAGTACGCCTACCAGTGGGCGACAGTCCAGCTCGTGGGCAACGCTGTCCCACTTGTGCTCGATGCGCGGCCAGTTCGACGAGGCGAGTCACGCAAAGAGATTGTCGAGGACTTGCTGGATTCGGCTGAAGAGCTCGTTCACGTCGATAACGTGTTAATGGACCGGGAGTTCGACAGCCAGCACGTTCTGGAGACGATCAGCCAGCGTGGGCTCTCCTACGTCGTGCCGAAGCGGATGCAGACTAGCGAGAAAGCCCAGGCGAAGCGGTTGCTCCAGCGCGATCAAGACCGGTACGAGACCGATCGGAAGCTCCATCTCGGGAAGAACGAGTGGCACGAGACGACTCACGGGTCGCAGTCCCTGGGAGCCAATCGGCTAGGTGTGAGATGGCGGGTGGTCTCCAGAGGAATGGGCGGATTCGAACAACGAGAAACTCGTCGCTTCGCTCCTCGTTTCTCTCGTTCGAACCGCCCTCGGTACACGGATTTGTGACTCACCGTGCGGTTCGTCACAAAATCCGATGGGCTCGGGCGGATTCGAACCACCGATCTCGGCCTTGTAAAGGCCGCGTCATAACCAACTAGACCACGAGCCCTCGTCGTCAACACCGGCCCCCGGCCGAATAACGGTTTCTGTCTTCGTCGTCCGCAAAACGCTTACCCGCACGCGGCTGAGTCGTCATCCATGCCACGCCGCGCGACCGTGTTCGCCACCGTCGCCCTCCTCGTCGCCGTCAGCCTCGCGGGCTGTTTCGGTGGCGGAGCGGGGACGCCGACGCCGAACGGAGCGACGCCAGCGGGAACGGAGACCGCCGCCTCGACCGCGACACAGACACCGGTGACTCCCGGCGACTCCTACCGGACGGCGACCGTCGACCTCGTCGACCGCAACGGGACGCAGTTAGCGACGGTCGACGTCTGGATCGCGGATTCGTTCACCAAACGCTACACCGGGCTGAGCGACACTACCGCGCTCGAACCGGGGCAGGGGATGCTGTTCGTCCACGACCAAGAGGGTAATCACGCCTACGTGATGCGGGACATGGCCTTCCCGCTCGACATGGTGTTCATCGCCGAGAACGGCACCATCACGACCATCCATCACGCGCCGCTGCCGCCCGAGGGGGCGGGCGGGAACGACCTGACACGGTATTCGGGCCGCGCGAAATACGTCCTCGAAGTGCCGATGGGCTACACGAACGAGACGAGGATCGATGAGGGCGACCGGGTGCGCGTCGGCGACATCTGACCGAAAGGACCACCGGCGAGGGCGACGAACGGCGCCCATGAACGAGTGGTCGTCGGTCGACGCGCTCGCCGAGCAGGAGGGGTGGCGCGCCGAGGGGTTCGCCGCGCGGGTGCACTACCGCGGCGAAACCGAGCGGTACGCGGTCGAGTATTACGAGCCGAGCGACTGCGTCCTCTACTGGAAGGTGAAAGGCGACGGCGAGACGGCGGTGCCGGTGGGGCGCGAGACGGTGCCGGACCCCCTCCGCGAGCGCGTCCGCATCGACCTCGACGCGGCGGGTATCGACCCCGATGTCGAAGCGCGGTCGCTGTGAGCGGGCCGTCGGGGCGGCGCGTCGCCGACGGGTCAGCCTTTTGCCTGCCGACCACCGAGAGTGGGTGATGGACGTCCCCGCGGACGACGACCCCTTCGAGCGACAGCGTGAGCGAACGGCGAACCCGATGCGGCGCTTGTTCGACGAGTACGGCCGCGGCCGCCCCGGACTCCTGTCGGTGAGCGTCGTCGCGAGCGTGCTCGCCCGCCTGCTCGACCTGTTGCCGCCACTGATGCTGGGCATCGCCGTCGACGCCGTCTTTCTCGACGAAGGCCCGTTCTCCCTCCCGCTGGTGCCCGATGCGTGGCTCCCGACGGATCCGGAGACGCAGTTCTGGCTGACCGCCGGCATCGTCCTGATTTCGTTTCTGGGCGGGGCCGCCCTCCACTGGGTGCGCAACTGGGGCTGGAACCGGTTCGCTCAGGAGGTCCAGCACGACATCCGGACCGACACCTACGACGCGATGCAGCGACTGAACATGACCTTTTTCTCCGATAAGCAGACGGGGGAGATGATGTCGGTGCTCTCGAACGACGTGAACCGCCTGGAGCGGTTCCTCAACGACGGCCTGAACTCGGCGTTCCGTCTCGGCGTGATGGTCGTCGGCATCGCCGCGTTCCTCCTCTGGATGAACCCGCAACTCGCCATCGTGGCGCTGGCGCCCGTCCCGCTCATCGCGGTCTTCACCTATCGGTTCGTGCAGAACATCCAGCCGAAGTACGCGGAGGTGCGGTCGACGGTCGGGCAGGTCAACTCCCGACTGGAGAACAACCTCGGCGGCATCCAGGTCATCAAGACGAGCAACACGGAGGCCTACGAGGCCGACCGGGTCGAGGAGGTGAGCGGGGAGTATTTCGACGCCAACTGGGACGCCATCGAGACGCGGATCAAGTTCTTCCCGGCCCTCCGAATACTCGCTGGCATCGGCTTCGCGCTCACGTTCACCGTCGGCGGTCTCTGGGTGTTCCGCGGCGAGGGACCCTGGTTTTTCACCGGCACCCTGCGCCCCGGCGAGTTCGTCACGTTCATCCTCTACACCCAGCGGTTCATCTGGCCGATGGCGCAGTTCGGAAAGCAACGTGTGTCGTATCGTACACACAGTACGGGCGGATTCACGGCCCGAACGCGCCAGACTACTCTACCAATCTGATATGTAAGCCACGCGCCACTTCTCGCGCCACGCCCATAACCGCCCGAAGGCGGTACGACTCCCCCCGTGAAGATTACAACAGACGGTCCTCAGTTCCTCACTGGGTAGGGGGTGGGTGTCCGCGGGCGGTGTGTCGGAACAATCCGCGCATATATGAGCGGCCCCGCCACCCGTGTCTGAGCCTCAAAATTAGTTATTTGCTCAGATTCTCAGCAAGGTTCCCCTCCCGCCGTCGGATACGTCGGGCAACCAGATTATCCACCTCAGTAAACAGTTTCGTGACGACCTTGTAGGCTACAAACAGATTGAGCGGGAGGGCGATTATCGCCCCAATCACGCCAAGAGCCGCCCCTAATATCACGTTCACAATTCCCGTGAGTAACCCGATTCCAACCGCGTATATCATAAAATTCTTAACGTGTTGGGTAACGATTGAATCGTCCTCTGTCATCGGAGTATCCGCCCACAAGTCGTGTATATCCTGTTTCGTATCTGGCATCATACAGTAGAATAAGTCAGACTATGAAATAAGTTACCACACCGCCCCGCGTGTCGAGGCGGTCCCTGCGGTCCCTCGCTATCCGCAGTACGGCTACGCGCCTGAGCCGCCCGTCCCGACACTTGTCAGTACGGTATAACTGAGAGGGGCGGGAGATTGTCGGCCCGCTCTGATGACCACACAGTGGTTGCCTGTCAGCCAGTCAACCACCACTGTCGTTGTCGTTCTGGACATCTTCCTTTTTTCTAACCGTTTTCGTGTTACTCAATACCAGTGAGCCACTGCTATACCCTCGGCTAAGGGATATTGAATTAACGTAAAAAGAGCCGCAGAGGGTTGTCAGACGGTCCTAAGCGAAGTCTTCGGCGTTCACAGTAAGGCCATTACTGTCGCCACCCTCCGAACGGTCGAAGGTGGTCCCACCGATACGGCCGTCCTTGTCCTCGAATGCCGTTTGCTGTTCGTCACGGGTACGACCCTTCAGTAACCCTGCGGTCTTGAGAATATCCCGAACGTGGCCCTCACTGACGCTACCCTCCACCCTTGGCGTGAGGGTGTCGGCTATCTCCGCAACGGACAGTCCAAGGGTATACAACTCCGCCACCAACACGGGGTTGTCACGGTGTACCACGTCCGCGGGCGGCTCGTAGCCGAGAAGGGACGTGAGCGTATCGCCACCCCCTTGGTCCCCACCCTTGGCCGTGAGAGTGTCCACGTCGAGACTGTGCGCCTCACTGGCCGCCTCCACGGTACTGAGCCACTTACGGAGGGTCGGACTGTCGCCCGCCCCCGTCATTTCCTCCACGGCCGTATCCAGTCCATCAACCAAGGGGTGGGCGAGAAGGTCCCGAAGGAACTCCCCACGGTCGGGGTTGCTCAGTTCCTCCCGAGAGGGGTAGTCTTGGTACGACTCACCAACCAGCGGCTCACCGTCGCCGTAGCCGAGTTCCGCCCGCTCAACCGCCTCAGTGATACTCTCGGGGCGGTCCTCCGCGGCCGCTCCACCCCGCTCACGGGCCGCCTCCACACTGTCGGGGTGTAGGTCCGTCATTCCTCACCCTCCACACCGTAGGCGTCAGATGGGACAGCGGTCACTACCACGCCCTCCCCGACACTGAGAACTACCGCGCCCTCGGGGAGTTCGACCGTGTTACTGTCGGCGTACCGAAACACGGCGATAACGAACTCAGTGGTGTCCTTCTCAGACGGGTAGAGACACCGTAGACGGCCGTCGTCATACTCCACCCGCCCATCTGCCGAAAACTCCACACGGCTCAGTGGCGACACGGCCGTATCCAGTACCTCCAGTTCGCTCATTCGTCGCCCTCCAGTTCGATAAAGTATTTGACAGAATCCTCACCGTCGCCAGTGGGGTCGTCCGCCTCGGTGTAGCCGAGTCGGTCGTTCATAGGCGGACCCCTCCGCTATCGCCTTCACTGTCCTCCGCCAGTTGCTCGCAGGCGTAGCGGGCGACAAATCCAAGGGCGGTGGATTTGTCGAAGTGTTCGTTTCGGGCGGCTTTGATGGCCGCTCGGTCCTTTTCGTTAATCCGTAGTTCCGCGTCTCGTCGTTCGCTCATCGTCTCAGTTATACCGTACTGACGAGTGTCCCCACAACTCTCGGGACACGGCCCCTATCGGCTTGAGCAACAGATAGACGGCCCCACGCCGTAACTCACGGCGATTTGGGCCGCGCTTACGTGAAAGGCGATATGGGGTCGGATGTGTGTCGGCAAACAGTTAATAATTCTCCGAACCAAGTTAATAACTGGAACCGCCTTGGCTTGCGCGCAGGCGCGGGCGCGTAAGGACAAAATAGCCGATAGAAGCCCCGCAAAGGCCGTAGAAGTCACAATTCGGGATTAGGGGCGGGTACGCGGGTAACGGCCGCCCGATTCGAGGACACGTCAATCGGCCAACACACCGCCAGCGGGGGCGGTTGAGAACGCGAGCCGCCGTGAGCGGGACGGGAGTATGCCAGCCACCCGCATAGCCGCCCGCCACGACCGCCCGCTGTGGTTATGTCAGGAAAGTAGGTATTCCGAAAAGATGGAATCGGCTAAGGCGTCTGATAGCGGGCGGTACGGGCCGTAACACGCCCGTATCACTTCTTACGCGCGCAAATATATACGTCCGTGTAATAATCTCCACGCTGGTAGTCGTGCGGTACTACAACCAGCGTGACCGGGTTGCGCGCGTTGTGCGCCCGCCTACGCCCGTCCGTAGCCGAACGCGGCCCAACCACGGGCGAGATACCGAACGCGCTTGAGCCGCCTCTCACGCTGTTTGTGGGGCCGCCAATATGACCGTGAGTTATGCTTGAGTCACGGCTCTCAGACACGGGCCGCCACCCCGATATTGGCCCGTCGGCGTCTCTACCCACCACAGACGGGCCGTAGAGGCGTTTTACCCCCACCCGACAGAGACGGCTTGAGACTGCTGATACTGAGCGGTAGAGCGGGGGCGGTGCTTAGTCCACGCTACCCCTACCCCACACGCAACTCAAATCCAAAGACCGCGGTTCCCGTCTGAGCGATTCCGTCGATACGTGGCGGCTTGGGTGGTTGAGTCGGCTACAAACGGCAAAAGAGCGTCTGAGTACGGCGTAGTGGGCGGCTCAGATAGTCGGCCCGTGTTCCTTGCCCGCGTCTACCGCGTCCTCACTGGCGATTTGAAGGTATATCTCAGTGACATTAATGTCGTGCTGGCCGAGTAGGTCCCGAAGGAAGGGGGCGCGCATACCGTTCTTGGCCGCTTGAACCGCGTAGGAGTGTCGTAGCGTGTGAGGCGTGATTAGCGCCCGCTCACGGCCCTCCACGTCGGTCCCGTACACTTCTTGAAGGCCCGCTTCCTCCGCGGCTTTCGTGACTAAGTAGCGGACAGTCTCGCCCGATATGCGGTCACTCTGGCGGGTGGGAAAGAGGTACTCACTGTCCTCCGCTCCGTAGACCATTCCGCGCCCCACGTCCATCCAGTTCGCTATCTGCTGGCGGAGTGAGTCGGGATACGGGACCTTTCGAGAGTCGCCCGCCTTCTCCGTCCAAACCGCGATAGTCTGACTGTCACGGTCTACGTCCTTCACACGGAGGTTACACAGTTCGCCACGTCGAAGGCCCGTAGCGTAGAGTAGGCGGACGATTAGGGCGTTTCGAGGGACTGGCGACGGGACGTTATCGGCTAACGCCTCCACGTCCTCCTTGGGGAGGTACTTCACGGGGTCCCGCGTTTTCTCCTTAATTAGAGTGGTAGCGGACCAAGAGCGGTCGATATGGTCCGCGTCCGCTGGATTCCGTCGGAACTGGCGGAGGGTTTGGTAGAAGGCTGAGATAGCCGCCCGCGCCCCGTTAGCAGTGTTCTCCGCGTAGCCACTGGCGTACATATCGTCTAAGTGGTCCTCCACGTCCCCCGCGGTCACGCCCTCCACGTCCGCGGGACGGGCGTCTACGTCCTCCGCCACGTTCTCTACGTCCTTCTCGCGGAGTTCCAACCAGTCCCGCCACCGCTCAAGGTGGGTAGTGTACCGCTCCGCGGTGGAGTCGGATTTCTGACTGGCGTACCGCTGTTTGAACCGCTCTATGGGGTCCTCCGCCACGTCGGACGTGTCCATATTATCCAGTGACATCGTTACTCACGCCTCCACCAAAGAGGATTCCGACGTTTGACCGCGGTCCCCGTGTCCTCTATCTCAAGGGTCCGCCCTTGGTGGTCCGTGACAGTGGTGGTCCCGTCGCCTTCCTCAATCTGCTGTATCTCACGCTTCTCCACCGCGGACCCCGTTTTGTCGTGGAGGGTTTCGAGGGCCACGCGGACAGTGTTGGGGTCCGTGTCCAACCCCTCCGCTATCCCCTCCGCGGTGGTAGCGCGTTCGGGAGCCGTGGGGAGGGCGGACCACACTTCCGTAGTGGTTTCCTCATCAACCCCACCGCCCGCGGTCATAGCCCGCGTAGCGTCCTCTACGCTGTCCTCAAGCGTCTCAATCTGGTTCGACATACGTTCGACCGTCTCCACCAACTTATCCACCCGCTCCGTACTCGCGCCCGTCTGAGCCGTCTGAGCGGTACTGTCGCCACCCACGCCCTTGTCCCGCTGTATCTGTTGGTCAACCGCGTGTTGAATGAACTGACTGCGATTGTCGTACACGTCGGATTCCTCTACGTGGCTGTCCCAGTCTTCCTTCTTGGCTTCGGGTACGCGGAGATTCACGCGTTCGCTCATTACACTCCCCGTTTCTAACCCCAGTCACTTGTGTGTGTCGGTTCGTACACACAGTTCTTGGAGAAGGCGCAGTTCGGGCAGATCATCAACATGTACCAGCGGGCGTACGCCTCCGCCGCCCGCATCTTCGGCTTGATGGACGAGAACGCAGGCATCGACGAGCGTCCGGACGCCGCGGAACTGACCGTGGCGGAGGGCCGCGTCGCGTACGACGACGTGACCTTCGGCTACG
This sequence comes from Haloplanus sp. XH21, assembly GCF_023276355.1. Classification (NCBI taxonomy): domain Archaea; kingdom Methanobacteriati; phylum Methanobacteriota; class Halobacteria; order Halobacteriales; family Haloferacaceae; genus Haloplanus; species Haloplanus halobius. The sequence continues at coordinate 479,775 of NZ_JALLPL010000001.1, forward strand.
ACGACGACACCATCCTCGACGGCGTCTCCTTGGTCGCCGAGGGCGGCGAGACGGTGGCACTGGTCGGCCCGACCGGTGCTGGGAAGTCTACGGCGTTGAAACTCCTCCTTCGGATGTACGACGTTGATTCGGGGGCGATCAGGGTCGACGGCCAGGACATCCGCGAGGTGACTCTCGCCAGCCTCCGCGACGCCATCGGCTACGTCAGTCAGGAGACGTTCCTGTTCTACGGCACGGTCGAGGAGAACATCACCTACGGCAGTTTCGACGCGAGCCACGAGGCGGTCGTCGAGGCCGCGAAAGCCGCGGAGGCCCACGAGTTCATCACGAACCTGCCCGACGGCTACGACACGATGGTCGGCGAACGCGGCGTGAAGCTCTCGGGCGGCCAGCGCCAGCGTCTCGCCATCGCGCGGGCGATGCTCAAGGATCCCGAATTGCTGCTCCTCGACGAGGCAACGAGTGACGTCGACACCGAGACGGAGATGCTGATCCAGCGGAGCCTCGACCGCCTCACCGCCGACCGCACGACGTTCGTCATCGCGCACCGCCTCTCGACGGTGAAAGACGCCGACCGGATCGTCGTCCTCGACGAGGGCCGCGTCGTCGAACGCGGCACCCACGAGGAACTGCTCGCGGTGGACGGGCTCTACGCCAACCTCTGGGGCGTGCAGGCGGGCGAAATCGACGACCTGCCCGAGGAGTTCGTCGAGCGGGCGACGCGCCGCGGGTCACAGACCGACTAGCTCAGGAGAGGAACTCGACGCCACGGATTTCGAACCGCGCGCCGTCGTCGGCGCTGTCGGTGACGCTGATCGTCCAACCGTGCGCATCAGCGACCTGTTCGACGATGCGCAGTCCGAAGCCGGTGCCCTCGTCCGACATCGAGTAGCCGGCGTCGAACACGTCGTCCCGCATCGACTCGGGGATGCCGGGACCGTCGTCGGCGACGTAGAACCCGTCGTCGAGCTCGCCGATGGTGACGGTCACGTCGTCGCCACCGTGTTCGATGGCGTCGTCGGATTCCATCCGACTGCCAGTCGAGCCATGCTCGACGCTGTTCACGACGAGGTTTTCGACGAGTTGGCGGAGACGGCTCCGGTCGGCGCGGATGGCTCGCTCCGTCTCGACGACGAGCGTCGCGTCGTCGGTCACGGCGTTCGTCCAGCAGTCCTCGACGAGGGGCGCGAGGTCGACCGACACCAGTTCGTCGATGTCGTCGCCGCTCCGGGCGAGCGTCAAGAGGTCCTCGATCAGCGCGCCCATGCGTTCGTGGGCGTCGATCGCAGTGTCGAGATGCTCGCTCTCGCAGTCCTCCCGAGCCAGTTCCGTACAGCCCTGGGCGACGTTCAGCGGGTTCCGCAGGTCGTGGGAGACGATGCTGGCGAACTCCTGGAGCCGTTCTTTCTCGCGTTCCAGTTCCTTCCGCTCGCTCACGTCGACGTAGAGCGCGAGCGTCCCGACGATTTCGTCGCCGGCGTCGTGCCGGGGGACGGCGCGCAACAGCGCCTCGACGGTCTCGCCGTCGGCGGTCATCAGCTCCCGGTCTTCGCGCAGGAACTCGCCGGAGAGCGCGCGCTCGTAGCCGCCCTCCTGTAGCAGTTGTCGCCGGGAGTCGGCCGTGTAGAACTGGGCGAGTTCCTCACCGACGACGGCGTCCCGCTCGTAGCCGAGCGTCTCGACGAACCGCCGGTTGCAGTCCTCGACGATCGGACGACCGTCGTCGACGCGCGTGACGACGGCCATCACCGGCGACTCCTCGAAGAGATACCGGTACTGCTCTTCGAGGCGGGTGGTCAACGCCTCCAACTCTTCGGTCCGCCGCTCGAGTTCCTGCTCGCGCTCCTTGCGGTCGGTGATGTCGGTGATGAACCCCTCCAGTGCCACCGGTTCGTCAGCGTCGTCGTCTTCGAACACGCCGCGCCCCCGTTCCCACATCCACTTCGTGGCGCCGTCCCGGGTGTGGATCCGGTACGTGACCTCGAACGTACCGTCGGCGTCGAGTTCGTTCTGGACGGTCTCCCAGATCGGCTCGCGGTCGTCGGGGTGGAGCACCTCCTCGCCCCACGTCACGTCGCCACGCGCCAGTTCCGCAGCGGTGTAGCCGGTGATCGCCTCGACCTCTCCCTCGACGGTTTCCATCGGCCACCCGGGATCGTTCCGACACCGGTACACGACGCCCGGGAGGTTGCTGATCAGCGTCTCCAGACGGCGCGTTCGCTCGCGGAGCATCCGCCGGGACCGGTGGGCTTCGACGGCGTTCCGAACGCGGTTGGCGAGTAGTTCGTATCGTTCGGTCCCCGACCCCTTCCGCAGGTAGTCCGTCGCCCCCGCGGAGAACGCCTCGCTGGCGACCTCCTCGCTTCCCTTGCCAGTGAACAGGACGAAGGGGAGGTCCGGATACTCGGCCCGAACGGCTTCGAGAAAAGCGATCCCGTCCATTCCGGGCATGTCGTAGTCGGAGACGACACAGTCGACATCGTCCGCGGCCAGTCGGGACAGTCCCTCGCGAGCGCTCGTCGCCACCTCGACAGCGATCCGGTCGTCCGCTCGCTCGAGCAGTGTCGCCGCTAGCTCGGCGAAATCGGGGTCGTCATCCACGTGAAGCACGCGGACCGATCCGGGTGCGTCGTGGGACGTGGCTGTGCCGTCGGTCATTCTGGTTGCGCTCAGCCACGTATGGACGGTGGAGCGACCTAATGGTAACGGGTGACACGGGGTAGCCGGGCGTTGAAGTTCTCCGCCACCGATCACCCGGTATGCATCTCGCCGACGCGACCTGGACCGATGTCCGCGACACCGACACGAACCTCGCCCTGTTGCCGGTCGGAAGCACCGAACAACACGGCCCGCACGCGCCGCTCGGCACCGACGCCTACCACGCCGAGGCCGTCGCCGAGGCGGGCGCGGACCGCCACGCGAGCGACGTGGCCGTCGCCCCGACGGTGTCCGTCGGCGTCGCGGAGGAACATCGATCGTTCGACGGCACGCTCTGGGTGTCGCCCGATACGTTCCGCAGCTACGTCCGTGACGTGGTCGGCAGCCTCGCCCACCACGGGTTGGACCGGGTCGTCGTCGTCAACGGTCACGGGGGGAACATCTCCGCCCTCGGCGAGGTGACGGCGACCATCACCCGCCACGACGACGCCTACGCCGTCCCCTTTACCTGGTTCGAGGCGGTCGGCGACCACGGGTCGGAGATGGGTCACGGCGGGCCACTGGAGACGGCACTCCTGCGCGCGACCCGCCCCGAACTGGTGCGGGAGGATCGGGTCGGCGCCGCACGCGACGGCGCGAGCGATGGCTGGGGCGACTGGGTGCCGGGGACGGGGACGAACCTCGCGCACGACTCGGCGGAGTTCACGAAAAACGGCGTGGTCGGCGACCCCAGCGCGGGCGACGCCGAACTGGGTGACGAACTGCTGGATCTGGCGGCGGACGCACTCGATCGACTGCTGACGGCCGTCGCGAACCGCGACCTGCCCGAGCGGTGATTACGCCGCGTCCCCGTCCCCGTCGGCAAGGTCCTCCAGCGTGCCGCGGAGCTCCGGCACCGCGTTCGTGAGGTCGCTGACGTCCTCGTGGGCGTCATCGATGGACGCGATCAGCGTCTCGAGTTCCGCGATGGCGTCGGCGAGGTCGTCGGCCTGGTCGAAGGCGTCGGCACGGTCGCCCATCGTGTACCACTTCTTGGCCTGGCGGAGATGCTCGCGGGCGTCGCCGGCGTCGAGCGCCGACCGCAGGCCGTTCAACACGCCGAGGACGTTGTCGGCGTCGGTCTCCCACACGTCGGCCGCGTCCGGCAGTTCCGCCCGCGCCGCGTCCAGATGCTCCTCGACATCCGCGCGCATCTCGTCTGCCGCTTCGCCGAAGAGTTCGTCGTCGCCGAGCGTCGTCTGACTCATACACGGGGGTTCGCTGCCGTGTGAGTTAAACGCACGCCCGAAAGTGAAAGTGAAATGCGACCGTTCGGCCCGCGAACGGGCCTACTCGACCTCGACGAGCTGCATCAGCGGGTAGCCGTCCACCATCGACATCTCGGCGTGGACGACGACGCCCTCGCGTTCGATGCGCATCCGCACCTCCATGAACTGCCCCGTGAGTTCGACGTAGCCGTGGTCGTCGGCCGCGTCGGCGAGGGCGTCGACATCGATATCGACCGACACCGACTCACAGAAGGGTTGGTTCTCGATCGATTCCGCCATCGCGCGTTCGAGACTCGCGGCGCTGTCGGGGGAGACCGGCGTGCCCGCGAACTGGTGATAGAGCGATCCGAACTTGATGCCCGCCTCGAAACAGGCGTGCTGGGCGTCGGTGGCCATAGGGGAGCGTCGGCCCCCCCAGTGGTAAGGTCTGTCGTCGCGGAGAATCGGTTGTTACTTGGGTTCGGTCGCCCCAGTACTGCCCGAATGGACGACCCGGTGTTACTGACTGGCGCGGGTGGGCGCGTCGGGCAGGCGATCCTGAACGGGATCGCCGACGCCCACGAGTGGCGACTGCTCGACCGGGAGCCGCTGTCGAGCGATCGTCTCCCGCCGGGCGTGGACGACGACGACGTGGTCGTCGCGGACATCACCGACGACGAGGCGATGGCCGACGCGATGGAGGGCGTGGGCGCCGTCATCCACCTCGCGGGCGACCCGCGGCCCGAGGCGCCGTGGAACTCGGTGCTCGAAAACAACATCGACGGCACGCAGACGGTGTTCGAGGCGGCCGTCGACGCGGGCGTCGAGAAGGTCGCCTTCGCCTCCTCGAACCACGCCGTCTCCGCCTACGAAACCGACGAGCGCACGCCCGAAATGTACCGCACGGACGACGACTACCGCCTCGACGGGACGGAACTGCCCCGCCCGGGGAACCTCTACGGCGTGAGCAAGGCCGCGGGCGAGACGCTCGGGCGCTACTACCACGACAGCGAGGGCCTCGCCGTCGTCTGTGTCCGCATCGGCAACCTCACCGAGGGGCATCCGCCGCGCAACTACGAACGCGGGCAGGCGATGTGGCTCTCGCATCGCGACTGCGCCCATCTCTTCGATCGGTGTATCCGCGCCGACTACGGCTACGAGATCGTCTACGGCGTCTCCGACAACGAGCGCAAGTACTACTCCATCGACCGTGCGAAAGCGGTGCTGGGCTACGAGCCACAGGACGATTCGGCGGAGTACACGCTGGCGGGCGAGCCGAAAGACGGGGCGTGAGCCGAGGAGAGGTCCTCAGCCCTCGAACAGCCCTTCGACATCCGTATACTCCCGCTCCCGCCGATCGACGTGTTCCGTCAGGCGCTGGTAGACCAGATCCCGCGCGTCGCCGTCGGCGACGAACGACAGCACCAGGCCGGTGAACTGCGTTCGCTCGCCGCCCGCGATTTCCTCGCGGGCGAACTCGATGGCGCGGTCGACGGTCGCCACGTCGTAGTCGTACGCCTCGGCCAGAACCACCGCGGCGACGGCCGCCGCGTCGAAGCGCAGGTCGGCGAGGCCGAGCACCTGTCCCTCAAATCGAAGCGGTGGCGGTCGACGGCGCTCGATGACTGCCGGATCGGCGGCGAGCGTCGCGAGCGAGCGCCGAACGGCCGCGATGTCGACGCCGCGATACGATGATTCAAGGTCGGCGAGATAGTCGCGAGCGCTCGTCGCGAGGCCGGTCGCGCCGCTCCAGTTGCGCGTCCGGGCGTGGTGGACGGCGGCGGTGAACTGAATGAGGCCGTGGAGGAACCGCTCGTCGGCGGTGTCGCGCTCCAGGTCGAGCCATCGGTCCTCCCAGGCGTCGTGGGCGGCGTGGTGCTCGCCGTCGTTGTAGAGGGCGATGCCCGCGCGGAGCGACGCGTCCATGCGCTGAGACTGGGGCCTCGAACGGGAAAAACGCCGCGTCGACCCGTTGCTCGTCCGGTGTGCGGTGCCGGGACCCACATAATAGACGGGGTTAATCGTGATAAACGGTTTTGTATCTCGAATATAGAGGAGAAACTATGTCGAGTGAAGATTCGACAGGGACGGTGGGCAGGGTATCTCGACGACGATTCCTGGCGACAACCAGCGCCACAGGGATGACGCTCGGACTGGCAGGGTGTTTCGGTGGTGGCTCTTCCAGCAACGAGGCCGTCACGTACATCTCCAACAACAACTCGCCGCAGTTCAAGGAGATGCTCCGTGGCTTCGCCGAGGACTTCGAGGCGGAGCGCGACATCCCGGTCGATATCGAATTCACCGAGATCGGTGGTGACTACGGGCAGCGGGTGAGCCAGCTCATCCAGGCCGGCAACCCGCCGGACATCATCAACGCCGAGCAGTTCCGCATCGGCGCCTACGCCACGCAGGACATCCTCCGACCCGTCGGCGACGTCATCGAGGCCGTCGAGGAGGCGGAGGAGGCCATTCCCGAGAAGTTCGGGTTCGTCTACGACGGAGAGCACCGCCTGGTGCCGGCGGTCGCGTCGCTGGCGAACAACTGGTACCGAACCGACATCTACGACGAACTCGGACTGGACGCGCCGACGACGTGGGAGGCCGAGCGGGAGGCCGCCCAGGCGATCACGGAGGCCGACAACGACCTCTACGGACTGGGCTACACGACCGCCGCGACCGTGTACGGCTCGTATCACGCGTGGAACCGGCTCTGGGGCAACGACGCCCAGGTCGCGATGCGCAACGGCGACGCCGTCGAGGTTGCCATCGACTCCGGCGGGAACCGGGACCGCGTCCGCGAGGTGCTCGAACGCGCCCAGCAGATGGTCGAATACTCGCCGACGGCGACCAACTGGGACTGGGGAGAGATCTACGAGTCCTACGCCGGCGGGACGACCGCCACGGCGCTGTACTCCGGCGGCCGACCGAAAACGCAGTCCATCGGCCAGGACCGCCCGTGGGCCGACGCGACCAAGCGGGTCTCGAACCCGTACAACACGTCGAACCGTGACGGACATCTCGGCAACTCGGCCGCGACCGGATACGCGCTGGTCCAAGGCTCGTCCAATCCCGAGGGCGCAAAGGAGTTCGTGCAGTACATGGTGACCGGCGAGCGACTCGTCGAGTACGCCCGCGCGCTCCGCTTCCACAACATTCCGATCTTCGAGAGCTGGTACGAGCCGGGCTCGGCGTACCGCGAGGGCTGGGACTACCTCAACGACAACTTCGACGAGGAGACGATCCAGAGCGAGCGCGAGGCGCTGTTCTCGGACAGCACGGCGCCGTTCACCGCGGAGACGGAGCCGGCGAACCCCTACGCCTCGCCGGCGTTCACCTCCTTCCAGCTCGGCCAGATGTTCTACGACGCGACCGAGGGTGGCATGGGCATCGACCAGGCCATCGACCAGACCGCATCGACCCTCCGCGAAAACACCGGAATGGAGTAACTGAGTATGTCGACGGTGACGGATTTCGTCGTGTCCGCCGTGCCCGAACAGTGGCGGCAGACGACTGACAGCACCCTGTCGGATATCTTCGAGAACGACTACGCGCTGCTACTGCTGTGTCTCGCGCCGGCGCTCGTACTGTACGTCTTCATCGCCATCCTACCGATGGTGTGGGCGTTCAATCTCAGCCTCTACGAGGTGTCGACGCTGAATCCGGTGTGGACGTGGACCGGGCCAGGCCGCCTGGCCGACATCGTCATGGCGAGCGAGTTCCAGGCGGCCTTCGGTCGGAGCCTGATCTTCGGATTCGGCTCGGTTCTGTTCCAGCTCGTCGTCGGCGTCGGCCTGGCGCTGCTGGTCAACAAAGAGTTCAAGGGCGCGGTGCTCGCCCGCGCGCTTGCCCTCCTGCCATATATGGTGCCGGCCGTCGTTATCGGCATGGTCGGGCAGTTCATGCTCAACGCGCAGTACGGCATCATCAACCTCGTCCTCCTCGAACTGGGGATCCTCAGTCAGCCCATCGCGTTCCTCGGCCTCCCCGAAACCGCGATGGTGACGGTCATGGTCGTCGGTTCGTGGAAGTTCGCGGTGTTCGTGACGCTGCTGACCCTTGCGCGACTCCAGTCGATCCCCGAGCATTTCTACGAGGGAGCGACGATGTGCGGCGCCAACGCGTGGCAGAAGTTCCGCGACATCACGCTCCCCCGCATCCAGAACGTCATCCTCATCGCGGCCTTGCTCCGCACGCTGTGGATGTTCAACAAGTTCGACATCATCTACATCATGACCCGTGGTGGACCGGGCGAGGCGACGACGACGATCCCCCTGCTCGCCTACGAGATAGCCTTCAACCAGTATAACCTCGGGCAGGCGGCGGGCATCGCCGCGCTCATGTTCATCTTCCTGGTCGGCTGGTCGCTGGTGTACTTCCGGGTCGCTCGACCCGAAGAGGAGGTTCGGGTGGCATGAGACGGATCGTCGGGGAGTATATCTCCTACCGGCAGGCTGCCCGGATCAAGTCGATCTCCTACCAGATCGTCGTGTGGGTGACGCTCCTACTGTTGATGGCGCCGATCATCTGGGTCATCATCGGAGCGTTCAGCGGTCTCGACGCGCTCCTCGGAGGCAACCTCTCGCGCATCCTCGGGAGTTTCACCGTCCAGCCGATTCAGGACGTGTTCCTCGCATCGAACTTCTTCACCTACTACAGGAACAGCCTCATCGTCGCCGCGGGCGTCGTCGTGTTCACCGTCACCGCGTCGACGCTGGCAGGCTACGGCCTGACGCGGGTGCAGTTCCGCGGGAAGAAGTGGCTCGCGCGGTTCATCCTGTTCGGCTACATGTTCCCGCCACTCCTACTGTCGATTCCGATGTACCAGATCTGGCGGGAACTCGGCCTGCTCAACTCGCTGCTCGGCCTGGTGCTGGCGGAGGCGTCGATCCCGCTACCGTTCGGCATCTGGACGATGTGGCTGTTCTTCCAGACGGTGCCGCTCTCCTTCGAGGAGTCCGTCTGGATGGCCGGCGGGTCGCGCTGGCATTCGTTCAAGGACATCGCGCTCCCACAGGCGGCACCGGGGATGGTCGCGGTCGGTATCTTCGCCTTCCAGTCGTCGTGGAACAACTACACCTATCCGAAGGTGCTCATCTCGGAGGACGCGCTCCGTCCGCTCACGACGGGGATTACCCAGTATGCCGTCCAGAACTACGTGTTCTGGAATCAGGTGATGGCGGTCGTGTTCACCATCATCATCCCGGCGTTCCTGCTGGTGTACTTCCTCCAGAAATATCTGCTCGAAGGGTACAAAGCAACCGCATGACTGCACCACATCCAATCCATGACTGATATTCAGATCGAAGACCTCCGCAAGGAGTTCTCGGGAGAGGCCGGAACGATTGTCGCGGTAGACGACGTGTCGTTCACCGTCGAGGACGGCGAGTTCGTGTGTATCGTCGGCCCGTCGGGCTGTGGAAAGACGACGCTGTTGCGGTGTATCGCGGGGCTGGAGACGCCGACGAGCGGGAGCATCCGCCTCGGTGGCGAGGAAGTCGCGGACGTGCCACCCCAGAACCGGAACCTCGCGTTCGTGTTTCAGGACATCACGCTGTACCCGCACATGAAAGTGTGGGAGAACATCTCCTATCCGCTGAAACTCGACCGCGTCTCCAAGGAGGAACGGTACGACCGCGCCCAGGAAGTCGCGGAGACGATTCAGATCGGCGAACTGCTCGACAAATATCCGGGACAGCTATCGGGCGGTCAGCAACAGCGAGTCGCCATCGGTCGCTCGATCATCCGGTCGCCGCGGGCGTACCTGCTCGACGAGCCGATGAGCGACCTCGACGCGAAGCTGAAAAAGGAGATGCGGGTCGAACTCCAGCGCATCCAGAAGCAGGTCGGCGGGACGATGGTCTACGTCACCCACGACCAAGAGGAGGCGATGACCCTCTCCGATCGCATGCTGGTCATGGATCAGGGCAACATCCAGCAGTACGGCTCGCCACACGCGGTCTATCACCGTCCCAGCAACGCGTTCGTCGCGCAGTTCATCGGCTCGCCCGAGATCAATCTCCTGCCGGCGACGTGTCCGGGCGGCACCGGCGAAACCGTCGAACTCGACGGCACCGACTGGACGGTCGAAACCGACATCACCGAGAGCGTGCCGAACGAGATCACGTTCGGCTTCCGGCCGCGGCACACGACGGTTCGACGCGGCGAACCCGACGGCCTCGGCGGCGAAGTGACGCTCGTGGAGACGGTCGGTGACGAGGGGATCCTGTACATCGACAGCGACATCGGCGAACTTCGGGCCGTCGTGGACGCCGAACGGAATCCGATCGATGAGGGCGACACCGTCTCCATCGAAGTCGAGCGGTCGTACATCTTCGACCGATCCGACGGGACCCGGGTCGCGTACGACGCGGATGTCGAGGCGGACGGCCCGCCGAGCCCCGACCACTGACCGCTCCGGTGGTGTGCGGAGGCGCCGCTGCGAGTTCGATATTTGCGGACTTTCTTCAGCGCGAACGACTCGCTACGCTCGTCGTGTTGTGCTGAAAGGAAACGTCCTGACGGAGGTCCACGCGAGCGTCAGCGAGCGTGGGCCACGTCAGGGCGGGAACAGAGCGAGACCGACGGTCTCGCATGCAGCCGGTTGACAAAGTCGACCGGCGACGAAGTGAGCGTCCTGACGGAGATTTGAACTCGCCGAGACGGTCGGCCTCGCTCCGCTCGGCCGCTGCGACTCGTCTGCTCAAATATCTAGGGGCCGTTTCCTTTCAGCAGACACTCCTCGCTACGCTCGTCGTGTTGCGCTGAAAGGAAACGTCCTGACGGAGATTTGAACTCCGGTCCCTGGCTCCGCAAGCCAAGAGGATAGTCCACTACCCTACCAGGACTCATCTCTCTATACCCCGGAGCGGCTTAAGACGGTTACGATACACACCGACCGGAGCGGGGAAACGTCAAACGATCGTTTGAGATTAGGGAAGGAGTATGTCGCCACCGGCCGAGGTGAGCCGTATGAAGCGACGCTCGCTGCTCCGAACGCTTCCGGTACTGGCGACGGGACTCGGTGGCTGTCTCGCTCCCCGCGGCGACGGCGGAAGCGACCCGCCACGGCGCGTGACTGAACGGGCGCTCCGGGATACGGGCCGGTGTTCGGAGCCCGAATCGGCGACGGTCGACACCACCGCATCGCGGATCCGCGTCACGGGGTGTATCACGGGGCCGAACGGCTGTGCGGTTGCTCGGCTCGAATCGGCGACGCTCGACGAGGAGACGATGACCGTGACGGTGACGACGGGGTCGGACGAGCCACCGGGCACGGCCTGCACCCAGGCGCTCGTCTACCGGGGCTACGTGGCGACGATCCGGGTCGCGGGTGGCGCACCGTCGGCGGTCCGTGTGGTTCACGACGTGCCCGGTGGCCGGCGGACGGTCGTGACGGCGTAGGTTCTTATCCGAAGCCGGGACCAGGCTGTACCGTGATCGACCGACGGCAGAGAAAATCGACCGACTGCGTGGGGTCGTTCGGCCAAGGACAACGCTTAACCGGAGGGTTCGCCTGTTGCACGATACGATGGGTGTAATCGAGGACGTCTACGAAGACCTCGACACCGACGTGGCGTTCGAGGAGTTCGAGGCTGCCGTCCACGACAAGGTCGAGCAGATGGGGGGGCTCGCCGACGAGGAGACGGCGGCGATGCTCATCGCCCACGAACTCAAAGACGAGGAAGTGAGCGGCATCGCCGACATCGATCCCGGGATGGGCGAGGCGAAGTTCCTCGCAAGAGTGGTCGGCATCGGCGAACTGCGGACGTTCGAGCGCGACAGCGACGGGGACGAAGACGACGAGGCCGACGAGGGCCGCGTCGTCAACGTGGAGGTCGCCGACGAGACGGGACAGCTCCGCATCTCGTTCTGGGACCGGATGGCGCAGTCGGTCGTCGACGGCGAAATAGAAGTGGGTGACGTGCTCCGCATCAAGGGCCGACCACAGGACGGCTACAACGGCGTCGAGGTGAGCGTCGACCAGGCTGAGATCGACGAGGACGCGGCGGTCGACGTGCAGGTACAGGACACCTACCACGTCGAGGACCTCTCGCTCGGCCTGTCGGATGTCAACCTGCGCGGGCGCGTGCTGTCGACGGACACCGTGCGGACGTTCGACCGCGACGACGGCTCCGAAGGTCGGGTCGCCAATCTCACCCTCGGCGACGAGACGGGGCGCGTCCGGGTGACGCTCTGGGACGAGCGGGCCGACCGTGCGACGGAACTCGACCCCGAAACGTCGGTCGAAGTGGTCGACGGCTACGTCCGGGAACGCGACGGCGATCTCGAACTGCACGTTGGCTCTCGCGGCGCCGTCGAGGAGATAGACGAGGAGATACGCTACGACCCCGAGACGACCGATATCGACGACCTCGAACTCGGCGAGACGGCCGACATCGCTGGCGGCGTCATCGAAACCGATCCCAAGCGGACGTTCGACCGCGACGACGGGTCGGAAGGCCAGGTCCGGAACGTCCGGATCAAAGACGAGACGGGGGATATCCGGGTCGCGCTCTGGGGGGAGAAAGCCGACCTCGACATCGAGCTCGCGGACTACGTGGCCGTCACCGACGCCGAGATTCAGGAGGGGTGGCAGGACGACCTGGAGGCCTCGGCTGGCTGGCGGTCGACGGTGACGGTCACCGATCCACCGGCGGACGCGCCAGGGGCCGACGCCGGGGCGGCGGCGAGCAGTGACTCGGGGGCGGGGACGGAGACGGAGACGGCCACCGGGAATACGGGTCTCGATTCCTTCGGTGACGGCGACACCGACGACGCGTCCGGTGGCGGAGGTGGCGGAACCGCCGTCGCGGCCGAGGCAGAGAGCGAGTCCGTCACGTTCACCGGGACCGTCGTCCAGGCCGGCGATCCAGTCGTCCTCGACGACGGGACCGAGACGCGGAGCGTCGACACCGACGCCAACCTCCGTCTCGGCGAGGAGGTGACCGTCCGTGGCCACCTCCGTGACGGGCGGATCGACGCCGACGAAGTCCACTAATCGGTCGAACGCCCCGGACGCGGCCGCTCGGCCGACGGAAAGGATTATACGCGACAGGAACGGGTATCACCGTATGAGCGTCGAGTTACCGTTCGCCCCGATAGACACGATCATCCGGCGGAATGCGGGTGACCTCCGGGTGAGTGCGGGCGCGGCGGAGGAACTCGCACGGCGCGTCCAGCGCCACGGGGCGAACCTGGCCATCGACGCGGCCGAACGAGCGACGGAAGACGGACGAAAGACCCTGATGGCGGCCGATTTCGGCGTCGAACGGGTCGTCGACCGGGAGTCGTTGGAACTCCCGGTCGCCCCCGTCGACCGCATCGCACGACTCGAAATCGGCGAGCAGTACCGGGTCTCGATGGATGCGCGCATCGCACTCGCCGATATTCTGGAGGATTACGCGGACAACGTCGCCGCGGCGGCCGCGACACTCGCGAACCATGCCGACAGACGGACCATCCAGGCGGAAGATATCGAGACGTATTTCGCCCTCTTCGAATAGATGCAGTTCGGCTACAGCGAGGCCTGTCTCGACCACGACACCGGCGACCGGCATCCGGAGACGGCAGACCGGTTACGGGCGATCCGAAAACAGTTATCCAGACGCCACGGCGTCGACTACGTCGCGACCGACCCGGCGTCGGTCGACGCGCTGACATCCGTCCACGACGCCAACTACGTGACCGACGTGCGGGAGTTCTGCGCGAACGGCGGCGGCAACTGGGACCCGGACACGGTCGCCTCGGGAGCGACGTGGACGGCCGCTCGCACGAGCGTGGGCCTCGCGCAGTGGGTCGCCGAACGCGCCCTCGCCGGCGACGACGGGCGAGAGACGCCGTTTTCGATCGGTCGGCCGCCAGGCCACCACGCCCTCGCCGACGACGCGATGGGCTTCTGCTTTTTCAATAACGTCGCCGTCGCCGCCCGGACGGTGATCGATTCGGGCGACGCCGACCGCGTCGCCATCTTCGACTGGGACGTCCACCACGGCAACGGCACCCAGGAGATCTGTTACGACCAGGACGACGTGTTCTACGCCTCGATCCACGAAGAGGGCCTGTTCCCGGGGACGGGCGCCGTCGAGGAGACCGGAACGGGGGCCGGCGAAGGAACGACGCTCAACATCCCCCTCGCGTCGGGTGCGGGGGACGACGACTACCTCACTGCCGTCGAGACGGTGATTGGCCCGGCGATCGAGCGGTTCGGTCCCGACCTCGTGCTCGTGAGTGCGGGGTTCGACGCCCACCGTCACGACCCCATCTCGCGGATGCGCGTCTCGACCGAAGGGTACGCCAACCTCACCGACCAGCTCCGCGAGACGGCCGAGGCGGTCGGCGCGGGACTGGGATTCGTTCTCGAAGGTGGCTACAGTCTAGATACGCTCTCCGAGAGCATCGCAACCATCCACGAGACGTTCGACGGGCGCGTGCCCGTCGACGACCGGGGCGACCCGACCGACGCCACGCAGGACCTGCTGGACGACGTGCGGGCGATCCACGGCCTCTAGGGCGACGGATCGAAGTATCGGGCGAGAGCGACGCCGAACGTCTCGGCCAGCGACGTTACCTCGTTCCCGACCAACAGATCGTACTCGTCACGGAGCGCCCGCTCGATGTGAGTCCCGAGGGCGACCTCGAAGATGGCGTCGCTTTCGAGCAGCGCGTCGGGCGTCGTGAACTCCCGCTCGCGTTCGACGACGTAGCGGTCCCCGTCCAGAAACGGGCCGTACACGTCGGCGTCGGCGTACGCGTCGTAGAAGCCGGTGGCGTGTTCGCTGACGTGGACGGGCGGGCCGCGGTGCCGACGGATCGCCGACAGTTCGCCGACGGCGAGTTCGACGAGCAGGACGGCCTCGTCGTCGGCGAACGTGGCGGTGCGAAGGGGGTCGAAGCCACGGCGATCGAGTTCGGACGCGATCCCATCGAGCGATTTCCGAAGTTGTGGATACAGTTGATCCGCGACCAGATCGGGAGTCTCGAAGACGACGGCGACCGGGGTCGTGCCGCGGCGGTCGAGATGGTCGCAAACGGCGTCGGCGTCGATTGGATCGGGGTCCGTAGCGACGAACAGCGACTCGCGGGGGTCGGCCAGTAGGTCCCGGGCGAAATGCTGGAGACGAGCGACGTTTTCCGGGGCGCAGACGGCAGCGACGTTGCGCTCCGGATCGGTGGGATCGATCACGACGAGCGGATCGGCGAACGTGGCGGTGCCGTGTCCCTCGGGATCGAGTCGGATCGGCGGCGTCCAGTCGGCCGCGGCCTCGATGAGCGGCTTGAACCCGCCGTATTCGAGCACGAGGAGTTCGGAGAGATAGCCCGAGAAGCCACGCGTCCGGAGGTCGCTCCCGTAGGCGCCGATCCCGGTGAGAAAGGCCTTGAACAGACGGACATCGCGGGCGAGGTTGGGGTCGAGGCGTTCCTGCAGGTAGGCGTCGTGGAAGGGCGTGCGGTCGACCGCCGACTGGATCTCGGTCGCGTCCGCGACGTCGAAACAGGGGACGAGGTCGACATCGAACCCCTGAATGTCGCCGGTGACGTACGGATGTTCGGCGTACTCCTCGCGTCCGTCGGGCAGCGCGGCACGGCCGACGGCGAGACCGTACCGTTCCAGTTCGTCGCGGTCGAGGTCGGGCGGAAAACAGACGAAGAGATCGATATCACGGTCGTCGGCGAGCCAGGTGCCGCGCGCCGTCGAGCCGACCTGGACGATTCGCGCGTCGACGGGGAGGTCGTCGACCGCGTCGCGCACCCGGTCGGTCAGCGTCTCGACGGCCGCCTGGAGGCGTTCGCGCTCCGTGGCGTCGGGCGTCACCCGCCGGGCGACACGGGAGACGACGGACTCGAAGTCGCTCATGGAGGCACATCCGCCCGCCCGGGCGAAAGCGTGTCGGTCCCACCGGACCGACCGACGGGATCGGGTGAAAACGAAAGCCCTTTCTGCCGACTGCAACTATCAGTTTTTGAGCCGTCGTAGCTCAGATGGTAGAGCACCTCGCTGTTAACGAGGTGGTCCCAGGTTCGAGCCCTGGCGACGGCGCTTCTTCCCGTATTCTACACCCAGTAGTCGCACGACAGTCGGTAGTCACCGGCTTCGCGACACTGAGTGACTGATAATAGTACCGATGAAACGTTTAAGTGAGGGGAATCCTATCGCCATTGCAAGGTATGCCTCGGTCAACCACGACACGGCGCGGCGTATTGCAGGCAGCGGGAGCGGCGGGCGTCGCCGGGCTGGCAGGCTGCGTCGGTGGGGCGATCGGCTCTGGCGATACGGGTGGGTCGTCCCAGCAGGACGTGTCGGTGATCCTGAACTGGAAGCCCAACGCGACGCAGGCGGGCTACTTCGTCGCGGATCAGAACGGATTCTACGAGGAGGAGGGTCTCTCGGTCGACCTTGTGTCCGGACAGGGCGGGAGTTTTGCCGCCAAGCAGGTCGGCCTCGGAAACCAGGACATCGGTCTCGGGACGGGGATCGCACTGCTGAAAGCGCGGAACCGCGACCTCGACATTCAGTCGTTCGCGGCGGCACAGGACTCAAACGCGGTTATCTACACGGTCGAAGAGGCGTTCGGCGGGGAGCTCACGGACCCGTCACAACTCGCGGGCAAGCGGGTGGCGGTCGTCACCGAATCGGCCAAGACGTACACCTACCTGCAGATGCTCCTCTCGCAGGCGGGCATCGCCGACGACGTGGAACTCGTCAGCGTCGGGGTCGAACAGCAGACCTCGCATCTCCTCTCGGGGAACGCGGACGCCGCGGTGGGCATCTTCTCGGACCCGCTCGGCCTCGACGCCGAGGGTTACAACGCGTCGATGCTCTGGCTCTCCGACTACACCCCCTCCATCGGCCGAACGGTGTTCGCCCGCCCCGACTACGCGGCCGAGAACCCGGAGGTCATCGAGGGGTTCCTGC
Source organism: Haloplanus sp. XH21 (assembly GCF_023276355.1). Lineage (NCBI taxonomy): Archaea > Methanobacteriati > Methanobacteriota > Halobacteria > Halobacteriales > Haloferacaceae > Haloplanus > Haloplanus halobius. The sequence goes on from NZ_JALLPL010000001.1 coordinate 496,593, forward strand.
GAGCGACCGCTCGGGGCTGGGCGTGGGCCTCGAACGAGCCGGCCGACGGGATGGATCGGATGATCGACGCGAGAGAGAGCCTATCGAAATCCCGCGACATCGGCCTGCTCAAACTGAAGTACACGGCGAAGAATCTCGTGTTGAGCGAGGCGGTTCGCGAGCAGGGCTGGGGCTATCAGCGCGCGGACATCTGGGATCGGGTGGCAACGAACCTCACCGAGAGCGACGTGATCGACGCCGATGTCGCCGTCGACGACGCCTGGTCGAACGACCGCCTCGACACCGACGCGGACTACGTCGGCGACTACGCGACGCGTGTCACCACCGACTACGACCTCCCAGTCTGAATGCGAACGGGTCAGATTCGTCGCGCCGCCGGTGACCTCTCTCGGCCGCTCACGGCCGCCGCAGCCCTCGTGGTGGGTGTCGCCCTGTGGCAAGCCGCGACGGCACTCACCGGCGTGCGGACGATTCTCCTTCCGTCACCCGTCGACGTGGTCGGCGCGCTCGGTGGGCACGGCGGCGCGCTCGTCCAGCACGTCGCGTACACGGGCTACGAGATCGGTCTCGGATGGCTCGCCGGCGTCGGCGTCGGCATACTCAGCGCGAGCGCGATGGCCGCCTCACGTCGCCTCCGTCTCGCCGTTTACCCGCTCTTGCTGTCGGTGCGGATCGTTCCGCTCATCGCCATCGCCCCGCTGTTGATCGTCGCCTTCGGCGCGACGCTCCGGACGCGAGTGCTGATGGCCGCGATACTCACCTTCTTCCCGGTCGCCGTGGCGACGCTCGACGGATTGCTGTCGGTGCCGGCTCGCCAACTCGACCTCATGCAGTCCGTCGAGGCGTCGACCTGGAAGCGGATCCGTCACGTCCGGCTCCCGAACGCCGTCCCGAGCGTCTTCGCCGGGGTGAAAATCGCTACCCCGCTCGCCGTCGAGGGCGTGTTGATCGCGGAGTTTCTCGCCTCGTCGCGTGGCCTGGGCCACGCCGTTCTGCAGGCAGCCGCGGCGCTGGATACGGCGCTGCTGTTCGCGGAGGTGGTCCTGATCATCGGGATCGGCCTGGCGCTGTTCGGTCTGGTCGCGGCCGCCGAGCGAGCGGTCCGCTGGAACGACGCCTCGGGGGTCGCGAGCGGGTTCGGAAGCGGCGGTGGCGGGATCGAGACGCCGACGCCGGACCGGCTCGTCTTCGGCGGGCTCGCGCTCGCGGCCATCGCGAGCCTCTGGGTCGGCGGGACCGTCCTGTTGCCGACGACATCGGCGTTTCTCCCCCGTCCGACCGCCGTCGCGGCGTCGCTGTGGGCGACGCCGGGCCTGTTTCTGCGGGCGTCCGTGGGAACCCTGGGAAAACTCGCGGCGGGCTGGGCGGTCGGCGCGGGCATCGGCGGAACGATCGGCGCGGTCATCGCGTTCGCGCCGCGGGCCCGCCCCGTTGCCGGACCCTTCCTCGTGGGCGCGCGCGTGACGCCGACCATCGTCGCCGCGCCGCTCTTGCTCGTCTGGTTCGGCATCTCGTTGTTGTCGGCGGTCGCGCTCGTCGCGCTCGCGACGTTTTTCCCCATCGCGGTGGCGGCGGCGAGCGGTCTCACCACGCTGCCCGACGCCCACCGATCGCTGCTCGATTCGGTGGGGGCACCGCGCTGGGCACGGCTGATCGTCCGTCTCCGATACGGGCTCCCGACCGTGATCGCCGGCGTGAAACTCTCGCTCGTCAGCGGCCTCTCGGGGGTCGTCATCGCCGAGTGGTTCGTCGCCAACGGCGGTCTCGGTGTGCTCGTCAATCAGGGGATGCGGAACATCCAGCCAGCGCTGACCTACGCCGGCGTCGTCTGTCTGTTCGCCCTCGGACTGGTCCTGTTCGGTGGCACGACGCTCCTCCAGCGACGCCTCGACTGGTGACGATCAGCCCTGCCACGTCCACCGCGAATCGAGGACGTACCGGTAGACGCCGCTGATGACGATGCCGATGCCGTTGGCGACGAGATAGGGGATGGTCGCGGCCGAGACGAGGGCATAAAGGACGCCGACCTGGATCGGAATGGCCGAACCACGGACCAGGTTCGTCCGGAGGAGTCCGTGAGCGTACTCCCGCCACCCGTCGTGCCGGTCGGTGTGGAACGTCCACCGATTGTTGACGCCGTACTGGAGGATGATCGTCGTCTCGATGGAGAGCACGGCGGCGAGGAGATACTGAATGTTGCCCAGTTCGACGAGCGTGCCGAGCAGGGCCGTCTGGAACCCGGCAGCGACGGTGCCGACGAGGAAGAACCGGCGGATCTGGGGCGCCTCGGGGCCGACGAGGATCGCCCGCAGGAAGCGCCGGAGCATCAGCGATAGCCGAGGGCTTTCAGCCGCGTCTCGATGCCGTCGTCGACATCCGCCGCAGCCCCCCCGGGCTCGACGGCGTCCAGCGTGGCGACGTGGTCGCCGACGGCCGCCCGGAGGCGGTCACGGACGGCGACGACCGACGGATCGCCGTCGTCGGATCGGTCCGACTGTTGCGTGGGGTCGGCCCGGCGGTCGTAGAGTTCCTCGGTCCCCGTCGCCGTGTTCTGGATGTACACCCAATCGGTCTCCCGGGCGCTCACCAGCAGGTCACCCTCGTCGAGGCCCCGGGGGATGGGCTGTTGGGTCACGTCGTCGCCGCGGACGGCGACGCTGATCACGGGGTCGGTGACGGGCGCAGTCCCGCCTCGAATCGTCGGCAAGAGGCTCTCGCCGGTCCACTCGTCGGCGGGATCGACGCCGAGGAGCTCACAGACGGTCGGCGGGATCGCATCGAGACCGACGTGTTCGGACACGCGGCCCGGTTCCGTTCCGGGGACGTGGACCAGCAGCGGGACGTGGACGAGTTCGTCGTAGAGTTTGGGGTAATGCGAGAGGTGGCCGTGGTCCATGAACTCCTCGCCGTGGTCGCCGGCGAGGACGACGGCGGTGTCGTCGCCGACGCCCGCGTCGTCGAGTTCGGTCAGCAGGCGCTCCAGACTGGCGTCGACCTGGCGCACTGCGGCCTGATACAGGGTGCGCAGGTCCGCGAGGGTGCGGTCGCCGACGGACCACCCGAGACCCGTTCGGACGTGGGCCACCATCATGCGGAACGTCCCGACGTTGCGGTCCGTCAGGTCGCGGAGGTAGCGCGGCGCGGGGACGTAGGGCGTGTGGGCGTCCATGTAGTGGACCCAGAGGAAGAACGGTTCGTCGGTATCGTCGATGAACGATGTGGCCTCGCGCTCGATGTCGAGCATCCGCGAGGCGTCGGTGAAGGGTTTCTCGTCGCTCCCGCCGCGCAGGAAGTTGCCGGCGCGTCGGAACGGCGAGGTGAGCAGTTGGAGCCACGCTCCCCAGGTCGGATGGGCGGCGACGAACTCGCTGGCTCGGCCGTCGGTGTCGCCGACGAACGCCTCGAAGTGGTCGAAGCCGTCGTCGTACCCCCAGTGTTCGGTGAGGAAGCCGTTGGCGGCGTTGAACCCGCCGGTGGCGACGCCCGCTTCCTGCAGTCGCTCGGCGAGGGTCGTCGTACCGTCGACGCCGATGCGGCCGGTGTCGGCGAAGGCGGGGCGCGAAGCGAGAATCGACGGGAAGGACATCGGCGTCCAGTTGCCGTGAGCGAAGGCGTTCTCGAAGATCGTGCTGCGGTCTGCGAGGTCCGCGAGCGCCGGGGTGTCGTACTCGCCGCCGTACGGTTCGATGGCGTCGGCGCGCAACGAATCGACGGTGACGAGGAGGACGTTTGAGACGGGCGTGTCTGTCATGGGCAGAGAGTCGACGACACCGATGCACGGCAGACCGGCGCCGTCGGCGAACGTGGTTATCCAGGGTATAACGGTGACCGTACTCAACCTTTTGGTCCGCGGCCCGGCAGTCCGGCACGTTCAAGACGCCGGAGCGCCGACGGCGGAGTACGGGCCCTTAGCTTAGTCTGGCTCAAAGCCCCCGGCTCATACTGGCTCGCGATGGCGGCGTCGTGGTCATGGGACACCGGGTGATCGCTGGTTCGAATCCGGCAGGGCCCATCTATTTCCGGCGAACGTCAGTGAGCAGGAACTCGTCCGTTCTGCCGGTTCGGGCCAGAGAACGAAGCGAGCAACGCGAGCGGAGTGACCGTGGTTCGAATCCGGTAAACCCTATCGATGGCCAAGCAGTGGCAAGTTTTCACGTGGCACGGCCGCTAAAAACCGCGCAGCGCTTTTCCGTGCAAACCGTTAACGTGGCCGGTACAGTGAGAGCATGAGCGTGCTTCAGAAGCTCAAATCGGTGCTCCCCGTCGAAGACGAGGGCGTTACCCGTCGGACGTACGAGTGTCAGGACTGCGGAAACGTCTTCGAGTCGGCCAAAACGCCGGACAGAGCGGAGTGCATGGAGTGTCTGTCGGCAGACGTGGCGGAACAGGACTGACACCGCAGTGGTAGAGAGGACCACCTCCCACGCTGACACGCGTTAGCCGTCCGTCGTCGAGACGCCGTCAGTCACGGCGTTGGAGGTTCGCCGGACGACAGCGGCCAGACCAGGCTGGCGTCCGAGGGCAGCGAAAAACGGTAGAGGCACGCACTGCGATCGAGACGCCCATCCGATATCGGCGGTCACTCTCAGACGGCGTAGACGAGCACCGCGACTTCGCTCGGGTGTGAGCTTTTCCTATTCAATATTTCGGTCGTTGCCAAAATAACACGGTTTATCATACTAAATACGGAACAGGGTATATCCCTGCTCGCAATGATCAACAGTCGCACGAGGGCGTCGATCATCGGCATGACAATGGGCATTCTCGCGGTCACGGGAACGGGGCTCGCCGCAGGGATCGAACTGTTCCCGTCGCTGGCGATGTCGCTGTTCGGCCTGGCCGTGGGCGGGTGGCTTGGCGAATGGCAGTACGAGAAGAACCGCGCGTCGAGCGGCCGAGACAACGTCGAGACGGCGTAGCGACTGTCCGGCCGGCGAGCGGAGGTTCAAATACGGAAACGCGGCCAGCGCCGTCCGTGCTCACGTTCGGTTCGCTCGCGACGGCCGCTTACTGTCCGCGACAGGAGTACTACGCGCGGAGAGACGACGCCGACGAGCCGCCACCAGTGGCCCAGGCACGCCGTGATCTGGCGTTTCGCTATCCCGCGCTGCGCTCGGCGAGCGACGCCACACTGGCCGCCGAGCCTATCGACCGCCCGCCGAAGGCGTATCGGGCGGCGCTCGACCGTCTCGCCGAACGCGAGGACTGGGAGTCGTTGATCGACCCCGCGGCCCGTAACGTGCTGCTGGACGGGCGAGAGTGTCGCGGTATCGTTCACAAACTACTGGCGGGAGATCCGCCGACGCCGACGTTCGCCTCGCCCGGACGCCCGCCCGACCAGGGAGTGTGGGAACCCCAACGCGTGCGAGCGGTGGCGATGGCGAAAGCGCTGGCGTGGGAGCGCGAACGCGAGATTCCGTCGGCGCTGATCGAATACCCCGCTCACGGCGTCGTCCGCCGCGTCGATCTGACGACGCGCAACAAGGCGATCTATCGGCGGACGGTGCGGACGGTCCGATCGATCGACGGCCCGCCGCCGCGGATCGACGACGGGGCCAAATGCGACGCCTGCGACTACCGCGAGGAGTGTGGGGTGCGAACGCGCTCGCTCAAATCACTCCTCGGCCTGTAGCCAGGCCTCGATGTCGTCGGCCATGGCGCCGCGGCGGTGGATGACGCCCCGACCGGGGTCGACGACGGTGCTCTCGGTGCCGGGCGTTTCGCCGCCGTCGAGGACGACGGCGGCCCCTTCGCGGATCCGTTCGTCGAGTTGGTCGGGATGAGTGACGCTCGGTTCGCCGGAGCGATTGGCGCTCGTCGCGGTCAGCGGCGGGGTGCGTTCGAGGAGCGCGAGCGCCAGCTCGTGGTTGGGGACGCGCACGCCCACGCGGTCGCGGCCGGCGGTGAGAACGTCGGGGAGCGTCGACCGCCGTTCGACGACGACGGTCACCGGCCCGGGGAGAAAGCGCCGCATGAAGCGTTCCTCGCGGGGCGTCGGGCGGGTGTACTCCAGCGCGGCGTCGACGCTGGGAACGCCGAGCGACAGCGGGTTGTCCCGCGGCCGATCCTTCAGATCAAACACGCGTTCGACGGCGTCGGCGTCGGTGGCGTCGGCACCGAGGCCGTACACCGTCTCCGTGGGATAGACCACGGCGCGCCCGTCGCGCACGGCGTCGGCTGCTGCATCGAGTGTCATAGTCGACTGTCCGGGGGAGCGCGGGAAAAGCGTGGCGTGAGCGGTCAGTTCACGAGCGCGCGAATCTCGCGTTCGAGATCGTCGTACGGCGGGAAGTCGGGCCACTCCTCGGCGACCCACGCGTACTGGACCGTCCGGTCCTCGTCGATGAGGAACGCCGCAGGCCGGGGTTCGGAGAGGCCAGCCATGCCGTCGAGGTCGTGCGCGATACCGTAGTCACGGGCGACCTCGTTCGCGGGGTCGGCAAAGAGGTCGACGGCCATCTCCCGCTCCTCGATGAGCCGTTTGTGGGCGTACGGCGTCGAGATGGAGACGCCGACGACGGTGAGTAAGTCGCCGATGTCGCGGTCCCGGAGTTCGTTCCAGATGTACGTCGCCGGGAACGAGCCATCCATCGGATAGAAGACGAGACAGACGGGGCCGTCGGCGGTCAGCGCCGAAAGTGAGACGTCCTCCCAGAACTCCGCGTTGACCAGCGGGCGGGTGAAATCGGGCGCCTGCTCACCCTCGGCGACGTGGTCGGCGTCGGGGAGGTCGACGACGTCGAAGTCGACCATCAGGCGTCACCTCCGGCCTCGACGAGACCCTCGCCGTAGGTAGATTCGAGATATTCGACGATGTTGGCTGACTCGGACATGGTGACGCCGGTCCGGTCGTCGACGATGGCGGGAACGGGACGGGATCCAGCGACCCGCTTGACCACGTTGCGCTCGGCGTGCATCGGCTCGACGAACCGCGAGGTGTACTCGAGGCCGAGGTCCTGCAGCACCCGAACGACGCGTTCACAGTAGGGACAGGCCTGCAGCCGATACAGGGTGATCGGTGGGTCGGTGGTCGACATGGGCCGGCGTACGGACGGCACGGGCCTAAGCCCTTCGCTGCGGGGAATACAGCGGCCATGAGGGCAACGCTTAATTCAGGGCCGGAACTAAGACGTGTACTTACATGGGTTTGTCGCCAGCGAGCGCCGCCGGAGCGGGAGCCGTGGCGCAGATCACCGATTCCGTGCCGCTCACGGATACGACCGTCACCATCGCGGGAATGCTAGCGATACTCGTGTTGATCGCACTATCGGCGTTTTTCTCGTCGTCCGAAATCGCGATGTTTTCGCTGGCTCGCCACCGCGTCGACTCGATGGTCGAGGAGGGCGTCCCGCAAGCGAAAGACGTGAAGGATCTGAAAGCCGACCCCCACCGCCTGCTCATCACGATCCTCGTCGGCAACAACATCGTCAACATCGCGATGTCCTCGATTGCGACGGGGCTCTTTGCCCTCTATCTCTCGCAGGGGCAGGCCGTGCTCGCGGCGACGTTCGGCATCACCACCCTCGTCTTGCTGTTCGGCGAGAGCGCGCCCAAATCCTACGCGGTCGAACACACCGAGTCGTGGGCGCTCCGCATCGCCCGCCCGCTCAAGTATTCGGAGCTGGCGCTCATGCCGCTGGTCATCGTCTTCGACTACCTCACCCGCGTTATCAACCGCGTGACTGGCGGCCGGTCGGCCATCGAGACGACCTACGTCACCCGCGACGAGATCCAGAACATGATCCAGACCGGGGAGCGCGAGGGCGTCATCGAGGAGGAGGAGCGGGAGATGCTCCAGCGCATCTTCCGGTTCAACCGCACCATCGCCAAGGAGGTGATGACGCCGCGTCTCGATATGACGGCCGTCCCGAAAGACGCCGCCATCGACGAGGCCATCGAGACCTGCGTTCAGAGCGACCACGAACGCATCCCCGTCTACGAGGGCAATCTCGACAACATCATCGGCATCGTCACGCTCCGTGACCTGGTTCGACAGAAGCATTACGGCGAGAGGGACATCGACCTGACCGACGTGGTCCAGCCGACGCTACACGTCCCCGAGTCGAAAAACGTCGACGAACTGCTCGAAGAGATCCAGGAAAACCGGATGCGGATGGTCATCGTCATCGACGAGTTCGGCACCACGGAGGGCCTCATCACGCTGGAGGACATGGTCGAGGAGATCGTCGGCGACATCCTCGAGGGCGACGAAGAAGAGCCGTTCGAGTTCGTCAACGACGACGAGGTCATCGTCCGGGGCGAGGTCAACATCGACGAGGTCAACGAGATGCTGGATCTCGACCTCCCGGAAGGGGAGGAGTTCGAGACGCTCGCGGGCTTCATCTTCAACCGCGCCGGCCGCCTCGTCGAGGAGGGCGAAGAGATCGACTACGACGGCATCACCATCCGCATCGAGCAGGTGGACAACACCCGGATCATGAGCGCTCGGCTCACGATCCACGACGCCGGGGACAGCGAGGAGCCAGCGGAGGAGACGGAAGCCGAGGCCGAGGGGTAGGACGAGGCACGCGCGGCGGGGCGAGCCTTACAGCATCTCGATCGCGGTGAACACGCCGAACGAGAGCGCGAACGCGAGCAGCAGCGAACCGGCCCACGCGAGGACGGTGTAGATCATTTTCCGACGGCTCACCCCGCCACCGCCGGCGGCGTACCCCGAACCGATGATCGCTGAGACGACGATTTCGTTGAACGAGACGGGGATACCGAAGGCGACGGCGGCCTGCGCGATAGCGAAGGAGGGGATGAGCGCCGCGATCGATCGCCGGGGGCCGAGCGAGGAGTAGTCCTGCGCGAGCGCTTTAATCATCCGGGGGGCACCGGTCCACGACCCGAGCAGGAGGCCGAAGCCACCGCCCGCGAGCACGGCGATCAACGGGATCTGGAAGTCATCGAGCAGAGGGACGAGCGGGCCGATGGCGAGGCCGACCTGACTCCCGCCGGCCGAGAAGGCGACCAGCCCCCCGAGGACGAGGAGAAAGCGGCGCTGGGCCGCCTCGGGATCGGTGGCGAGCCCGCGAAACAGGACGCCCGCCGAGAGAAGCGCACAGCCGAGCGTGACGGTGAGTATCCCGCCGGGAACGCCGGGTGCGAACGTGCTGGCGACCGACCCACCCTCGCCCGGTGGGCCGAGAAGGGCGAAATCGATGGTGGCGACGAGTGCGCCGACGAGGCCGCCGAGGGCGGAGATGGCGTAGCGCTCGGGGACCGACGGCGAGCGGAGGAGTCGGGCCGTCGCGTACGCGACGCCGCCGCCGACGAAGGGAGTCAACACCCAGAGCGTCGCAATCTGGCGGTATTTCGCCCACGCGGGGTCGCCGCCGAGCGCGAGGCCGACGCCGACGATAGCCCCGGTGACGGTGAAGGCGGTCGCGATGGGATAGCCGGTGAAGACGCCGATAGCGACGAGGATGGCGGCGGTGAGCAGGCCGACGATGGCGGCCGTCGCCGACAGGGAGACACCGCCGGCGATGAGTTCCGTACCCACCGCTTCGGTGACGTTCGCGCCCTGCAGGACGGCGCCGGCGAAGCCGAGCAGGCCGACGATGAAGCCCGCGCGCATCACGGAGATGGCGTTGGCGCCGACGGCGGCGGCGAAGGGCGTCGATCCCGACGAGCCAGCACCGATGGCCCACGCCATGAAGAGACTCGCGAGAGCGGCGACGACGAACGTCAGCAGCGTTCCGGTAGCGACCATCAGTTCGTGCCCTTCTGGGGGAGGGGGGTACTAATCGGTACCGGGCCCGGGACGCGGTCGGTGTGCCGACGAGGGTCGGCTATCGGTACCCCTCGTCGTACCCCTCGCGGAGCGAGAGGAGTGTCCGTCGGACGAGCAGGTAGCCGAAGAAGACGAGCAACAGCATGATCGCCACCAGGACGAGGAAGATGGGGTCCTCGAGGAGCCCGGAGATCTGGAGCGCGACGACCGACGTATGCATGGTCGGGAGGTGCGCCGGCGCGCACAAAGCCGTTTCGACGGGACGGTCAAACGGCCGTTTGAGCCTACGGTGTTTATATTATCCCGCCGGCCGTACGTCGATTTGCGTGGTCTCCCCGACCCGCTTCGGCCCTCCACTTTTCGTCGAGACGAGTCATCCAGACGGAGGCACGTGAAACCGGTCGAGTACGTCGCCGTCGGGCGTCCGAAGCACGCCCGCGAGTCCCGTCTCCGCGTCCATCGCCTCGACGCCGTCAGGCGGCGCGTCGTCCGCGGCCCGCCAGAGTTCGGCGTGGGCCGGCCGGTGTCTCCGCGGATCGGCGTAACTCCCCGGATTGAGCAGCATCGGCCCCGCGTCGTCGACGACGGTCGGCCGATGCGTGTGCCCGAAGACGACGAGCGCGGCGCCGCGCTGGCGGCCGAACAGGGAGAGCGCGGTCGTGCCGCCGCGTTCCGTGTGGGTAACCGCGATGGGTGCGTCGGCGTAGGCGGTCGACGCGGCCGACGGCAGCCGTTCCTGGACGGCCGGGGTGTCCGCGTTGCCGTGGACGGCGACCAGGCGCTCCGTCCGGTCGCGGAAGGCGTCGAGGACGGCTTCGGTGGTGAAGTCGCCGGCGTGGACGACGAGGTCGGCCGCGTCGACGGCCGTGCGCGTCCGGCCGGTCAGGCGCGGGCCGTCGGTGCCGTGCGTATCGGAGCAGATGACGAGCATGTCGGTCGAAGGCGGGCCAGCGACAATTCGGTTGCGGCCGCGGTCGGAAGGTTGAATCGGGGGGCGACCGACGGCGTGGACATGGCAGGCAGCAAGTCGGTCGTCCTAGCCGCACTCGTCGCGAACGGCACCATCGCCGTCCTGAAGTTCGGGGCGTTTCTGCTCACCGGGAGTCCCTCGATGCTGTCCGAGACGTATCACTCCATCTCCGACACCGGCAACCAGGTGTTCCTGTTGATCGGGATCCGGTACAGCGAGAAGCAAGCGAGTCGCGGTCATCCGTTCGGCTACGGCAAGGCCCAGTTTTTCTACAGCTTCCTGGTCTCCGTCCTGCTGTTCGGCATCGCCGGCTGGGAGAGCCTGAAACACGGCTACGGCGCCATCGTCAACGGGCATTCGGCCGCGCCAGGCACCGTGACCGTGGCGAGCGTGACGTTCGACGCGGTGTACGTGAGCGTCGTCGTCCTGCTGGGCGCCATCGTGTTCGAGACGTACGCCTTCGTGAAGGCCAACGCCGAACTCCGACGGCAGATGGAGAAGTACGGCTGGACGGATCTGGTGACGGCGTTCCGGTCGACCAGCGACGTGACGACGCTGACGGCGTTCACCGAGGACGCCATCGCCCTCGGCGGCGCGGTCCTGGCGCTGGTCGGCATCGTCCTGACGCGCATCACCGGGAACTACATCTACGACGCCGTCTCCGCCGCGTTGATCGGCATCATGCTCATGGGCTTCGCCCTGGCGCTGGCCTGGGAGAACAAACGGCTCCTGCTCGGGGAGAGCGCGCCGAACGGGCTGGAGTCCGACTTCGAGTCGATCATCCGGGAACATCCGGGTGTCGCCGGCGTCGACCAGTTCCGGACGATGTTCGTCGGTCCCGGTGAACTCCTCGTCGCCGCCGACGTGAGTTTCGAAGCGAACCTCGATACGGCCGACCTGAACGACGATATCGACCGCATCGAGGCGAAACTCCGGGACCACGACGACCGGGTGCGGTTCGTCTACGTCGAACCCGAACTCTGAACGGCGCCGATCCGCGCGCCGGGCGGCCACGCCGACCCGCGGATTGGAAACGAGGGGACCGACCGATGCCGAAAGGCTTTGCCGCCTGCGACGGAAGTCGCGGGTATGGATCCGCGCATTCGCACGCACGCAGAGACCATCGTCGACCACTCGACGCGCATCGAGTCGGGCGATGACGTCGTCATCAGTATGCCGGCCGTCGCCGACGATCTGGCGGTGGCGCTCCACGAACTCGTCGGTGAGCGGGGCGCGAACCCGGTGTACCTGCACAACTCCGACCGGGCGACGCGGGCGTATCTCCGCGCGAGCGACGAGGACGCCTTCGAGACGCCCGACCACCAGCTCGCGCTCTACGAGGCGGCGGACGTGTTCATCATCGCCCGCGGCGGGCCGAACGTCTCCGAACAGAGCGACGTGACGCCCGACACCAACGCGGCCTATCGGCGGGCGATGCGCCCCGTCCTCGACGAGCGCCTGGGCAAGCGCTGGTGTCTCACGCAGTTCCCCTCCTCGGGCCACGCCCAACTCGCGGGGATGAGCACCGAGGCCTACCAGGAGTTCGTCTGGGACGCCGTCACGCTCGACTGGGACGCCCAGCGCGACCACCAGGCCCAGATGGTCGAGATTCTGGACGGCGCCGACGAAGTGCGGATCGAAAGCGGCGAGGAGACGGACGTGACGATGTCCGTCACGGGCAACCCGACGCTCAACGACTACGGCGAGCACAACCTGCCCGGCGGCGAGGTGTTCACCGCGCCCGTCAAGGAGTCGGTGAAGGGGCGCGTCCACTTCGATCTGCCCCTGTACCGAAAAGGGAAGGAAATCGAGGGCGCACGCCTCGAATTCGAGGACGGAAAGGTCGTCGACCACGCCGCCGAGCGCAACGAGGACGTGCTCACGGGCATCCTGAACACCGACGAGGGCGCGCGCTATCTCGGCGAACTCGGCATCGGGATGAACCGCTCTATCGACCAGTTCACGTACAACATGCTGTTCGACGAGAAGATGGGCGATACGGTCCACATGGCGGTGGGCAACGCCTACGCCGACACCGTGGACGAGGAGAACGAACGCAACGAGAGCGCCGAACACGTCGACATGATCGTCGACATGTCCGAGGACTCCGTCATCGAGGTGGACGGGGACGTGGTCCAGCGCAACGGGACGTTCGTGTTCGAAGACGGGTTCTGAGACGGTTTATTGTAGGTCAGTACCGGTGGGTCGCCGGACTGTTTCGGCGGCTCACCGGTGAACAGGAACAAGCCGTAGAGCGTTTTGGTCCAGCTTTTGCGAGCGAACGAAGTGAGCGAGTAAAAGGTGGAATGTGGACGTTCGTGTTCGAAGACGGGTTCTGAGCGAGGCGCGACGCGACTCGCTACAACCCGGCGAACAGCAGCGAGAGCACGCCGTACGCCGCCCCCAGTAGCAACATGGCGGCGAGGAGGAGGGCGAACCACGTGCGGCCGGTCCCCGGAACGTCGGGCGTGTCCGACGGAGAGTACGGAGCGAGCGGGTTCTTCGGCGACGGATCGTCGTCCGTCATGGGTGTCGCTTCGTCCGCCAGGCGGATATCGGTTGCCCACCGCCGTGGCAGTCGGTCGGTGGGAGGCATCAGGAGGGTCCAGGCTTTTTGCCGGCGCCCGTCGCTACACGACGTATGGCCACGCCGAACGCAGAGAAGAACCGATGGCTCATCGCGGCGTCGGCGATGTCGCTCCATCTCTCCATCGGGTCGGTGTACGCCTACAGCGTCTACCAGCGGCCGCTCCAAGAGACACAGGGATGGAGCATCGCCGACGTGTCGCTGGCGTTCACCGTCGCCATCTTCACCCTGGGGATGGCGACGGCGGCGCTCGGTCGGTACGTGGAGCGATACGGCCCGCGGCGATCGGGGCTCGGCGCGGCGGTGCTGTTCGCAGGCGGGACGGTCCTCGCCGGCGTCGCGGTGCAGGTCGGGAGCTACGTCGGCTTCGTGGCGACGTACGGCGTCGTCGCGGGCGTCGGTCTCGGCCTCGGCTACATCAGCCCCGTGTCGACGCTCGTGAAGTGGTTTCCCGACCGGCGCGGTCTGGCGACCGGACTTGCGGTGATGGGGTTCGGTGCGGGGGCGCCGGTGACCGGTCCCGTGGCGAACGTCCTCATCGAGACGACGGACATCCCGACGACGTTCTACGTCCTCGGCAGCGGCTACTTCGTGGCGATGGCGGCGGGGGCGAGCTATCTTGAGAAGCCGCCGGAGGAGTGGGTGCCCGCGGGCGTGTCGGCAGACGAGGTCGTGGAGACCGACAGCCACGGCGTCATCGTCGCGTCGGACCTCGAACAGCGGACGGCGAGCGAGGCCATCCGGACGCCGCAGTTCTACCTCGTCTGGCTCATCGTCTTTCTCAACATCACCGCGGGCATCATGCTCCTCTCGGTGGCGTCGAACATGACACAGGCGATCACGGGCGCGAGTGCGGCGACCGCCGCGGCCGTCGTTGGCCTGATCGGCGTGTTCAACGGTGCGGGGCGGATCGTCTGGTCCAGCCTCTCGGATTATCTCGGCCGGACGGCGACCTACGCCGTGTTTTTCGCCCTGCAGATCCTCGCCTTTCTGGCGTTGCCGAACCTCCGGACCGTCCCCCTGTTCGCGGGCGCGATGTTTCTCATCATCACCTGCTACGGCGGCGGCTTCGCCTGCCTGCCGGCGTATCTCGCCGACCTGTTCGGCACGCAGGAGCTGGGGGCGATCCACGGCTACACGCTCACGGCGTGGTCGATGGCCGGCGTCGCTGGCCCGACGCTCGTCGCGCGCATCGTGGAGCTGACGGGGTCGTACGAGCTCGCGTTCTACGTCGTCGCCGGCGCGCTGGGTGTGGGGCTCGTCTGCGTGGGGCTGCTCCGCTGGCGCGTCACCGTCGTTCGACAGGCACAGCTCCAGGGGACGCCACACGAGGCGACCCGATGGGAGTAGCCCCCGCGGAGCGGGATCGTATCGTGCCGTCCGCGATCCCGGTTACTCGTCGTCGACGTCGAGGTCGAACTGCTTGTTCTCGACGGCGGCGTTGAGGACGACGCTGGTGTTGGATTCGCGGATGTCGGCGTCGGTGAGCAGGGTCTTGATCTGCTCGTTCATGCCGTCGGTGTTGAGGAACTTGCCGATGGCAATCACGTCGTAGTCGCCGGTGACCTCGTAGACGCTCACCATCTGTTTCTGGTTCTGGAGCCGTTCGGTGACATCGGGCAGCGCGCTTCCCTCCACCTTCAACTGCAGGATGGCGGTGACGTCGTAGCCGAGGGCGTCGTAGTTCACGCGTGGCGTGTACCCCTCGATCACGCCCTCGTCTTCCAGGTCTCGCAGGTGGTTCGAGACGGTCGTAACCGAGACGTCGAGTTCTTCGGCCAGGCTCCGCAGGCTCGCACGGCCGTCGCCGAGTAGTGCGTTGATGAGCTTGGCGTCGAGATTTTCGTACGTCATGGCAGTTACGCACGTACCGGGGGGTATAGAAGTTTACGAATATCCAATTCCAATCGAAGCGCCGAGTAATTTGCAGACAACAAAAAGGGCTTAATACTAGGAGTATAGATTAACGCTGTCCAGAACATGACGGACGAAAATGCGGTCACTGACGGCGGTTTGACGGCGGAAGAACAGGACGTGTTAGACGAAATCGATGAGGAGAACGTGGACTTCCTCCGACTTCAGTTCACCGACATCCTCGGCACCGTGAAGAACGTCTCCGTTCCGGCGAGCCAAGCGGAGAAGGCGTTCGAGGAGGGTATCTACTTCGACGGTTCCTCGATCGACGGCTTCGTCCGCATCCAGGAGTCCGACATGCGCCTCGATCCCGACCCGTCGACGTTCGCCGTCCTCCCGTGGCGAGACGCCGAGGAAGGGGCGACCGCGCGCCTCATCTGTGACGTGATCAACACGTCGACCGGCGAGCCGTTCTCGGGCGACCCGCGTGGCGTCCTCAAAAACGCCATCGATCGCGCGAACGAGATGGGCTACAACGTCAACATGGCGCCCGAGCCGGAGTTCTTCCTGTTCGAGGAAGACGAGGACGGCCGGGCGACGACGACGACCAACGACGCTGGCGGCTACTTCGACCTCGCGCCGAAGGACCTCGCCAGCGACGTCCGCCGTGACATCATCTACGGCCTGGAGAGCATGGGCTTCGACATCGAAGCCTCGCACCACGAGGTGGCTCAGGGTCAACACGAGATCAACTTCACGTACGACGACGCCCTGTCGACGGCCGACAACGTCGCCACCTTCCGCGCGGTCGTTCGCGCCATCGCGGCGGAACACGACCTCCACGCGACGTTCATGCCCAAGCCCATCGCGCGCATCAACGGCTCGGGGATGCACACCCACATGTCGCTGTTCACCGAGGACGGCAAGAACGCCTTCCACGACGGCGACGACGAGTTCAACCTGAGCGGCACGGCCAAGCAGTTCCTCGCGGGCATCCTCGACCACGCGCCCGCCATCACGGCCGTCGCCGACCCGACCGTGAACAGCTACAAGCGGCTGGTTCCGGGCTACGAGGCGCCGGTCTACGTCGCCTGGTCCGACCGCAACCGCTCGGCGCTCATCCGCAAGCCGGCCGCGCGCACGCCGGCCGCCTCGCGAATCGAACTCCGGTCGCCGGACCCGTCGTGTAACCCTTACCTCGCCTTCGCGGCCATGATCCACGCGGGTCTCGACGGCATCGAGCGCGGCCTCGACTGCCCCGACCCGGTCCGCGAGAACATCTACGAGTTCGACGAAGAGAAACGCGAGGAGTACGGCATCACGACGCTGCCGTCCAACCTCGGTGAGGCCGTCGACGCCCTCGAAGAGGACGAGGTCATCCAGGACGCGCTCGGCGACCACGTTACCGAGAAGTTCGTCGAGGCCAAGTCCCAGGAGTTCGGCGAGTACATCGTCGAGGTCTCCGACTGGGAAGTCGACCGCTACCTCGAGAAGTTCTAACGCCGCGCCCTCACACGTTTTTCGCCGACACTGACGCCGACAGTCCCGGGAGCGCGAGCAGGAGCGCGACGATACCGCCCGCCAGCAGCGCCGCCACCGGCAGGGAGACGCCACCCTCGAGGACGACGCCGACGACGAGCGCGACACCGGGCAGGACCACCAGCGCCGCGGCGAATCGCCGTCGAGAGGAGGGGAGTCCATCACCGATGCGGTCGGCGGCGAACTGCCAGCCGAGTAACCCGCCGACGGCAGCGGCGCTGGCGACGACGGTATCCCGGACGACGGCGACGCTCAACGCGACGAGGCTGACGCCGACGGCGATGGCGAACGCGCGCCGGGCGTCGGCGGCGGTGATGTCGTCGGGGCGCCAGCCGGCGCCAGCGTGGAGTGTCGCCGCGAGGTAGGCGATGCCGACGCCGGTGCCGGCGACCACGTCGACGAGGTAGTGGACGCCGATGACGACCCGGGAACAGGCGACGAGCGCGATCAGCGCGGCGGCGGCGACGCGGCCCCGACGGCTAGCGAGGAGCGCGGCGAGGCCGCCGTAGACGACGGTCGCACCGAGGGCGTGCCCGCTGGGGAAGCCGTAGCCGTCGGCGGCGGCGCCGGGCGGGCGCGGAAGGACGAAGGCGTGTTTGAGCGCGAGCGTCAGCGCGAACGCGCCGAGGGCGAGCGCGAGGGCGGTCGCCATCCGCGCAGGAGGGACATCGAGCTGATCGGCCAGCAGATACCCACCGACGACGACGAGCAAGAGCGTCACGGGGTCGCCGAGGCGCGTGACGAGCGCGAACAGGTCGACGACGGCGTCGGGCGCCGTCTCCGCAATCGCCGTCTCACCGATGCCGCGGTCGGCGGCGAGCGAGGGGTCGGCGCGTGACATGTCTCGAACGTGCGCGAGCAGCGACATTAGCCCACCGGCTGCAAGTCGTACCGGTCAACGCCGGAAGCGCCGCATCGCACCGAGGGCGCGCCCGGGGATGTCGAGCAGCGAGAGGCCGGCACCGACGAGCACGAAGAGCGTGTAGAGCCCCAGCGTCGAGAGGAAGATAACGAGCATCGCGACGATGGCGAGCAGGTCGTCGTTGAGGAGGTAGAAGGCGCCGAGCGTCATGACCGTCCCGTAGAGGAGCACGAGATACGGTCCCCAGCCTCTGGCGTGTCCGCGCCGCATTCGCTGGCGGACGTACCGCTTCAACTCCGCTTCGAGTTCCGGCCGGTCGACCGTCCGCTCCTCGATGTCGGATTCGAAGGCGTCGAGGTCGGCACGGACGGCGTCGATCCGTTCGTCGAGGTCCTCGATGTCCGGCGCCGGCGAGGGTTCGGCGTCCCCCTGTCGCGTATCGTCTCCGGTCATTCCCGTCGTGACGTGGTCTCGTCCCGATGGCTGTTGTACCTGCCGGTCCTGGCTGACGTGTCGCTCCGCGAGGACGGCGTTGAGCGTCGCGCCCACGAGCAAGACCAGTCCCGCGAGATAGAACCACGTCACGAGCAACAGGACCGCGCCGAGGACGCCGTAGAGCGCGAACTGGCCGCTGGTCGTGGCCGCGGCGGCGTAGACGGCGAAGGCGGTCCCGAGGAGCGTCCAGCCGACCCCCGCGAGGACCGCGCCAGGGAGCGCCTCACGCGGCGCGAGCGACGCCGACGGCGTCAGATAGTACACGGGGAAGAGGACGATAACGAGGACGCCGGCGAAGACGACGGGCGCGACGCCCGCGATCAGTGGCGACCGAAGGAGCGCGAAGGCGCCCACGAGCGCGAGGCCGGACACGGCGCCGACGCCGACGGCCACGAGAACCGTCGCGCCCACGCGGAGACTGCCGAGCAACCCCCGTGACGGCGCGCCGTAGATGCGGGCGAACGCGGTGTCGACGCCGCGGAAGAGTTTGAGCGTCCCCCAGAGCAGGATGGCGAGGCCGACGAGGGTGACGCCACCCTGGCCGGTCGTGTTTTCGAGGGCCGTTCCGACGAGTCCCTCGCCGACGGGGAGGAGAGACTGGCTCGCGAACGCGAGGAGTGCGGTGCGGAGCGCCGGCCCGCCGACGGCCGTCGCGACGACCATCGTCAACACGAGCGAGGGCAGGAGCGAGACGAAGGCGTAGTAGGCGATGCTGGCGGCCAGCAAGGTGACATCCCGCGCCCGTACCTCGCGCGCGACGGACCGGGCGACGGCGAGCCATCCCTGGAGTCGAGCGGACACGACCGGGTAGTTGGACCGGCGCCCTCAAAAGGCCACGGAGAGCCAGGCTTATTCGCCCCGTCGACGTACGGCGGGTATGAGCGTCCGCGACGAGTTCGATCAGTGGGCCCGCGAGGGACGCGACCGAGGCATGGAAGAGCGCCACTGGCACACGGCGAAACACGCCCTCGCCCGGATGCCGGTCGAGGCGGGCGACACCGTCCTGGATCTGGGCACGGGGTCGGGCTACGCCCTGCGCGCGCTGCGGGACACGGCGTCCGTCGCCCGCGGCTACGGCGTCGACCGCGCCCCCGAGATGGTTGCCAACGCCCGCTCGTACACGGACGACCCGAACATCGGGTATCTGCGGGCGGACTTCGATCACCTCCCCTTCCCAGACGACAGCATGGACCACGTCTTCTCGATGGAAGCGCTCTACTACGCGCCGGATCCGACCGAGACGCTCGCCGAACTGCGCCGGGTGCTCCGGCCCGGCGGCACCGTCTACTGCGCCGTCAACTACTACGAGGAGAACGTCCATTCCCACCAGTGGCAGGCGGACATCGACATCTCGATGACGCTCTGGAGCGCCGACGAGTACCGGCAGGCGTTCCGCGAGGCGGGGCTGTTCGTCGCCGAACAGGACTTCATCCCGGACCGTGAGGTGGAGATCCCGCCCGCCGAGGCGTTCCCGACCGACGGCTGGGAGTCTCGCGAGGCGATGGTGGAACGGTACCGCGAGTTCGGAACGCTGCTCACGGTCGGTGTCGTGGGAGACGACTAGCGCCGAGAATCCCCGAAAACGTGTTTCTCAGCGCTTCGTCGATATCGAGTGATCGGGAGTTAGCATCGCCATTTTTCGGCGCTCACCCCTACCAACGTCATATGGACCAGTACGATCGGGTCCTCGGGGGATGTTTCTCGCGCTCCTCGTCGGGGTCGGCGGCGGCCAGCATCCGACGCTCGATTTCCACCACAGCCTGCTGGGCGGGGCGACGCTCGCGACGCTGCTGTTCTGGCAAGCGGTGTTTCGCAACCCGCCGGACCCGGGGTCGGCCACTCGCACGACGGCCGTCGGCGTCGGGTGGCAGATCGCGGTCCTGTGCTATCTCGTCCTGCGCTGGTGAGACCGGGCGCGGTTAGGCACACCTTTCTCGTCGGTGGCCACCGAACGGGGGGCCATGCCAGTCGACGACCTCGCGCGCAGCGACGTGGTGACGGCGCCACCCGGCGAATCGATTTCGGCGCTCGCGTCGACGATGCGGTCCCGGGACGTGGGAAGTGTCGTGATCACGGACGGGGACGAACCGGTGGGCATCGTCACCGATCGGGATCTCACGCTTCGGGTCCTCGCGGAGTCGGTCGATCCGAGCGAACTGACGGCCGCGGACGTGATGACCGACGATCCGCACACCATCGACAAGCAGGCGGGGTTCTACCGCGCGACGGAGCTCATGAGCGACCACGGCGTGCGGCGACTGCCCGTCTGCGACGGCGACGACCTGGTCGGAATCATCACGGCCGACGACCTGACGGAACTCCTCGCGGACGAACAGGGACGGATGGCGGAGATCATTCGCGCCCAGCGTCCACCGTACTGATCGACCGTCTCACCCGAACCGCTCTTCGAGCGCCGTGATGTCGTCGTCCTCGCCCGCGACGATCACAGCGTCGGCGTCGGCGAAGGACCGATCGGCGTCGAAGTCGGTGACCGTCTCGCCGTCGCTGACGACCGCGATGACGGTACAGCCTGTCTCGCGGATGTCGGCGGCGGTGATCGCGTCCCCGTCGAACGCGTCCGTCGACTGTTTCATAATCTGAATCCGGGTGTCGTACGCGAGCACCTCCTCGTCGCCGAAGACGGTCGAGGCCATCATCCGCCCGCTGACGGTCGCCAGCGACTGCACGTAGTCCGCACCCGCCTGGGACAGTTTCTCGGTGTCCTCCCGTTCGTTTGCCCGGACGAGTATCTCCAGTTCCGGGTTCAGTTCGCGAGCGATCAGCGTCGTGAAGATGGCGACGGTGTCGTCGGCGAGCGTCAGGAGCAACACCGACGCGTCCTCGATCCCCGCGTCGCGCAGGACAGCCGGATCTCGGGCGTCGCCAACGACATCCACGCCGGCTTTCTCCTCGATGTCGAGGACGGTGACCCGCGAGTTCGTCTCCTGGAGCGTCTCGTGGGCGGCCGAGCCGGCCTGGCCGTAGCCCGCGATGACGACGTCCTGTGGCGCGAGCGATCGAATCCGCGACCCAGCGGCCTCCTGCAGATCCTGTAGTCGCTCGGGCGCGCCGGCGACGAGGAGCGTCGTCCCCGGTTCGAGACGGGTCCCCGGGGACGGCGACAGTTCGAACTCGCCGTCGGTCCGGATGCCGACGACGTTGACGCCGAACCGCTCGTCGATCCGAGCGCTGCCGTAGGATCGCCGGTCGAGACGACTGCCCTCCTGAACCGACAGCTCCACCAGTTCGAACGCCTCTCCGAGCGTGACGCCCTCCTGGACGGCGGCGGAGACGGCGGTCGCCACCCGCCGCGTGAGGCTCTCCCCGAGCAACTGGCGGGGCGAGAGGACGTCGTCGGCGCCCGCCGCACGGTGGTACGGCTCCGAAGTTGCGTCCTCGACGAGTGTCACGACGTGGATGTCGGGGGCGGCGTCGCGGGCCGCGAGCACGATGCTGGCGTTGGTGTCGTCGGCCACGTCGGCGACGACCGCCGTCGCCGAGCCGATGCCCGCGCGGTCGAGCACCGTGGCCGACTCCGGGTTGCCGTGGATGACATCGTAGCCGGCGTCGTGCAGGTCGATCGCGGTGTCGTGATCGGCCTCGACGAGGACGTAGTCGACATCGCGGGCGTCGAGTTCCTCGATGAAGGACTCGCTACGGGGCGAGTGGCCACAGATGACGACGTGATCCGTGACATCACGGCGCTCGACGGGCGGATCGACCGAGAGCGCGTTCCGAATCCACGGGACCGCGAACACGTCGACGGCGGTCAGGATGAGGCCGATGCCGGCCAGTTGCATCACGATCATCAGGACGTTCATCTGGGGCGTCTGCCAGGGCGCGTCCTCCCCGTATCCCGTGGTCGTGAACGTCTGGACGACGACTTCGAGCGACTGATAGATCGGCTGTGGCCGGTGTTCGAGGGTCGCCATGCCGAGATTGTACAGGAGCGTAAACAGCACCGTCGTCGCCGCGACGGCGCCGAGGTAGTAGACGATCCGTCGAGTGTCCCGCGGCATCGACCCGATGTTCCGGGCGCCGGGAGGTATACTTTCGGCCGATTCCAGCGCACTCATACGGTTTATTGGAAGTCAGTGCCGGTGGTTCGCTGGGACGGTGCAGCGAACCACCGGTAAACAGTTACACTAATCCGTATCAATCAGCGGTCGCGACGCGGATCTCCTCGACATCGGCGTCGGTCTTGAACGACGTTCCGCTGTAGTGGGCGCGGGAGGCCTCGAACCCCGCCGCCCGGAGGTCATCGAGGAACTCGTCCATCGCGGGCGCCGAGCGCCCCCACTCCTTACAGAGGCGGTGCTGGTCGTAGTGGGTCGGGCGGTCGAGTTCCGCTTCGAGGGTGCGCAGCGTTCGGTCGGCGCGCGTCGCCTCACCCATCTCGGGGTCGAGCGCGGCGCGGACGTCGGCGACGAAGGCACGGTCGCGGATGGCGCCGAGCCACAGGGGGCCGGCGGTGACGAAGCGATTGCTCCCGCAGGCCGGGCAGTCCTCGGGCGGGTGGGCGATGAGGCCGTACTCCTGGTCGCGGGTGAGGCAGTCCTCGCAGTGGTAGACGTGGCCGAGTTCGTCGATACAGGCGTCGGCCTGGGTCGCGCGGGCGTCGAGTTCGAGATACGTGCGGGCGTAGTGGCGGGAGACGTGCGAGCAGATGGGACGGGCGGCAGTGTCGTAGCGGGCGGCGGTGCGCACCAGCGCCGAGAGGAGGATGCGCAGGCCCATCTCGGGGTGGTAGTCGGTGTTGCGGGGGACCGCGCTGTAGGACCGGACGCCGCTCTCGAAGTGGGCGCCACAGAGCGGTGCGGTGTCGGTCGCGGTGACACAGACCAGGTCGCGCGCGCCGACGAAGGCTGCGTCGGCGAACGGAATCGGCGTGCCGAAGGGGTCGAGGTCGATCACGTCGAAGACGGACTCGTGCATGAGCGCGTTGGCGTTGCGCTCGACCACCTCGCCGGCGAGATCGTTGCGCGCGAAGTTCTCGCGGGCGAGCGAAACGGCGTCGGGGTCGGTGTCGGCGGCAGTCACGTCCCACCCCTCGTTGGCGGCGCGGAGGGCGCGCACCCCACTCGCGGTCATCGCGTCGAGATACGAGTCGGCACGCGATTCGCGCTCGGCGTACGCCCGCAGGACGGCGACGGTGACATCGCGGTTCAGTTCCTGTGTCGGGTTGTAGAAAACCCCCTCGCCGCGGCCCTGACTCGCGCCGTCGCGGGCGTCGGGTACCTCGAACTCCACCCCGGCCTCGGTGACGCGCATGGAGGAACTGGCGGGGGCGCGCCGAAAAGCACCTCGGTTCACACCGACCGAATCTGTTTAGTCGCCGAGGCCCGACGATTTTCGTCGTGAGCGAGGTCGAGGACTGGCGGGCGGCGCTCTCGACGGCGGGAGAGCTATCCCCGGCGATCGTCGACGCCATCCTCTCGGTCCACGGCGACCGCGGCCAGCGCGCCATCGAAGCCGTCTCCGAGGAACGGATCAAGCAGTACCGCGACTTCACCGTCGTCGTCGGCCACGACGACGAGTACATCGTCGAGGACGGTGGCTGTACCTGCAAGGACGCCGAATACAACCTCGACACCTCCGACCCGGCCCAGCGGTGCTGGCACGCCCTCGCCGTCGAGGTGGCCGAGCGCGTCGGCGCGGTGGATCACCACGACATGTGGTACTCCGAGGTCCGCGAGTTCCTGTGATTGGGCGTGTGACGCGTGCCCAAAAGACGGAGGTCCAAGGTAGATCCAGTCGACCGACGAACGACGTGACTGACCGTGTCCCCAACCACCTGTCACGGCCCCGACGGCGTCGACCTCTCCCACGACCAGGCGTGGGTCCTCCACGACGCCCTGCTCGACCACGTCGAACGCACCGTCGCGGCGGGCGGGTCGCCCGACCACGCGATGGACGTGCTCGAACGCGGTGAGGCGTGCGCGTCGCTCGATGCGGCCGACCGCGGCCTGGCCCGCGAGGCCCGCACCGCGTATCTGGTCGATCCGCCGGCGCGCGACCGGGAGCCGGCACAGACCGCGCTGGCGACGCTGTGATCACGGCTCGTCGGTCCAGTAGTCCACGTCGTCGTCGCGGCGGAAGTAGCCCGACACCGTCCGGTCGGCGTCGCTTCCGGGCGGCGACCCCGCGTAGACGCCGATTTTTCCGGAGTCCGGATACACCGTCACGTCGGGGTCGCGCATCGTCGACACCGCGAGATACCGCAACGGGTCGTCGCCGTCGTTGATGACGCGGTGGCCTCCGTCCTCGCCGGTGGGGAAGACCGCGTAGTCGCCGCCGCGGAGCGGGTCGGTGCCGTCGGCGGTCCGGAGTTGCCCCGTCCCACTGAGGACGTAGATGGCCTCCTCGTTACCGGTGTGGTAGTGAAAGGGCCAGGATTGCTTCCCCGGCGGAAGTTCGTACAGCGAACAGCCGAGTCGCTCCCCGCCCGCCGCGGCGGCGAGTTTCTTGCGGCGGAACCCCGTCTCGCCGCGGTCGACCGTCGTCCAGTCGAGGTCGGCGTCGTTGACGCGCATGGCCGGGCGTTCGGCCATCGGCCTCATAAGTCGGACGGGGCAGGGTATCAGAGCACGGCCCACGCAAGCAACGCGAGACCGACGCCGACGGCGGGCACGTCCCGCCACGTCGGATCGAGGCGGGGGAGCGTGGGGTTCCACGCGAAACAGCGGGCCTGGAGCGCGAGCGCGAAGCCGTCGGCACGGGCGAACACGCGCCGGAGTCCGGTCACCCCGATGAGGCGAATCCGCTCGAACAGCGAGCGCTCGGCGCCGAGACGGGCGTGTATCGCCCCCCGGATCGTCGAGAGGTCGTCGCGGAGCAAGGGGAGAAAGCGGAGGACGAACCCGACGCCGGCGCCGAGGACGACGCCGGGGCGGCCCGGAACGAGACGCTGGATAGCGGCCCGCGACTCACGGACGCGGGTGGTGCGGATGTAGACCGTCGAGACGAGCAACAGGAGGAGCACCCGATAGCTCGCCAGCGCGGGCGTGACGGCGTCGGCGGGGACGACCCACGGCGCGCCGAGCGTCGCGGCCTCGACGAGCGGACCGGCGACCAGAAAGGGGAGGAAGGCCCGATAGGTGCGGAGACTCGCCAGGATGGGCGTCGCCGCCAGCCAGCAGACGCCGACGACGAACCCCGAGAGGACGAGCAGCCCGCGCGGCGTGGTGCGGGCGAAGGCCGCGATGGCGACGGCCGCCTGGACGAACAGTTTCGTCCGCGGATCGAGGCGGTGGACGGGCGTCTCGCCCGCGACGTACGTGATCATGGCGGGCGGACGCCGAGCGGTTCCAGATCCGCCGGCGCGGGGTCAGCGGTATCGAGCGCAATCTGCCCGTCCGAGAGCACGACCGTCCGATCGGCCAGCGCGGCCACGTCCCGCAGGTCGTGGGTGACAACGACGACGCTCACGCCTGCCGCCTGCAGGTCGGCGAGGCGGTCGAGCACCGACTGCCGGGCGCGCCAGTCCAGGCCCGTGAACGGTTCGTCGAGGACGAGATGGTCGGGGTCCATCGCCAGCGCGCCCGCGATGGCGACGCGTTCGCGCTCGCCACCCGAGAGCTGATCGATGCGCTCGTCTTCGCGGCCGGCCATCCGGACGGCGTCGAGCGCGTCGGCGACGCGGCGGTCGATCTCCGCGTGATCGAGGCCGAGATTCGACGGGCCGAAGGCCACGTCCGCCCCGACCGTCGCGGCGACGAAGCCGTCGCGCGGCTCCTGAAACACCATGCCGACGCTGGTGCGGGCGGCGACCAGGTCGTCCTCGACCTGGCGACCGTTCACCCGCACCTCGCCCGAGTCGGGCGACAGCAGGCCGTTGAACCCGCGGACGAGCGTGGTCTTTCCGGAGCCGTTGGGGCCGGCGAGACACAGAAACTCGCCGTCGTCGAGGGTGAGCGACACGTCGTCGACCGCGACGACCTTGCCGTAGCGGGCGGTGTAGTCCTCGACGGTGATCGTCATCGGGCGAC
The DNA here is from genome assembly GCF_023276355.1 of Haloplanus sp. XH21. Taxonomy (NCBI): domain Archaea; kingdom Methanobacteriati; phylum Methanobacteriota; class Halobacteria; order Halobacteriales; family Haloferacaceae; genus Haloplanus; species Haloplanus halobius. Next base: position 522,624 of record NZ_JALLPL010000001.1, read on the forward strand.
GATGGCGTCGCTGCGGACGATGGCGACGGTCGCCGCGACTTTCAGCGTCGCCACCGGCAGGAAGGGGAGGACGACCGCCGAGACGGCGGCAACGAGGCCGATGGCCTGCACCAGCGCGTAGCCGACCGCGCCGGCGGCGTAGATGACGGCCGTGCCCGCGACGAGTGCCGCGACGAGACGCGCCAGCGGAACGTCGCCGAGCGGCGTCAACCCGTCTGGGCCGTGGGTGACGGCGCCGATGGTCATCGCGGCGAGCGGGAAGCCGATCAGAAAGCCGCCGGTCGGACCGAGGAGGACGCCGAGACCAGCGTTCCCGCCGGCGAATACGGGGAGCCCAACCACCCCGGCGAGCAGATAGAGGGTGAACGCGACGCCCGCCCAGAGCGGACCGAGGACGATTCCCGCGAGATACACCCAGAGCGTCTGGAGCGTGATCGGCACGTTCGGCGCGAGCGGATGCACCACGTCGACCGGTGCCGTGGCGCTGGTCGCCGCCGCGAACAGCACCGCGCGGGCGACGTTGCCCGTCACCTCGTCGCCGACGAGTTCGACCGAGTCCGTTGCCGTCGTCATAGCGGTGACTCTCTCGTAAACCACTTAGTAGCTACTGGTTGACGAAAGATATACGGTCGGTTTAGCGGAGGGTTTTTTCGTCCGAGCGGCGTTCGTACATGTCAGTATGGACGAAAAAACCGAGGAGCTACGCGACATCTTCCTCGACGCGACGGGCGAAGAGTCGGTCACGGAACGCCAGGCCGAAACGCCCGGCTCGCTCGTCGACGACGAGAAAGCGGACGAGGAGGCGGCCCGTCTGCACGACCTGCTCGACCCCATGCGCGAGCAGTACGCGTTCGACACCGACCTCTCCGCCGACGCGTACGCTCGTCTCATCCGTGGCTTCTATAACGACGCGTCGGACGCGGCGCTCGCGGCCGCCCTCGGCATCGACGAGGACCGCGTCGAGCGGGCACGGTTGGACCTCCATCTCGTCCGCGAGAGCGACCGCGACCACCCCGACTACGACGCCGTCCGCGCGGCCGTCGTCGACGGCGCGGACGACGCGACCATCGCCGACGAACACGGGCTCGACACCGAGACGGTCGCCGCGCTCCGACGGGTCGTCGACGCGGAACGTACGGCCACCCGCGCCAACGACCGCTTCCGCGACGCCTTCGCCGAACTGCTGACCGACGCGGATCTCTCCGACCACCTCGCCAGCGACTCCCGCAAGGACGGCCTGCAGGAAGCGACCGAGGACATCGAGACCGATGTCTCCTTCTAGCGAAGACTCTTAGGCGAGTAGGAACGACGGGAGGATAATGGCGCAGTCGTCGCAAAACCAGGAGTTGATCGACCGGTTCGGCCGGTTCTATCGGAACTACTACCGCGACGAGATCAGCCGGCTCGCCCAGCGTTACCCCAACGAACAGCGGTCCCTCCACGTCGACTACGACGACCTCTACCAGTTCGATCCGGATCTCGCGGAGGACTACCTCTCTCAGCCGGACCAGCTCACCGAGTACGCCGAAGAGGCGCTTCGCGTCTACGACCTGCCCGCGGACGTGTCGCTCGGCCAGGCCCACGTCCGCCTGCGGAACCTCCCCGACACCGTGGACATCCGATCGATCCGCGTCCACGACAACCACGTCGGCCGCCTCATCGCCGTCTCGGGCATCATCCGCAAGGCGACGGACGTCCGCCCCAAGATCACCGAGGCGGCCTTCGAGTGCCAGCGCTGTGGCACGATGACCTACATCCCACAGACCGACGGCGGGTTCCAGGAACCCCACGAATGCCAGGGCTGTGAGCGGCAGGGACCCTTCCGCGTCAACTACGACCAGTCCGAGTTCGTCGACTCCCAGAAGATCCGTGTCCAGGAGTCGCCCGAGGGCCTCCGCGGCGGCGAGACCCCCCAGAGCATCGACATCGACATCGAGGACGACATCACGGGCGAGGTGACCGCCGGCGACCACGTCACCGTCACCGGCGTCCTCCACATCGACCAGGTGACCGAGGGCAACGAGAAGTCCCAGCTGTTCGACCTCTATATGGACGGCGTCAGCGTCGAGATCGAGGACGAACAGTTCGAGGAGATGGAGATCAGCGAGACGGACAAGCGAGAGATCATCGAACTCTCGAACCACCCCGACCTCTACGACGAGATGGTCGCCTCCCTCGCGCCCTCCATCTACGGCTACGACGAGGAGAAACTCGCCATGATCCTCCAGCTGTTCTCGGGCGTGACCAAGGAACTCCCGGACGGCACCCGGATTCGTGGCGACCTGCATATGCTTTTGATCGGGGATCCGGGTACCGGGAAGTGCGTCGATGGGGACACACGCGTGACGCTCGCTGACGGGCGTGAACGGCCGATCCGGGAACTCGTCGAACGCAATCTCGACGATCCGACGCCAGTCGACGATGGCGTCTACGACGACGCCGAGATCGATCTTCAGTCCGTCACCGCAGAAGGCCAGCTCACGACACGACAGGCGACGAGAGTGTGGAAACGGGAGGCACCTGCACAACTGTATCGCATTCGGACGGCGAGCGGACGGGAACTTGACGTTACACCGTCTCATCCCCTGTTTACACAGGATGGCGGGCGGCTCACCGCCACCAGAGCAGAGACACTAGACGTTGGCGAGCGTATTGCCACGCCGCGAAGGCTCGGCGAAGAAGGAGATGATACTCTCGATGTTGATTATCGGCAGTCAAAGTCGCCCAACACTGTCAGACTCGACTGTCCGGAGCAGTGGACACCCCGTCTCGCGCGTCTCGTCGGCTACATCGTCGCCGAAGGGCACGTGATCAGCCGTGACGACAACACGGCAGATGTTCGTATCACGAATCAAGACGACGAGATCCTATCCGACGCCTCTCAGGCCTACGAAGAACTCGGACTGACATACACCATCGACGATTCTCGAAACGGTGGGTCGACCAGTGACGTTCGCTGTACTGCCAGCGAGTTCATCAGCTTCCTCGAACACCTCGAGCCAGCGATCCTTCGTAATTCGGCAGCGCAACGGGTCCCAGACGCGCTGTTCACCGCGACGAAGGAGACGAAACAAGAGTTCCTTCGCGCATACGTCGATGCGGAGGGCCATGTCTCCGAAACGCAACGAGAGATTACGGTCGCATCGATGAGTCGCGAACTACTGGAAGGTGCTCAATCGCTCTTGCTGGCTTGCGGTGTCCAATCGAGCATTGCGCCACGGGCCAACGGAAGTTACCGCCTCCGTATCTCCGGCGAGGCGTTCGAAACGTACGTTCGAAGTATTGGATTCGTCACGGACCGGAAGACGGAGGCATCCCGGTCGTACGATGACGTTTCGAGCAATACGAACGTAGATATTGTTCCGGAAATCGGTGATGACCTTCGTCAGATCCGGAAACAACTTCAGCTCACACAGTTCGACTGTGGGATCCCACGAACGACCGACCAACATTACGAGCGCGGCGACCGTAATCCGAGCAGGCAGAGCCTCAAGACAGTCGTCGACGCATTCCGAACCCGTCTCACGTGGCTTCAGAGGGCTCAGCTGGAAAACGGCAGTTGGGAGGACATCGAGGCGATCCGGCAAGAACTGAACGTATCCCAGCGAGAACTTGCAGACCGTATGGGCGTTGAGCAGACGGCCGTGAGCTACTACGAACGGAACGCAGTCGCTCCCGACGGCGGCCGTACCGCCGATGCACGAGATGCGATCCTCAAACGTATCGACGATGCGCTGTCCGTTTCGGAGGCTGTAGATTCACTCGAAGCGTCCTGTACGAACGATATCGTCTGGGATCGCATCGAATCGATCGAGGCCGTCGAACCCGACGATGACTGGGTGTACGACCTCGAAGTCGCGGACACCCACACGTACTTGGCGAACGGCGTCGTCTCGCACAACTCGCAGTTGCTCTCGTACATCCGAAATATTGCGCCGCGATCCATCTACACGTCGGGGAAGGGGTCGTCCTCGGCTGGCCTCTGTGTGACGGGCGATACGCTGATTCACACGGCTGACGGGTTCAAGCCGATTCGCGAACTAGCCACGCCGCATCACCCCTCCCCAGTCGACGAGGAAACCGCCGCTCCGGCCAGCCACGAGCTATACACGTTCGGCCGCGAGGACGGGGCGATGACCCGCCGACAGAGTTCACACGTCTGGCGGATGCCGGAAAAGCCGTGTCGGCGGATCGAGACGGCACACGGGAAGGAACTGGAAACGTCGGTCAACACGCCCGTACTGGTCTGTGGCGACGAGGGCATCGAGTGGCGTGAGATGGCCGACGTGGACGCAGGCGAGTTCGTCGCCGTGCCGAAATACGACGATGTCGAGCGGTCCACGCTGTCGACGCGCCCCTTCTTCGAATTCACCGAGGAGAAACTGAAACCGACGGCCGAGTCGGTCGAGTTCCTCCGCAATCGGCTTCGGGAGGAGTTCGGGACGCTCCGCGATGCCGCCGCCGCGCTCGATCTGCCGGAAGACTTCATCTACGACTCGCTGTCCAACCGTCACCTGCCACAGGACCGCCTCGACCACGTTCTGGATGCCGTCGGCGCAGACCGAATGGACATCGACATCGAACGCGCGATGCTCGGACACGGGAACAGCGTCACGATCCCGGATACGTTCGACGCGGACCTCATGTATCTCGTCGGTCTCGTCTTCGGCGACGGGGACATCATGGTGTCTCGCCGTGGCGGGAATCGCGGCCACGTCCGCATCTCCAACTCGAACGAGGAGCTGCTGCGAGACGCCGCGCGAATCGTCGACGAGACGTTCGACAAGTCCGTCGACATCGAACGCCAACCTGACCGCGTGCCCTGCATCCGGATTCACAGCGCCACCATCGCCCGCTTTTTCCAGAATCTCGGGATGGAGAGTCCGAAAGACGATCTGCGACTCGATCCGAGGCTGACGACTGCCGAGCACGCCGACGCGTTCCTCCGCGGCCTGTTCGACGCGGATGGTTCGGTCTCCGCACGCGATGATGGCGGTTCCAGTATCCAGTTTTCGACCATCAGCGACGCGCTGGGCCAGCAGGTACAGTTGCTGCTCGAAACGTACGGCATCCGGGCACGACGGCGTGAACGTGACCGCCGTGGGACGTACGAACTGGAGACGGGACACGAAATCGAGTCGAAGGCGATCCAGACGCATCTGGCCATCTATGGCAAGGACATCGACACGTTCGCGGAGCGGGTCGGCTTCCGGTCGGAAGCGAAGACGGCCGCACTGGAAACGGTCGTGGGCGGCGCCGAACGGCGGGGCGAGCGACTCCCCGTCTCCGGGGCGCTCGCAGCCGCGGCAGGACCGGCCGGGACGTATTATCAGAATTTCCACCGTGGCGACAATCCCAGTCGAGAGCGCGCCCGGGCGATGCTCGCGGACCGTGATCTCGGTGACATCGCACCGGTCGTCCGCGAGGCAGCCGAGGCGGACCTGGTGTGGGACAAAGTCGTCACGGCGACCGACACCGGCAAGAAGGAGCTGTTCGATCTCACCGTCCCCGAGACGAACAACTTCGTCGGCAACGGTATCGTGACGCACAACACGGCCGCCGCAGTTCGCGACGACTTCGGCGAGGGCCAACAGTGGAGCCTCGAAGCCGGGGCGCTCGTGCTCGCGGACCAGGGCATCGCCGCTGTCGACGAACTTGATAAGATGCGCTCGGAAGATCGCTCCGCCATGCACCAGGCGCTCGAACAACAGGAGATCAGCATCTCCAAAGCGGGCATCAACGCCACCCTCAAATCCCGGTGTTCGCTGCTCGGCGCTGCCAACCCGAAATACGGCCGGTTCGACCAGTACGAACCCATCGGCGAGCAGATCGACCTCGAACCCGCGCTCGTCTCGCGGTTCGACCTCATCTTCACCGTCACAGACCAGCCCGATCCGGAGGAGGACGCCGCGCTGGCCGAACACATTCTGCGCACGAACTACGCGGGCGAGTTGAACACCCAGCGGACGGAGGTGTCCAACCCCGAGTACAGCGAGGCGGAGGTCGAATCGGTGACCGACACGGTCGAACCCGCCATCGATCCCGAACTCCTGCGGAAGTACATCGCCTACGCCAAACGCTCCTGTTTCCCGACGATGACCGACGAGGCGAAGGCGGCCATCCGCGATTTCTACGTCGACCTGCGCGCAAAAGGCGCCGACGAGGACGCGCCAGTCCCCGTTACCGCCCGAAAACTCGAAGCCCTGGTGCGTCTCGCGGAGGCGAGCGCCCGCGTCCGCCTCTCCGATACGGTCGAACAGTCGGACGCCGAGCGCGTCATCGAAATCGTCCGCTCGTGTCTGCAGGACATCGGAGTCGACCCCGAGACCGGCGAGTTCGACGCCGACGTCATCGAGACAGGTACCTCGAAGAGTCAGCGCGACCGTATCAAGAGCATCAAGGACGTCATCGAGACGGTCGACGCGGAGTACGAGGGCGAGGCCGGCGCCCCCATCGACGCGATCATCGACCGGGCGGCCGCCGAAGGCATCGAAGAGGAGAAAGTGATGGATCAGATCGAGCAGTTGCGCCGGAAAGGCGACGTGTACAGTCCGACGACGGATCAGTACAAGGTGGTGTGATGGACCGAATTTCCGCACTCAGAAACGTCGAGCAGGCACTCCGTGCGTTCGAGGAGGGAGAGACCGACCTCGCAGCAACCGAAGAGCGGGTTCTAGCGACGCTCCGAACCTATGCCACGGAGTTCGACGAGGAGACGGGACTCGTGGCGTACGCGGGGCGCGGTCCCGAGGCGGTGGACGGTGTCGTGGTGGTCGCATCCTCGCGGACGGAAGCGCGGGAACGCGTCCTGTCTCACGCCGAGGCGGCAGACAGGGACGCGGTCGAAGTCGAACGGCTATCGTAGTTCACCGACGCGCAGTCCACCTCCAGCGGGTGAGACTGCCGGTACCGATACCATTAGGTGGTCGGTCGGGGCACGCCCACGCGGTGCTACTCGTCGTCACGTACTCACAGGCCGCCCGCACGACGCTCCGAAACGTCTGTCGGAGCCACGAGGCGACCGTGGTTCGGCGACTGGGCCGCGCGGCGCTGTTCGAAGAGACGGAACTCGGCGCGTTTCTCGCCTTGCGCCTCCGTGAGAAACACGGCGACGACGTTCAGCTCGAGCGGACCTCCCCGCTCAACGAGTTCGCGACGGTTCCCGACCGTGTCCGAGAGGCAGCCAAGAGCTACGAGAACCGCGAGACAGCGAGCACGCCGTACGCCAAGTTCGCGTCGAACACCGAGCATCCGAATCCGGACACTCTGCGAGACGCCGACTTATGCGAGTGAGGATAGACGGAGCGGTGCGCGAGGGACAGGCCATCGACCTCACCGAGTTCGACGTCTCCGCGACGGCGGTCGTGCGGGCGATCGATGGCGGCGGCGCGTCGCTCGATGTCGACTGTCCGACACCCGGTGCCGCCCACGGTCACGTCGCGCTGTTGCCGCCAGCGACGTTCGACCGCCGGGCAGCGCTCGCGGACGTGGCCCGAGCGCTGGGTCACGAATCGTCGGCCAGTGCGTCGCTCGCCGACGCCCGCTCGGAACTGGCGTCGCTGTCGCCGCCATCAGTCGACGGGCGAGCGGCGCGACAGCGGGTCGCCGAGGCAGGAACGGAGGAGGACCGCTTGCGCGAGCGTGTCGCGGAACTGCGGGGTCGCGTGCAGGCACGCCAGGAGATGGGGGCATCGACGACGGCCGTCGAGGCACAACTGAACGAGGCGGTTCGGAAGCTCTCGGAGGCCGAAACCGAACGGATCGCGGCCGAACAGGCGCTCGATCGCGCAGCGACGGCCGCAAGGGAGGCCCGAGACCGTCGCGACCGGCGCCTGGAACTCGAAGACCGGGTAGCGAACTTGGAGCGGACGGTCCGGTGCGACCTGACGAGTGCGGTGTGGGACCGGTTCCGATCGGCGCTCCGCACCGTCCCGGGAACGGCGACTGCCGGAGAATCGCCCGGCGACTACGACGGTGACGCGGCGACTGCGGCGCTGGGCGTGACCCGAATCGCCCCGCTCGATGCTCCGGTCGTCGTTGACGGCCTCGATCGATTTTCCGGGGCCAGCGAAGCCGTGTCGGTGCTAGACGCGCCCGTGATTTATACACGGTAACGCGGCCAGTTCGGGGTATGGACTCCGAATGGTCGATACGCTCGCTCGAAGGGTGTGACGGCGTCGCCCTCGTGATGGTCGACCTGCACAACCCCTCGCCCGTCGATCGATCGGTGTGCGTACGGAACCGCCTCGATGGGCCCGTTCTCCCGCCACAGCGAGGTGGCGTTGCGGAGGCAGGGTGGGACGACGGGGGGTTCACTGGAGTCGTGCCGGCGGGCGAGCGACGGGCGATCGGCTACGCCTGTCCCGCACCCGAACGACGGCCGCCAGTGGACGTAATCGACGAGGGACGAGCGACCGGGAACAGAGAGGGATCGACCGATCGGACGGCCACGATCGCCGTTCGTGAACTCGCCGATCCGCGGCCGCCAGCCGACGCGGTTCCGATCCGAACGTCCTGTCTCAAGAGCGATACCGAGAGGGACGGAGAAACGACGGAACACGACGTGCATCCGCCGGAATCAGTCGAGACGTGGTTGCAATCGGTCGAACGACGGATCGAACGTGGAGAGCGGCTGACCGAGGCCTCCGTCGAGACGGCGACGAGCGTGCTCGACGACGGCCCACCCGACATCGTCGAACTCGACGCGCGCGTCTCGGCGGACGCGGCCGCACTCCGCGTACTTGCGGATCGAACCGCGGCGCTCGCAGAGCGGGCGACAGCGGTCGATATCCCGGTCGAAGCGCTCCGGAGGCTGGCGTGATCGTTGCCGTCGCTGGCGGGAAAGGTGGTGTCGGGAAGACGACGATCGCCTACAATCTCGGAGCGGCACTGGACGCGGTGGTCGTCGACGCCGATCTGAGCATGGCCGATCTGCCCCGAGGACGGGGACCGGACCTCCACGACGTTCTCGCGGGACAGGCCGCGGTGACCGAAGCGATCCGGGGCGGAGCGGTGTCGGTACTTCCGTGTGGCCGCTCGCTCGCCGGAGCGCGCGCCGTCGACATCCGCGACCTGGGAGACACGCTCCGGACGGTCGCCGCCGAGGCGGGCGACGTGATCGTCGACTGCCCCGCCGGCCTGCGCGCGGACGTGGGGGTCCCCCTGGCGGTCGCGGATGTCTGCGTCGTCGTGGCGTCACCGCGGCAGTTCGCCGTCGCCGACGCGGTGCGGACACGGGAACTGGCCCGCGAACTCGACGCCGGGCTGGTCGGGGTCGCACTCAACCGGACGACTTCGACGGACGAGCCGCCAGTGGACGTGCTCCGACGTATACTCGGTGCCCCCGTATCGACGGTGCCGGCCGATCCCAGAGTCGACCGGTCGGTCGGCGAAGAGGCACCGGTGGTCACGGCAGCCCCGGACTCCGTCGCGGCCGATGGAGTTCGGTCGCTTGCGGCCGCGATTCAGTCCTGCAAGAGCGTGTAGGTATTTCGAATCGTGACGGGCGTCACGTCGGCCACGTCAGCCGCCATGCGCTGTGTGAGCGGGGCGCCGGCGTCCCGTGCCGCCGCGTAAAGGCAGGCCGCGGCGACCCCGCTCGGGTTGCGCCCGGCGGTGTCACCGGAGTCACGGAGACGGCGAGCGTAGGTCTCAGCGTCCCGCCGAATGGCCTCGCTCAGATCGAGTTCGGTGGCGTACCGCGGGATGTACTCGGCCGGGTGGATCGGGCCGGTCGCAACATCGAGTTCGCGGTTCAGCGCGCGGTACGCGGCCCGGTGTTCGTCGGCCGTCGCCTTCGCGGCGGCAACGATTTCCTCGACGGTCCGAGAGACCGAACACACGCGACAGGTGGCGTATACGGTCGCGGAGGCAAAACCCTCTAGTGAACGCCCACGGAGCAAATCCGCGTCCTGCGCGGAGCGAAACAGCGAGCAGGATGATTCGCGAATGTGTCTTGGAAGGGACAGCTCCCCGACCAGCCGTCGAATCTCGGTGAACGCGTACACCTGGTTTCGCTCGCGCTTCGACGATATCTGTGCCCGGTTATGCTGGGTTCGCATCCGGGAGAGACGGCGACGCTTTCGCCCTTTCACCCGCGTCGACCGGCCGATATCGGTCGAGAGACCGCGGTCGTGTCGGGACTGCGTGAGCGGCGCCCCTGTCCGCTCCGGAGACGTCTCGTCGTCGGCGAAGGACCGCCACTCGGGTCCGTGGTCGATGCGGTACTCGTCGACGACGAGCCCACACTGTCCACAGACCGTCTCGGTGCCTTCCGTGTTCAGTCGGCCGCTACACTCCGGACACTCCGCCTCGCGTGTCTGAGCCATCACAGTCGAACATTGTCCCCGATAGGGTATTTAAACAAGGGCGCGAGCAGGGAGGGATAGCGGCGAACGGCGAACAGAGCGTACCGGTAAACGGTACGTTATGGTGGCATCCCGCCGGCTCGGCGGTGGTTTTTATAGTGATGAGGGGGCCACTGAGTCTCGATGGGGCTCTCGGATATCGCCGCTGGCGTCGAGGTACACGAACAGCAGCGCGACCGTGGCGTCCCGACGGTCGACGCCACCGGCGGCAACCTCCGCTCCCAACTCCAGAACTGGGCGGACGCGCTGCCGTGTACGCCGGCGGCGGCCGCGACGGTTCTGGAGGCGTACACCGCTGGAACGAGCGTCGGCGACTGCGCCCGGGAAGCGGGCGTCGCCCCGATGACGGCAGCGAAACTCCTCCATCGGTGCGGCATCAGCGGGCTCTCACCGCTCTCGCCAACCGCCCAGCGCGTGCTTCGGGACTGGCTCGACGGGACGCTGCCGCGGTCGGAAGCGATCGAACTGACGGGCGCTGCCGACGCGGAGTTCGCGCTGGCAGCGTATATCGAGACCCACGACGCCGTGCCAGAGCTGGCGGATGCCGTCGAGGGAGTGCTCGAACCCGACGCGACGGCGACGGTTCACAAACGCGACGCACTGTCCGAGACCATGAGTTCGGTCGACGACCTCCAGTAACGCCGGCTCACCGCGAGACGAATTCTCCGATCGAACCGAACAGACCGGTTTCCTCAGGCGACAGCGCGATGTCGAACACGGCCGCCGCGACATCGGCAGTCGCGGATGCCGTCGGTTGCTCCGAGAGACACGCCGGTGCGTCGATGTCCGTTTCGGGCAGCGTCGCGTCGGCAACCGACAGTTCGCCGCGCGTCGAGACGACGGCGTCAGCCTCCACGCCGATATCGGCGAGACGACCGTCCATCCGCTGGACGGCGTCGCGTCCGTGGGTCGTTGCGGGGGCAACGAGAGCGATACGATCGGCAGCGTTCACCGCCGCGACCGACTGGTTGGCCGCGACCGGTGGCGTATCGACGAGGACGTGGTCGAACGCCGCGGCCGCGGCATCGATCCGGGATTCGAATACCTGCGCCGCGGCGGGAGACTTCGCCCGGGCGAGTCGTTCGAAGGGCGCGAAGGCGGGCAGACACGCCATCCGCCCGGCGTCGGTGTCGAGCGGGAACTCGAGCAGTCCCTCCTGAAGCGGCGCCTCTCGCTCGTCGGTCAACAGCGCGGTCAGATCGGGGTCGATCCGCCCGGAGAGGTAGTCGGAGAGTCCCTGGGTGGCGAACGCGGCATCGAGAATCGCGACCGCACGCCCGTCGCTGGCGAGCAACGCGCCGAGTTCGACGGTCAATCGGGTGGTTCCAGCGCCTCCCGTCGCACCGACCAGCGCCGCCACGTCGCCGATATCGTCGGTCATACGGTAGTGTGACCGCCGCCTCGGATTTAAACTCCGAGGGTCAGGAGAGTCCGCAGAAGTCGTTGCTCGGCGGAAATACCGACATCGAATTCGGAGTATCACGCATTACAGGAGTGGCACGTCGCGAAAACAGGGTGGACAGTCCGCGTAGGGCAGGTGGGTCGGTTGGCGACGCATTTTGGTAGCATGTCCCTCACGCAGCACCCTGGAGACTGACCGTCTCATGTGGCTGATAGGGATCATCGGACATCTCGGAGGGCCTCGCCGAGACTCTCTCGACAGGCACGATAATCCCTATGAGTCGACGTCTCGGACCAGACCACGGTGGTGGTCACGAGTCAGTGTGGTGTGTCCCTATGATCGATCACCTCATTCATTGAATCAAACGTATTTCGAGTATAAAACCTCTTTGCTGCCATTTCCTAATATAATTATATCACTTGTGCTGTGTTTCAGTTGAAATTATGTAGTATTGTGAATGAATGGTTAGTACAACGTAGTGGTCCGTCCGAAACAGCGGAGGCGACTCGACGGACACCCGAACGAACCGGTCGCTCTCGCGGGGCAGTACCGTCGTTCACACGCTCCGCTACGCGTAGAAGGGCGGCTCACTGCGCGGCGCGCGGCGCCACAGGCGAACTGTCGGCAGTCAGTTCCGGCGGTCGCCGACCACGGAGGCAGCGACCGCCGGGATACGTCACACGGACCCGCCTCAGTCGGCCCGGATCGCCGCCGCCACGTCTTCGAGTTCGTCGTCGGAAACGTCCGGGCGATCCTCGACGATGGCGTGGATGGGGCGGCCGCCGTCGCCCTCGAACCGCGGGACGATGTGGGCGTGGACGTGGGGGACCTCCTGTCCCGCACCGGGGCCGTTGTTGACCGCGAGCGTCGTCGCCGGGGCGTCGACCGCCGCCTCGACCTGCTCGGTCAGGTCGTGGACGGCCGCGAACACGTCGCCCGCGAGGTCGGCGGGCAGGTCGTTGACGCGTTCGTGGTGGGCCTTCGGGATGACGAGCGTATGCCCGCGGGCCAGCGGGTTGGCGTCCAGAAACGCCAGCACGGTGTCGTCTTCGTACACGGTGTAACTGGGGATGTCGCCGTCGACGATGGAACAGAAGATGCAGTCGCTCATACCGGTCCATTCGCTGTCCCGTCTCAAAAGCGTCCCGGCGACGGCGAGGTTGCATCGAGACCGCAGTCCCGCAGCGCCGTCGCCAGCGCCTCACGATAACGCTCCCGGTCGTAGCCGAGACGCGACCGCCACACGTCGGCGTAGGAGGGATGCAAGAGCGGGATCACCACCGGATCGATGGCGGGCAGGTCGACCGGGTCGAGGACGTGATCCAGAAAGCCGTCCAGCTCCCGGTCCGTGAGCGAGAACAGACTCGCCGTGGCGTGTTTGCCTGTCGGAAGCACGACCGTGGGCGCGACGAGATCGATCTCCCGCCGAAGATGCGACCGGCAGTTCGCCCGCTCGGTGGCCGTCGGCTCCCGGTTCGACCCCTCGCCGTCGGACGGGAAGCATTTCACCGCGTTCGTGTAGAACGCGCGGTCGACGAGGCCGACGCTCGCCAGCAGCGACCGAATGCGGCGTCCGGAGTGACGAGAGGTGTAGGCCAGTCCCGAGCGGTTGCCACCGGGCCAGGTGGAGTCGTCGGGGTCGCCAGCAGCGGGCGCCTCGCCCACGACCAGCACGGCCGCGTCACGGGGACCATTCCCCCACGCGATGCAGTCCCGCGACTCCACGAGGGCGGGACACTGCTGGCAGTCGACGTCGAGAACGAGGGTGTCGTCGGCGGTGGGCGGTGTGGGATCGGGAGCAGCGTCGGACATACCTTACAGCGCGTCGGCGATGACCGGCGCGACGGAGACGGCCGTCACGTCGCGCTCGATGGTGTCGGTGGCGTAGATGTCCGTTACGCCGGCGCGTTCGAGTTTCGTCCGGGCGTTGCGCGCGAACAGCGGATGGACGCAGGTCACGTAGACGCCCGCTGCGTCGCGGTCGTTCAGGACACCGATGGATTCGCTCATCGTGGACCCGGTGGCGACGATGTCGTCGGCGACGACCACGTCGCGGCCGTCGACGGCGGCGTCGCTCGGCATGATCTCGACCTCAGTGCCCGAGTGACGCACCTTCTCGAAGTAGTCCACGTCGCCCCGGCCGTAGGTGTCGCGCACGGACTCGGCGAGGTCGATGGCGCCTTCGTCGGGCGAGAGAAAGAGCGGGTCGGTCAGATCCGCGGGAAGTGGTCGAGCCAGGCGCGGCGCCGCCTCGACGATGGCACAGGGCACGTCGAAGAAGTCCGTCACCGACGCCTCGTGAGGTGTGACGAGGATCACCCGGTCGGTGCCGGTCGAGATGGCGCGAGCGACGGCGCGGGCGGAGACGGGTTGGCCTGCCTCGAACGCGCGTTCCTGTCGCCCGTAGCCCATGTAGGGCAGGACGGTCACCACCTCGTTCGCGCCCGCCTCGCGCGCGGCGTCCTGTAACTGCAGGAGTTCGACGTGGGCGCCGTCGGTGGTCGTCGACGCGACGACGACGGCTCGGTCGACGCGCTCGTCGACGCCGGGCACCGACGCCATCCGTTCACCGTCGGGGAACTGCTCGTAGCTGACGGCCGCGAGCGACTCCCCCGTCTCGGCGGCCAGCGCCGCCGCGAGCGCCTGCGAGTTCGAACCGGGGACGATCATACTGCGTGGGTCGACGCCCGCCCCGAAAACGGTTTCCGTCCGTCCGCGCCCCGCCTACGACTGGACGGCGAGGCCCGTGACGCCCGTGACGCCCAGTTCCCGCGTGCGCCAGCCGTCACCCGCGTCGGTCAGGAGCGTTCCCCCTTCCGTTACCGCCACCGTCGCCGCGTCGGTGTAGCCCACGTCGACCGGCGGCGCATCCGCGGGGAGGTCGACCGGCGTCCACGACGCGACGGCGTCGCGAGCGAACAGGGTTCCATCACTCACGGCGTGGGCGCGATCGTCGGCGTCGTCGGCGCTCACCACGTCGGCGGCGCCGTCGAGTTCGTCCATCCAGCCGTTACCCAACCGGTAGAGGCCGTCCCCAGTCGCCGCGAGGGGGAGGCCGCGGCCGTGCACGTCGCGCACGTCCGCGAGGCCGACGTTGCGCAGGCCGTCGTCGACGGTCCAGACGCCGTCGGCGGCGGCGACCATGCCGGCGTCGATGGCGCGCGGGTCGTCGACGTGTCCGACCGTCGTCCACCCGTCGTCGAGACGGGCCACGCGGCCATCCGGACCGGCCGCCAGCAAGTCACCGCCAGGGCCGTCGAAACCGACGGCGACGGCGGCGCCGAAGCCTGTCGCGCTGTAGTCGCCGACGAGGACGTCCTCGTCGGTGGCGACGGCGCGGCGCGTGCCGTCGGCGACGACGTCGCGAGCGGTCGTCCGGTGATCGAGGGAGAACTCGCCGACGCGGTCGTCCGAGAGCGACGCGACGACGACCCCCTGTTCGGCGGCGACCAGCACTTCGACCGCCCCCATCCGGTCGGCGTACACCCGTTTCTCGTCGATCGTCAGATCGTGGGCCATACCGCCACTCCGGGAGCGGCGTTCAAAACGGTTGGTGGGCAGAGAGGCTTGGCTCTCGGCGTCGAACGTGCGCCGTGAAGTTGTCGAAGAGACGCTTGGTCCGGCAGGCGGCCGCGTAGTTGTCGTCGGTGATCCCGTCGAGCACGCGCTCGATGCGCTCGGCGGGGAGGTCTTTCCCCCGCGTGATGCGCTCGGCGCTCGCCTGGTCGTACTCGGGGTGGAACTGCACGCCCCAGCAGTCGCCGTGGCGGAACGCCTGGATGCCGCGGTCGTTCTCCGCGATGCGCGTCGCGCCGGCGGGCAGGTCGACCACTCGATCCGAATGCGTCTCGAAGGCGAGGAACGGAGAGTCGATGCCCGCAAAGAGCTGATCGCCCGTATGGCGAACCTCGCGGTAGCCGAGTTCGATGTCGTCCATCGCCTCGACCCGGCCGCCGAGGGCCTCGGCGAGCACCTGGTGGCCGTAGCAGACGCCGAGGACCGGCACGCCGCGGTCGGTGGCGTCGGCGACCCAGTCGGTCAGGGCGTCGATCCAGGGCTCGTCCCAGTACACCGAGGAGCGCGACCCGGTGACGACGACGCCGTCGTACTCGAACGTCGGCGGGCGGGTGCCATCCGTTACGTCGAACTCTACGAGGTCGGCGTCCAGTTCGCGCCGGAAGTTGCGTCGCGTGTGGGCGGTCCCGTGTGACGCGTCCAGGAGCGCAAGCCGCGGTCGACTCATCGTCTGGTCTGAAGCGGTCGAGAAGTTAGTCTCTTACGCCCTCGAAGAGGCCGAACAGTTCGTCGTTGACCGCGCGGGCCTGCTCGATGCCGACGAGGTGGCCCGCGTCGAACCCCGCGAACTCGCCGCGGGGAAGCCCCTCCGCGAGGCGGCGGCCGCGCTCGACCGGCCAGACGGCGTCGTCGCGGCCGTGGGCGACCAGCGCGGGACAGTCGACCTCGTACAGCCGATCCGAGATGTCGAACGCCTCGACGGCGGCGGTCTGGGCCGCCCAGGCGTCGGGCGCGGCGTCCTCCGCGGTACGCCACTCGACGATGCGCTCGGCGACATCGGGGTGGGCGTCCAGAAATTCCCGCGAGAACGCGGCCGCGAGCGACGACCGTAGCGTGTCGGCGTCGGCCGGGTCGCCGAACAGCGGATCGAGCG
Source organism: Haloplanus sp. XH21 (assembly GCF_023276355.1). Classification (NCBI taxonomy): domain Archaea; kingdom Methanobacteriati; phylum Methanobacteriota; class Halobacteria; order Halobacteriales; family Haloferacaceae; genus Haloplanus; species Haloplanus halobius. The sequence goes on from NZ_JALLPL010000001.1 coordinate 539,062, forward strand.
ACAGGCCGGCGCCGGCGGCGGCCGTCCCGAGAAGGCCGAGCGAGCGCGGCCGCGACGAGACGCGCGCGAGTTCGAGCGCGACCATCCCGCCCAGCCCGGCGCCGACGACGTGGACAGCTCGGGCGCCGTGGTCCTTGAGGACGGCCTGGACATCGGCGACCATGTCGTCGACGGCGTACGGACCCGGCGGCGCGTCGGATCGGCCGGTCCCCCGCAGGTCCGTCACGAGCGTCTCGAACGGCCCGGCCAGCGCCCCGTGTTGCCACCCCCACTGCCAGGCGCCGTACCCCACGTCGCCGAGGAACACCACCGTCTCGCCGTCGCCATCCGTCTCGTAATACAGGGACACCGGGCCGTTCGATGCGGTGGGCATGGGCGCGGGTTGGGTCGCGAGTGCCTTACAATCGTTCGTATCGGCGCGCCGACCGAGAGCGAAGCCGGCGGTCAGTCAGGCGTTCTGCATCGCCCGGATGATGTCGGGCGCCTCGTCGAGCGCTTCGTCGAGGGCGTCGACATCGGGACCGCCACCCTGGGCGAAGTCGGGCGGTCCGCCGCCGCCACCGCCGACGCGGCTGGCGAGTTGCCCCACGATTTCGCCGGCGTTGACGCCGATGTCGTCCGGGACGCCGACGACGAACTGGGCGCTGTCGCCAGCGCCGCTTCCGAGGACTGCGACGGCGCCGTCGTCGACGATGGCGTTCGCCGTCGCGCGCAGTTCGTCGGCGTCGGCGTCCATTCGCCGGATGACCGCGGTGATGCCGCCGATGTCGACTTCCTCGCCTTCGGCGGCCGACGCCCGCACTTCGGCGAGTTCCTCCTTGAGGCGGTCGATCTGTTTACCTCGTTCCTTCCACTCCTCGAAGAAGCGCTCGGCCGTCTCCGGCACGTCCTCGGGGGAGACATCGAGGACGTCGGCGGCGTCGTAGAGGGCGTCCTCCGTGCGCTGGGTCGCCTCGATGGCGGCGTCGCCGGCCGCGAAGACGATGCGTTCGACGCCGTCCTGAACGGGTTCGGTCGTGATGATCTTGATCGCGCCGATGTCACCCGTCCGGGAAACGTGGGTGCCGCCACACGCCTGGACGTCCTCGTCGACCTGAATGAGGCGGATGGTCTGGCCCGGCGGGACGCCGCCCTGATAGAGGTCGAAGCCGTGCTCGGACTCGGCTTCGTGCCGGTCAGCCCACGCCTGAGTGACCTGCTGGTTGTCCATCACGACCTCGTTGGCGACGCGTTCGATCGCTTTGACCTCCTCGCGGGTGATGCGCTGGAAATGCCGCACGTCGAGGCGCGCCTGCTCCGTGCCCTTCTGGGCGCCCGCCTGCCGGACGTGTTCGCCGAGCACTTCGCGGGCGGCGTAGCCGACGACGTGGGTGGCCGTGTGGTGACGCATCAGGCTGAAGCGCCGGTCGGCGTCGATCCGGCCACGGACGAACTCGCCCTTTCCGGGGTTCTCGTCCGTGCGGTGGAGGATCACGCCGTCACGGCGCTGGACGTCGGTGACCTCGACGGTCGTCTCGTCCGTCGAGAGGACGCCACGGTCGGCCGGCTGGCCCCCGCCCTCGGGGTAGAACATGGTCTGGTCGAGCACCACGTCGTAACCGTCGTCGCGCTCGAAGACGTCGAGGACGACCGCTTCGAACTCCGTGCGCTCCTGGTCGTCGTAGAACAGGCGGTCGGTGTCGGGGATGTCGTCGAGGCGCTCGTCGCGACTGGTCGCCGCCTCCGGGCCGCCGCCCGTCTCGTGGCGCTCCGCGACCAGCCCGTAGAAGTCGTCGGGGACGTCCACCTCGGCGCCGAACTCCGCAGCGATGTCCGCGACCATGTCCGGCTGGAGCCCGTGGGAGTCGTAGAGTTCGATCAGCGTCTCCCGCGGGATGGGGTCGCCGGCCTCGGCGTACTCCTCGGCGATGCTCTCGACCTTGCGAGTACCGCGTTCGAGCGTCTCCTTGTACTTGCGCTCCTCGGTCCGCACCATGTCGCGAATGGTGTCGCGGTTGGCGTACCCCAGGCGTTCGGCCTGCATGTCCACGAGTTCGTCGAGCGGGGCGTCGATACCCAGCGAATCGACCAGGCGCTTCGTGCGCCGAAGCACCATCCGGGCGAGATAGCCCGTGCCGACGTTCGAGGGGACGATACCGTCGCCGAGCATGTACGCGAGCGTCCGGCAGTGGTCGGCGATGGCGTAGATGTCTTCCAGGGGTTCGAGCAGGTCGGCGAGTTCGTCGGCGGAGACGCCGAGTTCGTCGGCCACCGCCGCGCGGGCGGAGGCGAGGTCCTCGACTTCGTCGATGTCGAGATAACCCGAGAGGCGGGCGGCCTCGCGGATGAGCTGTTGTTCCTCCTCCGTATGATCGATTCCCGCGTACTCCGTGAGGAAGTCGATCATCTCGGGGTAGACGGCCTCGTACACCGTCGAGGTGCCCTGACTCATCCACGTCCACCGCTCCAGCCCGTAGCCCGTGTCGACGATGTAGGTGTCCATCGGGCTGTAGCGGTTGCCGTCTTTCATCTCGTACTCGCCCTCGGGGTCCTGCTCCATCGACATGAAGACGAGCGTGGCGAGTTCGAGGCCGCGGTAGATGACCTCGAAGGCGGGGCCGGCGTTGCCGCCGCCGACCCACGGATCCTCGATGTACGTGATCTCTTCGGGGTCGGCACCCATGTGTTCGAAGAAGTCGTCGCAGTATTCGACCGTCTCGTCTTTCCAGTAGACCTCGCCCTCGTAGGCGTAGTCGCCCTCGGCGTCCTCGCGGGCGTTGAAGGCGTGGTGGGCCATCATCTCGAAGGCCATCGTGTGCCGGCCCGTCTTGCCCACGTTGTCGATGTCCTGCATCCGAATGCAGGGCTGGGAGATGGTGAGCGGGTTCGCCGGCGGCGGCGTCTCGCCCGACGTGACCAGGGGCTGGAAGTCGTAGATGGAGGCCTGGGTCAGCAACACGTCGTCGCGCCAGCGGTTCGCCGCGACGGGATAGGGGTCGATGCGCTCGTGGCCGTGGTCCTCGAAAAAGGAGAGAAAGGCCTCGCGCATCTCCTCGAGCGTGTAGGACTCGTCGAACCCGGGGTTGCCGATGAACGAGTAGTCGTCACAGGGTGGTTCCCCGCAGGTGTCACGCTCCGCGTCGCGCGCCCAGAAATGCACGCCACACGAGGCACACTCCAGGCGGGTGAACCCCTCTTCCTCGAAGTAATCGAGGCGATAGGCGTCTTCGAGTTCGCTCATTACACCCAGTTGGCCCGTCTCCGCCTAAAACAGTTCCGGGAACGGGTGTCTCGCGCCGCGAGGCTAGTCGTCCGCGAGCGCCAGCGCCGCCAGCATCGCCTCGAGTTGGACCCGCTCGTTCGCGCCCTCCGTGATGCGGTAGTCGGCCTCGCCGAGGCGTTCCATCAGGCGGACGGTGCGGCGCTCGTCGATGTCGAACTCCCAGGCCGAGCGGTGGAGCTGGTCGATGACATCGCCGCCGGCCATCCCGGAGTCGACCAAGAGCGTCTCGAGCGTCGACCGCGCCCGCTGGAAGTCGCCTTCGATGGCGGCCTCGACCATCGACTCGACCTCCTCAGGGCGGGCGGTGCTGGTGACCATGTACACCGCCTCGTCGTCGACGGTGTCGCCCGTCGTCGCGGCCGCCTGAAGCGTGTTGATCGCCCGCCGCATGTCGCCACCGGCGGCGTACACGAGGGCGTCGAGGCCGTCGTCGGTCATCTCGATGCCCTCGGTTTCGGCGATCTCCCGAACCTGCGCCGCGATGGCGTCGTCGGACAGCGGCGAGAATCGGAAGACGGCACACCGCGACTGGATCGGGTCGATGATGCGACTCGAGTAGTTACACGAGAGGATGAAGCGGGTGTTGTCGGAGAACTGCTCCATCGTGCGTCGGAGCGCTGACTGGGCGTCCGAAGTGTTGTGGGTCAGAATCCCGTTAGCGAGCATGAAGTTCGGCGTCCCCTCCATGCTGATGTTGTAGGCTTTCCCGCGGTGGCTGTACCCGATGCGGTTGATGCCCACGGTTCGAACCGCTTGTTTGCCACCGTCCGAAAGGACTGAGGGCTCGAACTCCGATCGCTCGGAGTGTTCGTGATGGGGGAGGTCACCGTCACCGATGACGACGAAGGTGTATTCGTCACCGTACGTTTCCAGGAACTCTTCTACCTTCTCCGTCTGTCCCCACAGTGCGGCGACTCCTTTGACTTCGATTACCGTATCGCCGAGCAAGAAGTCGGGGTGGTACACCGAGTCGGAGAGTTCGAACGACGGTTCGTACTCGTATTCGATATCCGCGTCCTGTAACGCCTTCCCGACTTCGTACTCCCAGTCTGACCGAACGAGGTGGCCGAGTTCCTCGCTGTGTCTGACGTTGCCACCGGTCGGCTCGTGGCCTTTTAGAGCATCCGAAACTTTCTGTGCGACTTCGGGGTCGCGCATCGGATTGTTGTCGCCACTGATATCACAGACGGGATAGTCACAGTTCTCGACGCTCTTTTCGATGATAGCTGCCTTCTCATCGTCGTCCAGAGCGGCCCACCATTCGGCCGAAGCGGTCCCGATGTCTTCTTTCACTCTGTCGGGGTCGGCGTCGACGACCCACTCCTCCCACGGAGTTCCGGACCGCATCTCGCTGATCGTTTCACGGACCCGCTCGACCGTCTCCTCGTCCATCTCCCAGGCGTTGACTCCGTGGAACTCTCCGCCGTAGTTCGGATTGTCTTCGCCTGCAAACCGCCCATCCGAGAGTTTCTCGACGATCTTGCTTCGCCGCTCATCCGACCACGTTGTCCCGTGCATCGGATTCTTCTCGCCGCGCATCTCGCGGCTGTGTCCCTCATTCTTGCAGTCGACGGAACAGAACTGACCTGCAGTCCAGGCGTCGCAGATGTCACACTGCGACACACCGATATCATCTTTGAAATCCGCGATCTCGTCACCGGGGGAGAGTTCCCAGAGTTCTTTTTCAACGAGGACCCCGTTCTCGTCGACGACGAAGAACGGGTGGGTCAGGCTTGCCAGAATCGTCCGTCCATCCTCCAGTTCGATTTCGAAGAAGTCCGCAACACCGGAATCCACGAGTGTTCCCTTGTCGGACTGTATCTCGTTCGTCTCGAAATCGACAGATGGGATCGGCTCACCGTCCCGTTTCACCTCCTCGATCGGCTTCACTTCCGGTTTCGATGGATATCCCGTAACCACCTCGGTCCCTGGCGGCACGCACAACGAGTCTGCCTCGTCGAGAAATATAATGCGGTAGTCGTAGCCGCCGAACGCGGACCGGGCGAAGTTCTTGATCCGGTCGCGCACTACGTCGATGCCGCGCTCGTCGGAGGCGTTGAGTTCGAGGAAGTTGCCCCGCCAGTCGTCGCCGTACATTTCACGGGCGATAGCCGTGGAACAAGTGGTTTTTCCCACGCCTGCAGGCCCTGAAAATAAAAGGTGCGGCAGGTCGTCGCGCTCGATGTAGCTCTGCAGGCGGTCGACGATGTCCTCCTGTCCCTTCACGTCGTCGAGGGTCTGCGGGCGATACTTCTCGATCCATATCTCGCGTCCCGCGGACGACCCCTCGTCCTCGCTCATACCGAATATAGGGGGTGGTCCGCACATAAACTCCCCGAGACGGGACCCGAACGTTCAGGGCGATCCACCCCCTTCATCCGTCCATGCCGACGGTACGCACCGAGGTGGTCGGGGAGGGCGTCGAGGAAGTTTCCCTCGACGCCGAGGCCACCTACGGCGACCTGCTCACGGCCCTGGGATTCAGCGCCCACGAGGCGGCGGTCATCGTCGACGGATCGCCAGTACCCGAGGACCGACGGATCGGCGCCGAGACGGACGAGGTGCGCGTCCTCCGTCTGGTCAAGGGCGGCAGCGACGCGGCCGGCGTCACCGTCCGTCCCGCCGACGACGACGACCATCTCGACGTGATGCGCGTCGTCGACGGCGCGGTGCTGGCGGCCGACGGCGAGACGGTGCGGGCGCGCATCGACGACGGCGAGGTACTGGTGGCGACGGCCGACGGAAGCGTGGTCGGCGCACTCGTCCACGACGACGGCCACGTAACGGCGGTTGCGGTGCGGCGACGCCGCCGCAGTCAGGGTATCGGCACCGCGCTCGTGATGGCGGCGCTCGACCGACAGGAGACGCTCACCGCCGACTTCGACCCCGGTGTGCGACCCTTCTACGAGTCGCTGGGGTTCGATATCGAGGCGGAGGGCGACGGGGACCGCCTCCACGGACAGCGCGAACGACGTGACCCCTAACCGCGCAGGCGACGCGAGCAGGCGACGCTCACCTCGTCGGCCCAGTAGAGCAGGGCCACCGTGAGCAGGAAGACGAGCGTCGAGAGATCCCACGCGAGGCCGGTGAGCGTCGATCCGAACAGCGTCGTCGCACCGAGCAGCGGGAGGATGATGGAGAACGTACAGCCGACACAGGAGACGAGGCCGAGGGCGCCGGACAGGACCGCCCGCGTCGCGTCGAGCAGGCGCGCGTAGACGAGATACGTCATCGCGACGTAGCCGACGACCTTGAACGGGACGAGCGAGAGGCGGAGGTGTGGCGTCCCGTAGACGACGGCGGGCCCCCAGCCGGGAACGTTCCAGTGAATCGACGACACGGCGCCGCCGGGAAGCGGGTCGAGACCCACGAGGAGGACGCCCCCTGCCCAGAACAGGAGGCCGAGATACGCGCCCGCAATCGCGACGGCGACGGTCCGCTGTCGGCGGTCGACCGACGGCGTGTCGGTGCGGAGCATCGCCCACACCCCGACGTTGATCCAGACGAAGGGGTAGACGACGTAGCGCGGTTCCGTGACGACGACATCGGTCGTCGCGAGATACGCCGTGACGACGGCGATTTCGGCGGCGAGCACGAGACACCACCAGCGGATGGCGGCCGTCTCGGTCGCGAGGCGGCGTCGGAGCCGCGTCAGCGGGCCGTAGGCGCTGCTCACGCGACCACCTCCGAGACGATCACGCGCACGCGGCGCTCAGACATGGCTAGAGAGTCCGTTTGGAGGACTATGACCGCTTCGACTTCACAGGTGGGCCTCGACCAGGTCCCGCCCCGCGTCGAGCAGTTCGTCGACGCGGGCACGACTCCCGGCCTCGGCGTAGACGCGCAGTTTCGGCTCGGTGCCGCTGGGGCGGACCAGCACCCACGACCCGTCATCGAGGAGGAGTTTGAACCCGTCGACGGTGACCACATCCTCGACGGCGTGGCCGGCGAGACGGTCGGGGATGGCGTCCCCGAGCGACGCGATGACTCCCGCCTTGCGGTCGTCGGGGCAGTCGACGCTCACCTTGTCCGCGACGATGTCGCCGTGGGTGTCGAGCAGGCGGTCGACCCGGTGGTCCATCGGTTCCGCGGCCGCGACATCGGCCGCCAACAGCGCCATCGTGACGCCGTCCTTCTGGGGGATGTGGCCGCGGACGGTGAACCCGCCCGACTCCTCGCCGCCCATCAGGGCGTCGTGGTCGACCATGGCTTGGGCGACCCACTTGAAGCCGACCGCCGTCTCGAACACGTCCTCGCCGCGGGCCTCGGCGATGCGGTCGATGAGGAAGGTGGTGGAGACGGTGCGGACGGCCGGTCCCGACCGATCCTCGAGCAGTGCGTCGTAGACGGCGGCGAAAAACAGGTTCTCGTCGAGGAAGCCCCGTTCGGGTGTGACGACGGCGATGCGGTCGGCGTCGCCATCGTTCGCGATGCCCAGGTCGGCGTCGTGGGTTTCGACGGCGTCGACGAGGCCACCGAGGTTGTCCGCGCTGGGTTCGGGGCTGACGCCCCCGAAGTCGGCGTCGCGTTCACACCGCCGGCGGATCACCGTCGCGCCCGCGCCCTCGAGGAGTGCGTCGGTGACTCCGCGCCCACTGCCGTGGATGGCGTCGTAGACGACGGTCAGCCCGGAGCAGTCGGCGTCGGTCACCGACCGGGCCTGGGCGGCGTGGGCGTCGACGAGATCGACTCGGTCGGTCGATCCGCGCGGGCCGTCGTCACGCGGTTCGGCGAGGCGGGCCTCGATGGCGTCCGTCACCGCGGGCAGCGCCGGCGCGCCGTCGTCGGGGATGAACTTCACGCCGTTGTACTCGGGCGGGTTGTGCGAGGCGGTGACCATCAACGCGCCCGCGAGGTCACGGTCGACGACGGCCCACGCGACCACGGGCGTCGGACAGTCACGCTGTGGAAGGAGCACGTCGAAGCCGTTGGCCGCGAGCACGTCGGCCAGCGATTCGGCGAATCCCTCCGAGGTTTCCCGGGCGTCGTAGCCGACGGCGACCGGAGCGTCGCGCCCCGCGTCGTCGAGATAGTCCGCGACCGCCTGGCCGACCATCCGCACGCGGTCGTCGGTAAACGTCTCCAGGCGGGCGCGCCACCCGTCGGTACCAAAGGAGATGGCGTCGTCCATACGCTACCCTCCCGGGCGGCCGTCAAAAAGGCGTCGTGGTCCCCGGTCCGACGACGTGAACGAACGTCCAGTTCCGGGGCACGAGCGAAACAGTATTATCGATCATTATAGTATCGCCGCTGTGGGGTGAGACCATGCCACTCGTCAAGACCCTCAAACAGATGTTCACCGCCGGCGAGCGCGCTGTCTACCGGTGTGACGCGTGTGGCGAGACGTTCGAGGCGGTCGTGGACGCGGAGGACCCGTCGTGTACAGCGTGTGGCGCCACGGAAGTGCGACAGATCAACCGTCTGTGACTCGTCGACACGGAGGGCTACGCGTCGTCGGCGTTCGTCTCCGCGTCGGCGACGAGTCGTTCTTTGGCCCGTCGCGAGAGGGATTTGATCTCGTGTTCCCGGCTCATCGCCGCCGAACGAGTCTCGTAGCGTTCGGTGTAGCGGAGTTCGACCGGGGTCCGCCCGCGGGTGTATTTCGCCCCCTCGCCGGCGTCGTGTTCCGCCACGCGTCGCTCGACGTCGGTCGTATAGCCCGTGTAGTAGGTACCGTCGCGACATTCGAGGATGTAGACGTAGTGCATTGGTGGGGTGGGGGAGTCCCGGGCGGATAAGCGTTCCACACGCGCCGATCGCGTTGGGGACTGGCCGCGGTATCGGTGGGGTCACGCGGCGGGCGTGGACGGCGGCTTCGCGTGGTGATCGAACGGCGCTGCGGCGTCACGCGTTCGGGGCGCGGCGTCTGGGGACTTCGGCGATACCGGCGGTCGCCGAGCAGCTTGGACAGACGAGGAGTCGCCCACTCGCGTCGGCGAACACCCGCGCGAAGCGCTCCGAGACGGGCGACCGCAGTGATCGCAACGTGCCATGATGACGCCGGCTACCACCGGTGCCGGCATCGCGCGTCGACCATCGCGCGGCCGATGGTCTCACACGCGTAAATGGCTGCTGCGCTGGCGGGGGGATGGAAACGAACGTCCAGAAACGGAGCGGAAAGCCGGAGATATCGTTCTATTCGGAGCGTGAAGCGTCGACAGCTCGAGCGATCAGGCCCGCCTGCGCACCGGCGCTGAACCCGTTGTCGACGTTGACGACCGAGAGCACCGTACACGACTGGAGCATGCCGGCGAGCGCCGCCTCGCCGTCGCCGCCGAAGCCGTAGCCGGTCGAGACGGGGAGGCCGATGACGGGCGTGTCGACGAGTCCGGCGACGACGGTCGGGAGCGCTCCCTCGCGGCCGGCGGCGACGATGGCCGCGTCGGCCGCGCGGAGGGTTTCGAGATGATCGAGGACGCGCCCGAGGTGGGCCACGCCGACATCGTCGACGCGGTCGACCGTCGCGCCGATCGCTCGGGCGAGGACGGCCGCCTCTCCTGCCGCCGCTGCGTCCGAGGTGCCGCCGGTGACGATGGCGACCGTCGCGTCGAGCGACGGTGGCTCGAAGTCGGGCAGCTGCGCCACGAGCGCCCGGGCGCGTTCGCGGTGATCGACGGTCACGTCGTCGGGAAGACCCTCGGTGACGGCCGCGACGGTGGCGTCGTCGGCCCGCGTGATCAGCACGCGGCCCGTCGTCTCCAGCGCCGCGTCGGCCAACGCCACCACCTCCGCGGGCGTCTTGCCCTCGGCGAGCACCGCCTCGGGAATCCCCCGGCGCTGCTCGCGCGCCGCGTCGAACCGCCCTGCCCCCGTCGTGGCGTAGCCGGCGAGCCGGGCCTCCGCCTCCGACGGCGAGAGGTCGCCCCGCGCCACCGCATCGAGAATGTCGCGCATACCGGCTGTCCGGCCGTGAGCCACTCGTAGGTGTCGGTTCGGCGTCGATGGCGGCGTCACGCAGGCGGGGCAGGCCGCTCGGCATCCCGGCGTCACGGCCGATTATATTATATACGTGGAACAAAATGCGCGAGAACGGCCCTGTAGGGGTATGTGCGGCCGATTTGGGAAATCTTATTAATAAGGCCAGGCATGTGTAGTCCGTATGGCAGACCTTATTGTCAAAGCCGCCGTCAAGGAAGCGTTCGAGGACAAAAACGTTGCTTCGGACTTCTACGAAGCCCTCGACGAGGAAGTCGAAGAACTGCTCGCCGACGCCGCCCGGCGCGCCGAACAGAACGATCGGAAGACGGTCCAGCCGCGCGACCTCTAATTCGGCGGTTCAGACCCGCTTCGCGACTTTTTTGCCAGGGGCGACGCCCGTCAGTCGTGACGCTCCGCCGTGCGAACTGTAACGCCGTCCTCGTGACCGACGTGTACCTCGTCGGCGAGACCGACGAACAACCCGTGTTCGACGACGCCCGGGATCGCCGACAGGTCGGTCGCCAGGGCGGCCGGATCGGTGATCGGCCCGAACGCGCAGTCGACGACGAGGTTCCCGTTGTCGGTCACGACGGGGCCGTCCTTCCGCTCGGCCGCCCGAACCGTCGGCTCGCCGTCGAGCGCGCGCAGCGCTCGGATCACCGTCGACCGGGCGTCCGGTAACACCTCGACCGGGACCGACCGATCCAGCGCCGCCGACTCCTTGGAGGGGTCGACGACGACGACGAACCGCTCCGCTGCGGTGTCGATCACCTTTTCGCGGGCGTGAGCCGCGCCGCCGCCTTTGATCAACGCCAGGTCGTCGCTGACCTGATCGGCGCCGTCGATGGCGATGTCGATCCGGTCGACGGCGTCCAGGGCGACGACCGGGATGCCGACCTCGCGGGCCAGATCCCGCGACGCGTAGGAGGTCGCGACTCCCTGAACGTCGAGGCCGTCGTCGACCGCCCGCCCCAGCGCACGGATGGCGTGGGCGGCGGTACTGCCCGTCCCGAGGCCAACCGTGTCGCCGTCGGTGACGAGGGCGGCGGCGTGTTCCCCCGCGCGACGCTTCGCCGCGTCCGAACCGCCGGGCGTCTTCATGGCCACGCCTGCGTGGGCGGCGGGCAAAAACGACCCGGTCGGTGACGGGGTCACGGCCACCCGAGCACCACGTTCACACGCTACCGAACGCGAACAGGCTACCGTCAGTCGTGATGGCGTAGAGATAGCCGTTGGCAGCCATCACGTCCACGATCGGGTCGTATATCTCCTGTCGCCAGCGCTGGGTCCCGCTTGCGGCGTCGACGGCGGCCAGCGAGAGTCGGTTCGTCGTCGGATCGCTCCGGCCGACGCCGAAGAGGACGTCGCCGACGAATATCACGTCGCCGTGGACGCCGAAGGGCAACGACCAGCGTTCCGTCCCCGACGCCGTATCGAGGCCGTGAAGCGTGCGCCGCGTGCCGTAGACGGCGGTGCCGTCGGCCACCGCGAGCGTGGCCGGGCGGACGCCGGCCTCAGCGGGCGCGCTCCAGCGGCGCTCGCCGGTCTCGGCGCCGAACCCCACGAGTCCGTGCCCGGTCGTGGCGACGACGACGCCGTCCGAGACGGCGAGTCGACCGACGGGGCCGTCGAGCGACGCCTGCCACCGAACGCCGCCGACCGACGGGTCGACAGCGTACAGGTGGCCGCTCTCGGTCGCCTGGTCGCCGTCCGGATAGCCCGTGCCGACGTACGCGACGCCGTCGCCGACGGCGGCCGCGCGGATGTTACGGTCCCGGCGATCCGCCTCCCGAACCCGGTTCGGCGTGAACGACCAGCAGTGGTCGCCCGTCCGGGCGTCGACGACGCGGTACGCTTGCTGAGTGGGGATCATTAGACTCGGCCCCGCGCTGGCCAGTTCGCCGACGAACCGCCCGGGTAGATCGTACGTGGTCACCAGCGACCCCTCCGCGCGGTCGATGGCGACGATGCGGGCGTCGTCCTGGGTGCCGAACGGGACGTACACCGCCGATCCGGCGACGACGGGGGGACCGATCGGCGTCGCATCGATTCGGTGGCGCCACTGGATCTCCCCCGTGAGTCGAGGGTCGTGACACAGCACGGCCGACTGCGGCACGCTCGGGTCGGCGTCGGCGTCCGCGGCGACGAGGTAGACGAACTGGTCGTCGGCTACGGGGAAGGTGACCTGGGCATCGAGTGCCGACATCGTCCACCGTTCGTTGAGCGGAAACGCCGTGGGACCGTTGACCGCGGGCGCGGCGTTGGTCCCCGACGGATCACGGTGGGTCATCGGCCACGTCCCGTCGGCGATGGATGCGGCGCCCAGCGAGCAGGCGCCCGATCCTTGCTCGAACGAGGGGTTCGCGTCCTGCGCGCCGACGGGGTCGGATGACGCCGTGGTCGTGACCGGTGGCTCTGTCGTCGCGGCTCGTGGCGACGACGTCGCGTCCGCCGTCGCGGAGCGCCCGCCACACCCCGCGGTCACACCGCCGACGATGGCGGCGAGCCACCGCCGGCGTGTGAACGTCTGTCGTGGCATGAGTCACCACTGCACAGAGTTCGGCGAGTAAAGGTGTTCCGCCTCGTTTCCGTGCCAACCGCGTGAGAAAAAACGGGTTACAGCCGGTCGCGGACGGCCTCGGTGTCGTAGGAGAGGGTGAGCGACCGCGACCGTCCCCGTCCCTCGACATCGGCGTAGTCGGCTTCGATCACGCCGAGCTGGTCGAGTTTGTTGATGATCTCGGCGTAGCGCGTATAGCCCAGGTCCGTCGCCTCGTGGAACGCCTCGTACACCGTGCCGGCCTGTTCGCCGTCGTGGTCGGCGATGGTCTCGACCAGGGCGCGTTCCGACTCCGAGAGCTCGCGCAGACACCGGGAGAGGTGGACGTATTTCGACTTGTCGTAGGCCTCCTCGACGTCGTCGGTGCTGATGGTCTTGCTGGCGCGCATCTCGGCGTTGAGTCCCGCCCGCCGCAACAGGTCGATGCCGACCCGGAGGTCGCCGCTCTCGGCGGTGAGTTCAGCCACGCGGTCGAGTTCCTGCGGGCCGATGACGCCGTCGTGGAACCCGCGGTCGACGCGCTCTTGCAGGATGTCGACGATCTCGTCGGCGTCGTACACCGGGAAGTACACGTCCTCGGGGCGGAAGACGCTCTGCACTCGCCCGTCGAGTTCGTCCAGGATGTCGAGGTTCAGGTCCGAGGAGACGACGATCACCCCGATACGGGCGCCCGCGTTCCCCTCGTGAGCGCGCAGCAGGGAGTAGAGCGTATCGGACGCCTCGTTCTCGTAGAACAGGTAGTTCACGTCGTCGAGCGCGACCACCAGCACCTCGTCGTCGTCGACCAGACGGTCCGTGATCTGGCCGAACAGTTTCTTGAACGAGATGCCCGAGGAGGGGGGTTCGTAGTCGAAGACGTGCTCGAACACCCGCGAGAAGACGGCGTAGCGCGTCGAGTCGAGCTGGCAGTTGACGCGGACGGTCCGCACCCCGGGCTGGCCCGACAGTTCGCCGAACAGTTTCAACACCGCCGTGGTCTTGCCCGTCCCCGGTGGTCCGCGAACCATCGTGTTGAGCGGACGAGAGCCACGCACCGCGGGACGAAGCGCGTATTTCAGGCTCTCGAGCTGTGTCTCGCGGTGGTCGAACGTCTCGGGAACGTAGTCGATTTCGAAGACGTGTTCGTCCCGAAAGACGGACTCGTCCCACGACAGCATCCCCTCGTCGGGGTCCTCTGTCATCACTTTCACCTCGCCCGTGTGACCACTTAAGGATTGTCGCGGGGCGAAAAAACCGGAGCGCGCGGCGGCGCTACTCTTCCGTCTCGGCACCGGGCGCGTTGCGCTTCACGCTCTCAATGGCGTCGTGGGCCCCGCTTCGGGAGTCGTAGCCCTCGCCGCTGTCGCCGAGGATGTTGCCGTTGCGGTGGCGGAGTCGCCACCGCCACTCGCCCGCGTTGTCCTCGTACACTTCGAAGGCCGCGTAGCCGACATCGAGGACGTCGGCGTTCGGCGCGTACGACTGGATGCGTTCGACCGCTTGCCGCGCGCCGTCTTTCGACGCGTAGCCTTCGCCGCTGTCCGCGATGATTTCGCCGTTCGATGCGACGAGTCGCCATCGGTACTCGCCCGCCTTGTCCTCGAAGATTTCGAATGTTTGACTCATGTTTGGTGTTGATTGCTGGGTTGGTCGTCGTACTGTCGGCTGTAACTGTAGGGAACGATTCGCACCCCGAGGTGCCGAACCGTTCCACGACTTACAGCCATCAGTATCAGTCCTGTTCCTCGATCGAGGCGTCGCCGGCGCCCTCGCGGACGCTGTCGGCGGCCCGGCGCGCGTCACGCCGCCGGGTGTAGCCCTCGCCGCTGTCGGCGAGGACGTTCCCGTTCTTGTGGACGAGTCGCCACCGCCACTCGCCGCCCGCGTCGCGGTAGAGTTCGAACGATGCGGGATCGAACTGGAGATACGCCGCGGGGGCGACGTTGCGCTGGACGCTCTCGGTGGCGCGTTCGGCGTCGCGACGGCGGGTGTAGCCCTCGCCACTGTCGGCGAGGATGTTGCCGTTCTCGTGGACGAGTCGCCACCGGTACTCGCCGGCCTCGGCCTCGTACACCTCGAACGCCGCCTGTGACTCGTCGGCCAAGTCGGGGAGGTTGGGCACCTCCGCGTCGTCGGCGACGGTCTCGATATCGAGCACCGCGGCGCCGAGCGCGTTGGCGCGGACGCTCTGCATGCCCTTCTGGGCGTTGTGCTTGCGCGTGTAGCCCTCACCGCCCGTGGCGACGACGTTGCCGTTGCGGTGGCGGAGTCGCCACCGCCACTCGCCGGATCCATCCTCGAACACCTCGAACTGCGCCTGACTCCGGCGGAGCGAGGCCAGTTCGGCTTCGAGGCGGTCGCGCTCCGCGGCCGCCGTCTCGGCCTCGGTCTCGCTCGCTTCGCGTTCCGCCGCGAGTTCCGCCTCCAGACCGGCCGTCCGGGCGTCCGTCGCCGCCGTCGCCTGGGTGAGCAACGGGATGAGGATCCCGCCAATCCCGATGATGGCGACGCCGACCGCGTACAGCGCGATGACGCCCGTGTTCCCCGTCTGGACGCTCCAGTTCGCCGGGAAGGCGAGGAGGAACCAGACGACAGCCAGGAGACAGACCGCGAGGCCGAGGTGGGTCGTGTAGGTGGCCATCCGACGCAACGGGAGGCGGATGATCGGTCCGGCGACCAGAAGCGCCAGGCCGATGCCGCCGAGGGCGATGCTCGCCTCCCGCAGCCCCGTCGCCGGCGTGCTCGGCAGGAAGAGGACGATGCCGACGACGCCAGCGAGAAGGCCAACCACGAACAGCCAGTACCCGCGGACTTCGTCGGCCGTCCGGGGGATCCCGACTCGCCGGGCATACAGCCCGGAATGGTCCTCCGTCATACATGTGTAAATTAATATATTAGGAAATAAAGGTGATGGGCGCGTCGCCGACACTGGCAGTTTCTTTCAGAATTTCCGCAGAAGCCGCCGGTAGAAGTCGTCCCCGCCGTCCGCCCGTTGACCGTCCGACTCCGTCGCGAGTTTCTCCACGATGAGTTCGGGCGTCGAGCGCGCCAGGTGGTCCGTCACGGGCGACCGGTTCACCTGGAGTTCGCCGTCCACGAGGCCCACGGCCTCGATCCCGTCGACGGCGACATCGGTGGCGGCGGCGTCCCGGATTTCGCCCGCGAGATGGGAGACGAAGACGGCGGTAACGGCCTGCCCGTCGAGGGCTTCGAGGATGCCTGCGATGATCTTCGCGCTCGCGCCGGGTTCCGTGATGCTCTCCAGTTCGTCGACGAGGACGAGACGGGAGTCGGTGCCCGCCGCGAGGGTGGCGAAATCCTGCAGCGTCGCCTCGAACGCGCCGGCGTCGAGGGTGCCCTGGCTCTTGGCGTAGTAGTGGAGTTCGTCCACGCGCTCGACGCGGGCCGAGTCGGCGGGCACCGGCAATCCCATATGGGCGAGCAGCGCCGTCAGCGCGAGCAGGTCGAGCGTCGAGGTCTTCCCCCCGCTGTTGACGCCGGAGAGGAGGGTAACGCCGGAGACGGCGTAATCGACAGGATCGACCTCGTCGAAGGAAACGTCGAGCAGGGGCGAGCGCCCGCCCTCGACGGCGATGCCCGTGACATCGTCTGCGATGTCGGGGAGCGTACACTCGAAGTCGGACGCGAAGCGCGCAAGCGCGAGTTCAACGTCGCGTTCGAGCGCCGCCCGTACCAGCCGGTCGGCAGGGTCGCGGAGGTCCCCCAGGTCGTCGGCCAACTCGGCCTTGAGTCGGGCAGCGCGGCGGTCGCGCGCAGCCGTGAGTTCGGTGCGGAGGCGGGCGACGGCGTCGTCGTCGCGCTCCAGGGGAAAGGTGGGGTCGCCGCCGAAGACCCGGGCGGCCAGGTCGGCCTCCGTCTCGGCCAGGTCGAGGCTGTCGACGAGGTGGGCGTGCGCCTTCTCGACCGCGCGGTCGAACGCGTCGGCGAGTTCGCGTTCGAGGAGCGTATCGACCCGCGCGCCCTGTTCGACCAGCGAGAGGAAGTCGGTTCCCTCGATGGTCACGTCGCGCTCCCGGATGGCGTCGCGGAGATGGTCGTTGGCGACGGATTCGGCCGTGCTCACGGCGGCGTCCAGGTCGTCGACGGCACGGGTCAGGCGGTCGAGATCGTCGTCGCCGACGGGGGTGCCGTCGTCGTCGAGACGCGAGAGGGCGTCCCGGAGCGCCGCCAGGTCACAGGGCGGATCCATCCCCGCGGCGTCGTGGACGCGGGCGGCCGCCAAGAGGCTATCGCGGTTCGCGGCGAAAAAGCCGAGCAGTCGTTCGGGCACCACCTCTTCGGGATGGTCCAGCGCGTCGGGGCGGACGCGCACGTCGCCGTCGACATCGACCCCCGCGAACGCCTCGTCGAGGGCGACGACCGTCGCGTAGGAGCGCGCGAGTTCCGCGAGGTCGCGGGCGTCGTCGACGACCTCGACCGAGAGTTCCGGGATGGCGTCGCTGGCTTCGGCGTACATCTCGGCGTCGGTGGTCGCGAGACAGCGGTCGCGCACCCGCGTCGGGGCCGGCGTCGAGAGCGGTTCGACGCCCGCCAGCGCGTCGAGGACCGCGGGGTCGACATCGTGGTCCATCGCCCGGTCGACGAGCGACCGCACCTCCGTGATGCGCGATTCGGCGCCGGTGGGGACGAACGTCTCCACCCGCCGCGCGGCGTAGTCGGTGACCGTCCGCTCCTGCAGGAGCGAGAGGATGTCCTCGTAGATGTCGCGAGCGCGGTCTGTCGCGAGGAAGTCACCGTCGGCGCCGTGTTCGTGGCGGATGGCCGCGCGGGCGATGGCCGCGGCTCGGCCCGACGAGATACCGGGCGCCGCCGCGAGTGCGGCCACGTCGCCCTCCCGCAGCGCCCGTTCGGGGTCAGCGAGGTCGGCGAGGGCGGCCGCCGTCTTCTCGCCCACACCCGGGATGGCCGTAAACTCCATACGAGGGAGCATATCGCCGCGTCGGGCAAAACGTTGCGGGTCGACAAGGTTTATGTCCGGAGGACGCCGTAGCGCCTGTCCCGATAGCGGCGGTCGGCGTTCGGCCGCCGGAGGTCGAAACCATAGACGAGCGACGCATCAGCCACCGACTCGAGCGCGTGATGCGTGGACTCGAACTGGGAACCGCAGGACTGGTCGTCGTCCTGTTCGCCATCGGCGCCGTCGACTTCGGGCTCCAGATACTCGAACTGGGGACCTCCGGCCGGGTCACCGACCCGCAGACGGTCGTCGGCCTCATCGACACGGCGCTGCTCCTGTTCATCATCGTCGAGGGGTTCCTGACCGTCATCGCGTACAGTCGCGACGAGTCCGTGGTCCGCATCGTCCTCGGCGCCGGCCTCATCGCCATCGCTCGGAAGATAATTGTGATATATACCACCATTGTATCATAATTTACGGCATAGCAGACCGCACCGCTATGTATAAAAATTATAAGCTGTTTTTTTAATTACCCCCAGATCGATATGTGATGCCAGATAAGACGCGCCGTCGCGTCCTGCAGAGTACTGGGATAGCACTGACTGCCGGCCTCGCAGGCTGTAGCGCGGGTGGTGCTGGTGGTGGTTCTGATAGTAGTTCTGGGGACGGGTCCGGCGGATCCGGCTCAACCGCCGGATCGTCGAGCAACGGCTCTGAACCAGTCACGTTCCTAGAGACGCCGGGTGAGACTCCAGGGGACACTGAAGAGATGTGGGAGCCGTTCCAGGAGTATCTCGGCTCGGAAGTCGACGGGCTGAACCTGGAGGTCAGTTTCGCCGATAGCACCTCGGGAATCGGTCAATCTCTCCTCAACGACCAAGCCGAGTTGACGCGCAGCGACATCGTCATGCTCGCGAATCCCGAGGAACTCGACGTCGTCGGCATCGTCGAGGAGGGTGGTGCTGCAGTGTATTTCGCTGGAATCGCGACCCGCCCGGATTCCGATATCGAGGAGCTTGCTGATCTCGAAGGGGAGAGCATCGTGTTCGCCGACCGGCTCTCGACGAGCGGGTCGCTGTATCCCAACTACATGCTCCACCAAGCCGGCCTCGACACCGGAGAGGCACCGTACGGCGATCCGGTCGACTACAACGGCACGTGGACGAGCGGCCAAGCTGGTGCGATAGAAAACTTCCTCAACCGGGACGAGTTCGCCGCCGTCGGCTGTGACATCGCGGTTCTCCTAGAGTACATTTCGGAAGACCAGTGGCCGGATCGAGTTCGTGAACAATCCGGCCGATGGGACGACAATGTCGGGTCGAGTTCGACGGAACTGGAACTGGTCGAAGCGTCGCAATCGCTTCCCTTCTCGCCTATCATCGCACGCAGCAACTGGGAACACCCGCTGCGATCCGACATTGAAGAGGCGATCGTCTCGATCCAGGAGGGCACGCTTCGGGAACCAGATGGTGACGTGGACAACCCGATCAGTGCAGTCACACCGGGTAGTCAGGAGGATTACCAGCCGATTCTCGACGTAATCGATACGCTAGGCATCGACCTGGGAGATCTCTAGCTATACATGGGTCTTCGCGTGCAGGATGTGACAAAAGAATACGGGGACACGACGGCCTTGTCAGACGTCTCCTTCGAAATCCCCGACGGGAGCTTTGCCGTCCTACTCGGAGAGTCCGGTGCTGGCAAGTCAACGCTGTTGCGGATCCTCAACGGGTTGACCGAACCCACCTCGGGGAGCGTATATCTCGATGGTCAGAAAATCACCAACTCGAGATCGGACATCGGAATGGTGTTTCAGCAGCACAATCTCGTCGACGAGCTGAGTGCCTACGATAATGCTCTGACCGGGACATTCAATCGGACTGGATTCCTTCGGAGCCTGCTCAATGTACAGCCTGCCGAGGATCGAGAGCTCGCACTAGAGGCACTGGACACAGTCGGATTGCTCGACGAGGCAGGCCAGAAAGTGGACCGTATGAGCGGGGGCCAGCAACAACGCGTCGGAATCGCACGCGCGCTGGTCCAACAACCTGCGCTCCTCCTCGCCGACGAACCCGTCGCCAGTCTGGACCCTGCCAGTGCTGAGACGGTGATGACGTACTTTCGTGAGACTGCAAAAAAGCGCGACCTCACGACGCTGGCAAGCCTCCATCAAGTCAATATCGCCCGGGAGTTCGGCGAGCAGTTTATCGGTTTGAAAGAGGGTGAGGTGATGTTCACTGGCTCACGCTCGGAACTCACATCCTCGATTCTCAAGGAGATATACGGTGAGATCCAGACGGAGGAACTCCGCGAAGGAACTGAGGCTACCGACTCGAACGAATCCACACAGAGCGAAACTGCCAGTATCGGAGTCGAATTATGAGTACTGATAGCGATCGCCTCGTCGAGAGGCTACGTCGACGATTCCTCGGTGGGAGTCGAGAAAATACAGCCATCAAACAACGGTACAGCGAATTGAAGCGTGCCCGACTGGTACGTCGGCTGTCTCAATCAGCGCTACTGGCTGGCATTGCGGTACTGCTGTACGTGTCATTGAACGCAGCCGGATTCTGGAGTACAGAATGGGTGGAGTACTGGCCTCAGTTCGTCGAGGCACTCGCGCTGTACTTCCCGCCGAAGCTGTATTTCGACCTACTCCCCTTCGTCGATCTCGGCCGCTACTACCAGTTCATGAAGGAAGCTGGGCTGGTAGGAGAAGCTGGAATCACGCTGGCAATTGCGCTCGCGGGTACGATTATGGGCGCGCCGCTGGCACTGCTGTTCGGTATCCTCGGAAACGAGCGGGTCACCCCGTTTCCACTCAATTTCTTCTTCCGAGGCGTGATGAGTATCATCCGGTCCATCCCGGCACTCGTCTGGGCGATAATATACGTCCCTCTGGGTGGTATCACTCCCGTAACCGCAACGCTCGCCCTCGGTACAGACACTATCGGAGAACTAGGCCGACTACTCACCGACGAGCTTGAAGAGGTCGATGACGGACCCATCGAAGGAATCAGAAGCACTGGCGCAGGCAAGCCTCAAATAATCACGTTCGGGATGCTTCCACAGATGGTTCGACCGTTCATCGCGTGGGCAATGTTTGTTCTGGAGAA
The DNA here is from genome assembly GCF_023276355.1 of Haloplanus sp. XH21. Lineage (NCBI taxonomy): Archaea > Methanobacteriati > Methanobacteriota > Halobacteria > Halobacteriales > Haloferacaceae > Haloplanus > Haloplanus halobius. Next base: position 559,815 of record NZ_JALLPL010000001.1, read on the forward strand.
TAACGTCCGGTCCGCCGTCAGTCTCGGTATCATCGGCGCGGGTGGTCTCGGAGTGACGCTAACGATCGAGCAACAAACCTTTCAGTTCACGAATATGATGGCGACGATTCTATTCATAGTGGTACTCGTCATCTCCGTTGAAATGATTAGTCAGCGAGTACGCTCTTATCTCCGTGAGGGCGACGATGTGGAACAGCTGAGCGTCTATCAACTAGTTGTTGGGTTCCCTAAACGGATGTCTAACTCGCTACTCAAATAGACGGATGGCCGCGCCTTACTCCCCTCAGCAATAGCATACACATTGATATGATTGGTCTCAACGTCTGCGTCTAGTACGGTAGACAACGCGCTTTTGCCCGTCGGCGCGGTAGAGACGCTAATGACATGGAGCCTCGACGCGAAACTCGACGCTGCGCGGGCGGCGCTGGCCGAGCGCGACGGCGTGGTCGTCGCCTTCTCCGGTGGCGTCGACTCCAGCGTCGTCGCCGCCCTCGCCCACGACGCCCTCGGCGACGACGCGGTGGCGTGTACGGCCCGGAGCGAGACCCTCCCCGCCGAAGAACTCGACGACGCCGCCCGCGTCGCCGACGAAATCGGCATCCGTCACGAGACGGTCACCTTCTCCGAACTCGACAACCCCGACTTCGTCGCCAACGACGACGACCGGTGTTACCACTGCCGGACGATGCGCCTCGGGCGGATGTACGACGTGGCCCGTGATCTGGGGTACGGGACGGTGTGCGACGGGACGAACGCCTCCGACCCCGGCGAGGGCCACCGGCCCGGCCTCCGCGCCGTCGAGGAACTCGAAGTGTTCTCGCCGTTGCTCGCCCACGACCTGACGAAAGCGGACGTGCGGGAGGCCGCCGAGCGATACGGCCTCTCGGTCGCCGACAAACCCTCGATGGCGTGTCTCTCCTCGCGCATTCCGACCGGCCTGGAGGTCACCGAGGAGCGCCTCACGCGCGTCGAGAAGGCCGAACGCCTCCTGCGGACTTGGGGCTTCTCGCAGTTCCGCGTCCGCGACCACGACGGCCTCGCCCGCATCGAAGTCGCGCCCGACGAACTCGACGCGGCGCTCGACCGGGAGTTCGTCCGCGCCGCCCGCGAGCATCTCAGCGACGTGGGCTTCGACCACGTGACCCTCGACCTGCACGGCTACGAGACGGGGAGCGTGAGCCCCGAGAGCGAGGAGTCTGAGCCAGTGGTCGAGGACGTGTTCGAGCAGGAGTATCCGGTCAACGAGGACTGAGCGATAACTGTAGCGCGTTACGTCCCAGCCGGCCCGATACCGTGGAAGGCATCACGGGCACTCACGTACACGGCGCCATCGACCGGCGTGACGTGGTGGACGATCCGACCCGCCGTATCCTGTACCTGTACGTCCTCAGTTTGAATCGACCAGAGTGATTCGAGGCCAGCGGTTGCGTCAAACGCGAACACCGTCCCATCGGCTGCAGCGTACACCACGTCGCCGACGCGGCCGACCGGCCACGCGCGTTCGGGATTCGTCACCACGACCGACCCGTCCGACGGGTCGAGTGCGGTCAGCCCATCGTCGGTGAGCGTGTAGACGACGTCGCCCGCGACGACCGGCGTCGGGTCGACGTCGGCGCTGCTCCTGTCGAGCGCCGTTCGCCACCGAACCGTCCCGTCGTCGGTCGTGACGGCCACGAGGTCGCTTCCCGCCTCGGTTTCGGAGACGACGTACGCCGTTCCGGCGTCGACCGCGGGACTGCCCCGTTCGCTCGGCGCGTCCGCCGCGACGTACGCCGCCTCGCCCGTCGCGCTGTCGACGGCGTGGAGACCGTCCACGTCCCCGACAAACACGAGACCGTCAGCAACGGCTGGCGTCAGCGTCGCCGGGTCGGCCGCGTCGTACTGCCACACCGATTCTCCGCTCTCCGCGTCGAACGCGCGAAGTTGTGGGCGGGCGTCGTCGAAGCCGACGGTCGCGACGAAAACGAGGTCGTCGGCGACCGTCGGCTGTCCACGAATTCCGTTCATCGCGGGGCCACGCCACCGTTGCTCGCCGCTCTCCGCGTCGAAGCAGAACACCTCGATGAACGTGTTCACGAAGATGCAGCCGTCAGCGACGGTCGGCGGAGGGTTCACGCCGTATTCGACCAGCGAGCGCCGGGTGGTGACCGCTGCAGTCGTGGGGTCGCGGTACGTCAGTTTCGTGGCACCCTCACCCCTGCTCCGCGTGTTGTAGAGCGTCCCGTTCGAGACGGTCGCTGCACCGCCGGCGTCGAGTCGCCAGTACTGCTCGCCGTCCCGCACGCCGCTGCCGTCGAGGTTGGCCCCCGTGTTCGCGGCGTCGAAGCGATACGACGGCCACTCGCCGTCTGGGTCAAGCGGCGGCGACCCCGGCGGTTTCGTGTCGACGCGCTCGTCGACCGACGAGCCGGCACAGCCGGTGGTCGCCACGCCGAGACCGAGGACCGCGTTCCGGAGGATGGAGCGGCGCGACTGCTGGAGCATGCTCGGCCATTATCCGCTCGCGGTAAGTGTCTTGTTCGTCCCCAGTTCGTTGCCTCGCCGCCGACTACGCGGTCGGGGCGTCCAGAAACCCGGTGTGATTTTCGGCGACGACGGTCGCTTCGTCGTCGGTCACGTGGAGTTCGTTCAGCGCGCAGTTGTGCTGTTCGCCCTCGGTGACGGCCGTGGCGATGTCGCGCCCGGTGACGGCGCCGAGGAGGAGATAGAGCGGGCCGCCGTGACAGACGACGGCCACCGTCTCGTCGGCGGCGCTCTCGGCGACGACTCGCTCCCAGCGGGCGAGGACACGTTCGTTGAGGTCGCGGAGGCTCTCGCCGCTCTCCGGGCGGGCGTCGACTGCGTCCTGGCCGGCGCGCGGAATCGACAGACGGTCGTGGGTCTCGAAGACGGCCTCGCGGGGGAGTCCCTGGTAACGGCCGAAGTCGCGTTCGCGCCACGCCGACTCGAACGTCGGCTCACGGCCCACGGCGTCGGCGAGGTGGTCGGCGGTCTGTCTGGCGCGTCGGAGGTCCGACGCGAGGATGCGGTCCACGTCGTAGTCGGCGGCGACGGCGTCGGCGAGCGCCCGGGCCTGGTCGTGCCCGCGGTCGGTCAACGGCGTCGGCGCCCACCCCTGCAGGCGGCCGTCGCGGTTCCACATGGTCTCGCCGTGGCGGGCGAGCAAGAGGGTCGTCATGGCGTCGGCTACGACGGTCGGATACAAGAGCGTTCCTCGGGACGATGGAGAGGCGACATCCCACCGGTCAGTTGCCGGTCCAGCGCAACAGCGCGAGCGTCCCCTCGAACAGCGCGATCATCGTCGCCGCGACGATGATGGGCGCCATCCCCGTGGGGTCGGGGCTGATGAGGAAGGCGACGCCGAGGAACCCGCCCCAGAAGAGGAGACGGCGACCCTCCAGCCACTCCCGGGTGGTGAGGTTCATCATGATCGCGAGCATGATGAACAGCGGAATCTGGAAGACCAGCGCCATGTAGCCCATCAACACGAGGATGAGGCTGAACGTCTCCTTGAGGCCGAAGGCGACGACGGCGGTGCCGGTGGTGTAGGACGTGAAGTACGCGAAGATGGCGGGGAGGACGACGAAGTGAGCGAAGGCGACGCCGATGAGCGCCAGCACCAGACTCGTCGGCACGGCGGCGAGGTAGTAGCGGCGTTCGCGGGGAAAGAGACCGGGGCGCATGAACAGGTAGGTCTCGTAGACCGCGATGGGGAGGCCGACGACGAAGCCGGCGAGCGCGGCGACTTTGAGTTCGGTCACCAGGAGTTCGAGCGGGCCGTAGAGCCGCGGCCGGCGATCCGTGATGGTCTCCGCGCCGGGGATGTGGGAGTTCCAGAGGAAGTTGATGAGCTGGTCGGCGACGGGAAAGACCGCGAGGGCGACGACGCCACCGACGACGAGCACGACGGCGAGTCGGCGCACCATCTCCTCGATGTGTGCCGCGAGCGGCATCTCCTCGTCCGAGGCCGGCCCCTCGCCGAGGATGCCCTCGTCGACGCTGGCCGTCGACTCGGCCTCTGGCTGGGCGGTCGCTGCCGCGTCGGCCTCGGCGCTCGGTGGCGCGCTTCCCGGCGGTGCCGGCTCGTCTGCGGTTTCGGCCGCGGTGTCGTCGTCCTCGTCGGTCGTCTCCGGACTGTCGTCCGGCGCGTCCGTGTTCTCGTCGGATACCGAGTCCGCGTCATCGGTGTCGACGGCCGGTTCGAGGTCGAGTTCGGGGTCGTCGTCGAGTTCCTCGTCCGGAATGGGTGCGCCGACGGCCTCCGAGACGCTCCGGCGCTCGTCTCGGTCGAACGGGTCGTCCCGGCCCGTGTCGCCGGCCGGCGCGTACTCGTCGGGGTGGACGCTTTCGCCGTCGTCGAGGAACTCCTCGATCGAGCCGTCGACATCCGACCCGTCCGGGTCGTACATCCGGTCCGTATCGGGATCGATCTGCGTCTTCTCGTCGGCGTCGGAGCCGCTGTCCGACGGGTCGCGCTCCGACGACTCGTCGTCAGCCGCCGCCTCGGACGGCGATTCCGACTCCGATTCCTCAACCATTCACCCGACGTATTCCCTGTGCTGTTATAGGCCTTTTTCCATCGGCGTGAGCGCTGCCGACGCGCGAACGAACGCCGGGAGAGAAAAGATTGATAGCGGCGAGACGGGTTCGATGCAGTATGTCGAGCGCGCTCGATGAGGAGACCCGTCAGACGCTGGACGCCGGTCGGGAGACTGCCGGGGCGATGCTCCGGTCCGCACAGAAGGATCTCCAGAAGGTGTTCATCGTCTTCCTCGTCGGGTTCATCGGCTCGTTTTACGCCCTCCGGCTCTACGTCTGGGGCTTTCTCGAAGGCATCACGCGAGCGAAGATGAACGCCGCGACGGCGAGCGAACTCCAGATCATCGCCCAGACGCCGTTCGACGTGATCCTCCTCCAGGCGAAGATCGGTCTCGTCGTCGGCATCCTCCTCGGACTGCCGCCCTTCCTCTATTTCTCCCGCGACGCCCTCAAGGAGCGGGGCCTGTGGCCGTCCGCACCGGTCCCGCGGTGGCAGCTCGTTCTCGGCGGCCTGCTGGCGACCGGCCTGTTCCTCGCGGGGCTCACCTACGGCTATCTGGTCTTCTTCCCCGTGATGTTCGCGTTCCTCGCCAACAACGCCATCTCGGCGGGGTTTACCCCGACCTACTCCATCGTGCTCTGGGCGCAGTTCATCTTCCTGCTCACGCTCTCGTTCGGCTTCGCGGCCCAGCTCCCGCTGGCGATGAGCGGCCTCGCGTACGCCGACATCGTCCCCTACGAGACGTTCCGTGACCGCTGGCGCTACGCCGTCGTCGGCGTGTTCGCTTTCGGCGCCCTGTTCACCCCGCCCGACCCCTTCACGCAGATCATGTGGGCGATCCCGATGCTCATCCTCTACGGGTTCAGCCTCTATCTCACGAAGGTCGTGGTGACGGCGAAACGCGGAAGCCAACAGATCAGCGTCGGCACCGCCGCTCGCCGCCACTGGAACGTCATCCTCGGGCTCGCGCTCGTGGGTGGGCTACTGGCGTACGCCTTCGTCACGTGGGGCGGGCTGCCGGCCGCGAACGACCTGCTAGCGCGGCTGGGGAGCGACCGACGCCTGGCGCGGCCCGGGGCGACGCTCGGCCTCTCGCGCACCGTCGGCCTCGCTCTCTGGGCGGGGATCGGCACCCTCGCCGCGGGTGCGGTGGCCTTCATGTACTACGTCTACGCCGAACTCGAAGCGGCGATGACCCCGCGCGACATCGGCGATCCGTCGGCCATCGACCTCGAAACCCTCGACGCGGAGGGCGTCCGGGCCGCGCCGCCGGAGGCGTTCGCGGATCTGAGCGAAGACGACGCCGTAGCGATGGCGAACGAGGCGATAGACGAGGGTGAGAAAGAACGCGCGCGAGCCATCCTCGACCGGTTCGACGAAGTCGACGCGGAGCGCGAGGAGGGCGAGGGGCCGGAGGAGTCCGCCGACGGCCTGGCCGACCGGGCGAGTCGCGCCTCCGGCACGTTCCTCGACGAGTTCACCGAGGGCGAGGCCGACGAGGACGATGTCGGCGGCTACTACGCCGACATCACGTTCATCCTCGACAGCCTCACCTCGCGGGCGTTCCGTATCGCGGCGGTGTTCGGCATCGTCCTCGCGTCGACGTTCGGCTGGCTCTATACGGGCGGGATCGGACGGGTGTTCGAGCAGTTCCTCTCGCAGTTGCCGAGTCAGGTGACGCCCGAGGACATCAACGTGGTCGCGCTCCACCCGATGGAGGCACTCATCTTCGAGGTGAAGTTCTCGACGCTGATCGCCGTGATCGTGACGCTGCCCGTCGTGATGTACTACGCCTGGCCCGCGCTCCGGGAGCGGGACTTCGTCCGCGGCAACCGAAACGTCATCTTCGGGTGGGCGGCCGCCCTCGTGGTCGGTCTGTTCGGCGGGTTCGCCCTCGGCTACACCACCGTCGCGCCCACCGTAATCTCCTATCTCGTCGCCGACGGCGTGCGGGCGAACATGATTATTGCCTACCGCATCACCAACTTCTTCTGGCTCATCTTCTTCACCACCGCCGGAATCGGTCTGCTGGCCGACGTGCCGGTGCTCATGCTCCTGCTCAACACCGCGGGCGTCTCCTACCAGTCGATGCGGGAGCGCTGGCGCGAGGTGACCGTCGGGATCATGGCCTTCGCCGCCGTCGCCACGCCGGCCGACGTGATGACGATGTTCATGGTCACGATTCCACTGATGGTCGCCTACGGCGTCGGCGTCGCCGTGCTGTTCGTGGTGACGCTCGGGGGGCGGCGCAACCTCGCGCCGGAGCCGACGACGAAAGCGTAGGCCGAGATGTTCCGCGGGGAACACCCGTCACCGAGGGCAACATCGGTCTGTCAGCGGGACCCCTGTCCGGCGTGGGTGCGCGTACGGGATCATCTCAAGAATAGAGATTGCATGTATACCTGATATTTCGAGGAGAATCGAGTCGAATCGTATCGGTACGTCCGTGTGCAGTATCCGAACTCCGCCCAGTAATTCTTATCAGCTGATGTATATCGGACGTTTTATTATCGAGGAAATGTATGAATCACTACTATTTAGTGATAGTATAAAAATATCCTGGCCACTTGAGTAGTGATGGCTGAAATCGCGCGAGTATCCGGAATGTCACCGGTCGATTGGACAGAGCTGAACGTGATATCCTCCCTGGTCGGAACGTATCTCCGGTCGTCGAACGGCTCGGGAGCGCGACCCGTGAGCGGGGGCCGGCGCCGGACCGGAGACGGCCCGTCACGTGCCCTCGGGGCACCCGCGTTGACGGTCGTCGTGGTGTTCGCCGTCCTCGCGGCCGGCGTCGGGCCCGCCGCGGGTGCAACGGGCAACACGAGCACCATCGTGGTCGACGATGACCCGTCGACGGGCGAGTACGGCAGCATCGACGCCGCCGTCGCGAACGCCAGCGCCGGCGACACCATCGCCGTCCGGAACGGAACCTACGAAGAGCAGGTGACGGTCGACCGGTCGGTCACCATCGTCGCCGACGGCAACGCGACGCTCGCCGGCAGCGATACCCTCGACGTCGGTGTCGCCGTGACCGCCGACGACGTGACGGTTCGCGGACTCACCGTCCGCAACTACTCGAAGTGGGGCGTCACGGTCAGCGGGGATGCAGTACACCTGCGTCAGCTTCGAATCACAGAAAATCACGGGGGCGTCAAGTTCGCCGACACGGCGAATTCGAGCCTTCGGACGGCGACAGTGACCGGATACGAGCGGTATCAGGCTAGCGGGGTCTACGCGGTGAACGCCCGAAACGTGACGGTCAGGAACGCCACTCTCTCGTCGGACACGCATATCATCACGGACGACCTCACGTTCGACAACGTGACCGGCGGTACAATCGCCGAGACCAACGTCACCCGGAATCCGATTCACGCCGTCGTCTTACGCAACGGAACGACTGACGTGACCGTCGCGGACAACCACCTCCGTAGCTCCAAGCGCGACGCGCTGTTCGTCAATCGTAGCTCCGGCAACGTCATCGACGGCAACGTCATCGTCGGCACGGGCGAGCCGGGGGATTTCTATAACGACGAGGACGGCATCCACATCCGGGCGGCACCCAACAACTCGGTCACGAACAACCGTGTCACGGGAAGCACCGGTGACGGAATCGCCATCTCGTCGTCCACCGAACTCGCTGGCAACGTGCTGATGCACAACGCCGAGGCCGGCCTCTCCGTCTCCGGGCTGGACGACGCGGTCATCGCCAACGTAACTGCACGCGACAACGGCCACGGAGTTCGCGTCGCCAACGCCGAGAATCTCACCGTCGCCGACGCGACCCTGACGGGGAACCACGACGGCCTCACGCTGGTCAACACGACGAATGCGACCGTCCTGGGCGCACAGACGCGCGGTCACAACACCGGGTACTACATCGAGAACACCACCGGGACCCTGCTCGCCGACAGTCGCGCAGTCGACGGGGAGCAGAACAACTGGCGGACACCGCCGGGGCGCGGAGTCCAACTCGTCTCGACGAACGGGACCGACCTCCGGAACGTCACGCTCGTCGAGAACGGGAACATCGGCGTCCTGGTCAGCGGGACAGCGAACGTCACCATCGCCGACAGCAGACTCGTCAACAACCAGTACTACGGAATCCGCATCCGTAACGGCGCGAGGAACACGACCGTCACGAACACGACGGTCCGCGACCACTATGATGTCGGCATCGAGGTCACCGCCGACGGCGCGACGATTCGCGACAACCATATCGTCGACAACTACGACTACGGTATCGAGGTGACAAGCGGAGTAGCGCCCTCGTCGGTGACCGTCGTCGACAACGTCATCGAGGGGTCCGACGGGTGGGCGGGCCTGCGGAACCGCAACGGCTCGGCGCCCTTGGACGCGACGCACAACTGGTGGGGCGACGGGTCGGGTCCCGGCGGTGCCGCCGGCGGCGTGGGCACCAAGGTCATGGGCAACGTCACCGTCCGCCCGTTCTACGTCGACCGGGCGCTGACGACGCTCAGTACCGACGCCACGCGGGCAGAGCTCGCCGGCGTGCGCCTGGCGAATTACACCGGAGAGAGCCCGTCGACGGTGCGACCGTACAATCACACCCGAACGCTCAACGTTTCCCGGGTGACCTTCACCGGCAACGACTACTACGTGGCGCTGCACAACCGCACCAGCGACGGGTCGCTCTCGCCGGCCATCGGTGTCTCGACGCGACTCTCACCTGGGGTCCACGACGACATCCCGATTGACATCAACGCAACCGTCTCGGCCCGCGACGACGTCGACGCCCTCACGGAGGACGGGACCTACGTCGCCGTCGTTCACCTGGCGGACGAAGACGGACCGGGGTCGCCGCTGACGTCGAATGGCGACCCCGTGGCCGACGACGGCTACGTCGCCCTCCAGCCGATACCGAACATCACGTTCGCGAACCAGAGCGTCGTCGGCGGGACCCAGACGGTGCAGATAGACCGGCTCAACCGGACCGGAGGAGACCGGTACAAGGTCCTGATTTACGAGGACCTCTCCCCCAACGACGACACGCAAAACCTCTCGGAACCGCTCGACCGCGTGACCTGGTACGAGGAAACGAATCCGAAGACTGACGTCGAGATGGAGGTGGCCGGGTTCGGTGACGAGGTCACCGAAAACACGACGTACGTCGTCCGCCTCACGAGATGGTTCAAGTCGGAGCCCCTCGACACGCCCGTGCCCCACGCCGAGCGTGCTCGGCTGACCGTCAGACCGTACCAGAATGACATCGTCGTGGACCCCGAACCCGGCCAGGGCGATGCGAGCACCATCTCGGGGGCGGTCGCGAACGCGAGCGAGAACGCGACGATAACCGTCCGCGAGGGCGTCTACAGGGAACAGCTGACCGTCGAGAAGGACGTGACGATTCGCGCGACGAACGCGACGCTGAACGGAACGACGGTCGAGTCCTCCTCCGGCCCGAGTACGGCCATCGACCTCGGGTCGCGGGCCGCGCCGACCATCGATGGGCTCGACATCACCGGCTACGACCGGGCCATCGACGCGCGCGGGGCGGGCGGTGACTGGACCGTGACCAACGCCGTGATCACGGACACCGACGGAACGGCCATCAACGCCTATCACAGCGACCGTGACTGGCGGGTTAGCAACGTCGTCATCCGCAGTGCGAGCGGCGCAGCAGTCAACGCCACGGAAACGAGCGGTAACTGGCTCGTCCGCGACGTTCGGATCGAAGACATCCGAAACGCGACCGAGACGGCTGTCGAACCGCCGGAGCCGACCCTAAGCACCGAAGAAGAGGCACCGACAGCCCACCCCGGGCGGGGAATCGATGCCCGGCGAACCCACGGCGACTGGACGGTCGAATCCGTGACCGTGCTGAACACCACGACCGCGGTGCGTGGCTCGGGGACGGGAGCGATGCGCGTGACCGAGAGTCGCTTCGAGACGGACGTCGGGGTCAACGGGACGGTCCGTACAACCGGTGAGTCGACCACCGCAGTCGACGCGAGACACAACTGGTGGGGCGCATGGTCTGGACCCGGTGGCGAGGTCACCGGACCGGCCGGCGTCGTCGCAGACGGGGGCGGCGCGACCGTCGTCGGAGATGTCAGGTTCGCGCCGTTCTACACGGACCGCACACGCCAGACGCTCGCGCTCGGCGATGGAACCGACGACCTCACGAGCGACGGGAACGTATCGACGGCGACGGTGCCGGTCGACGTGGTCGACGACGGACCCCCCGTCGACCAAGTCTCGGTCCGCGTCGCTGCGGACGCCGCCGGGTCGGTCGACGTGACCGTGGTCGACCCGGCCTCGGTCCCCAGGGACGTGGCGACACATCCCGAGGTGAACGAGACGGTCTCAGTCGTCGACATCGCCGTTCCGGCCCCGGCCCGCGACACCGGCGGCCGGGTGGAGATGCGCATCGACCGGGACGACCTGAACCGCGCGCCCTCGACCCTTCGCATCGCCCACTACGATGCGACCGCGGGTGACTGGGAAGTGCTCCCGACGACGGTCGTCGCCACGACCAACCAGTCGGTGACCGTCGCCGCCGAGACTGACGAGTTCTCGCCGTTCGCCGTCGTCACCGGGCCGCAGCGCAGGACCGACAGCTCCGGGTCCGAGGACGAGACGGATGGGGACGGCGGCTACGCATCGGGAGGTGGTGGTGGCGGCTCGGCACCGAGCGGCGGGGAAGACACCAGCGGCCCGTCGTTCAGCGTCCGTCTCGCGAACGCCCCCGCCAACCTAACCGCCGGCGAACAGGCAGCGATCACCGCCCGCGTGACGAACGGGGGCGACGACGCGGCCACCTTCGATGCCGTCTGGTACGTCGACGACCGTCGAGTCGCACACGCGAGTCGGACCGTCGCGGCGAGCGCCACCCGGACCGTCGTCCTGAATCGCACGTTCGACGAGACCGGAACGCACACGCTCTCGCTCTCGAAGCGAGCGAACCACACCGTGACGGTGCATGAACCCGCGTCCGACGACACTGCCACGATCAACACGTCGACGGCCGCGGCGACTCGGACGGCATCACCGACCGATGTCAGAGGGGATGAGTCGTCAGCGGATGGCGGAGAGGTCAAGGCGGACAGGCAGAGCGACTCGCCGGAACCGACCTCCTCCTCAGGCCCCGGTTTCGGCGTCGTCGTCTCCCTCGTCGCGCTGGGCGTCGTCGCGCTCCGGACCTGGCGTTCCGGCTAGCGCCGACGAACTGCGAGTGTTTACTCGACCGTTCTCGATATTCACTTGTCGATCGGTCGGGGCGCGATCCTTGAGCTGTTCATCACGGCTCTCGTGGTCGTCCCGTTCGCCGGGGTCGTCCTCGGCTACACCACTGGCATCTCTTAGCTCGTCGCCGACAGCGTGCGGGCGAACACGATCATCGCCTACCGCCCCACCCTTCTTCACTACTGCGGGCGTCGGCCGCCTCGTGTGGTTCGGGGTGGCCCTCGGGGGGGCGCCGGACCCTGGCACCGAGCCGGCGCCCGGCACGGGAGACGTGATCCGAGAGCGCCTCACAGTCCGGATCAGTCCTCGACGAGCGTCAACCGAAGATCCATCACGTTCGTTCCGGTCGGCCCCGTGATCACCGCGTCGTCGACCGCCCGGAGCGCCGGCGTGGCGTCGTGCCGACGGAGGTGTGCCCGGGCGTCGACGCCCGCCCGTTCCATGCGCGAGACCGTCGTCGCGTCGACGAGCCCACCGGCGACGTCGGTCGGCCCGTCGGTGCCGTCAGTGCCGATGGCGAGCGTCGTCACCGACGCCTGATCGGCGTGAGCGAGCGCGGCGCGGAGCGCGAACTCCTGGTTCGGCCCGCCCTCGCCCGCCTCGGATCCGACCTGAACGGTGGTCTCGCCGCCCGTGATGAGCACACAGGGCGGATCGATCGGGCGGCCGTGTGTCGCCGCTTCGTTGGCGATGGCCGACAGACAGGTCGCCACCTCGCGGCTCTCGCCCTCGATCGTCGTCGAGAGGATCAGCGGCTGGTAGCCCAGTTCGGCCGCCCGGTCCCGCGCGGCTTCGGGAGCGTCCGTCGGTCCCGCCAGGACGACCGCGTGGCCGTCGACCGTGTCGGGCGTCTCGTCGATGGCCCCGTCCTGGCCACGACGGAGGTGCCGCACGACGGCCGACGGGACGGCGTCGGTGAGGTCGTGGCGTCGCAGCACGTCGAGGGCGTCGGCAAACGTCGTCGCGTCGCCGACGGTCGGTCCCCACGGCTCGCCCGCGACTTCGTCGACGACGACGAGCGTCGCGACCGTCGCCGGCGCCAGCCGCTCGGCGAGACGGCCGCCCTTGAGCGCAGAGCAGTGCTTCCGCACCGCGTTGATCTCGTCGATCGGCAAGCCCGCACGCAGGAGGACGTCGGTCGTCGTCGCGAGATCCGATAGCGAGAGGTCGTCGGCGGGGGCGGCGAGCGTGGCCGACGCGCCGCCCGTGACGAGCGCGAACACGAGGTCACCGGGACCGGCCGCGTCCACCACGGCGAGCGCTCGGCGGCCCGCAGCCAGACTCGCCTCGTCGGGGAGCGGGTGCCCGGCGTCGACGACGGACAGATTACCGAGGTCGGGGGCGCGCTGGTCAGCGGCCTTCGCCGCGACGATGCCGTCGGTGACGCGATCCTCGAGGACGGCGACCAGTTCGGCGGCGACCGCGGCAGCGCCCTTCCCAGCGCCGACGACGTACACGTCTTCGACGGCGCCGAGGTCGACGGTTCGATCGCCGACGCGGAGTCGGTCGCCGTCGCGGCGCACGGCCGCGGGAACCGTCCGGCGAGGGTGGACGGCGTCGAGGGCCGCCGTCGCCACGTCGAGGAGCGTCTCGCGGGCCTCGCGGTTGCCGTGCCCCGTGAGCGCGTCGCGGTTTCGCACCGTCGTCATCGGTCGAGCGGGGTGTCGCCCGGCGGGCCGAACGTGGCGGCGTCGCCGAGTGCCGCCTCGATTTCGAGGAGGCGGTTGTACTGTTCGGTGCGTTCGCCACGGGTGACGCCGGTCTTGATCTGCCCGGCGTCGAGGCCGACCGCGAGGTCCGCGAGCCACGTGTCGGGCGTCTGTCCCGAGCGCTCGGACACCTGGACGGCGTAGCCGTTTCGAGTGGCCATTCGTGCCGCTTCGACCGCTTCCGTCACGGTGCCGACCTGGTTCACCTTCCACAGGAGGGCGTTCGCCGCATCCCGGTCGATGCCCGTCCGGAGGCGATCGGGGTTCGTGGTGAACAGGTCGTCGCCGACGATCTGGATGTCGAGACGGTCGGTCAAGTCGGCGACGCCGGCGAAGTCGTGCTGATCCAGCGGGTCCTCCAGCGAGACGACCGGGTAGGTGTCGACGAGGTCGGCGTAGAACCCGATGAGGTCCTCGCGCGTCATCGCCTCGCCCAACAGGGCGTACGTCTCCGTCTCGGGGTCGTAGAAATGCGAGGCCGCCACGTCGGCGGCGAGGGCGAACTCCCCCTCGTAGCCACACTCCTCGATGGCGGCGAGTTCGAGTTCGAACGCCTCGCGGGGGTCGTCGATACCGATCGGGTTGTAGCCGCCCTCGGCGCCGACGTTGAGCGACGCCTCGCCGTATTCGGCGCGGACGATGTCGCCGAGTTCGTAGTACACCTCGGCGCTCCACTGCACGGCTTCCGCGACGGAGTCGGCGCCGACGGGCACCACCTGGTGCTCCTGGAAGGGGAGGTCGCCGCCGGCCAGCTCGCCGCCCTCGATCAGGTCGAAAAAGGGCAGCGGGAGGACGTGGGCGTCGGCGCCGCCGAGATAGCGATAGAGGGGGAGGCCGGTCGCGTCGGCGCCCGCGCGGAGGACGGCCAGCGAGACGCCGGTGATGGCGTTGCCGCCGAGGTTCGTCTTGGTCGGCGTCCCGTCGAGGTCGAGGAGGGTGGCGTCGATGGCGCGCTGGTCGGTCGCGTCGCGGCCGACGAGTTCGGGCGCGATGCGCTCCGTGACGTTCGCCACCGCCTGCCGAACGCCCCGCCCGCGGTATCGGTCGTCGCCGTCGCGCAGGTCGTGGGCCTCGTGTTCGCCACGGGACCGCCCGCAGGGCACGTCGGCCCGGCCGGTCCCCGTCTCGGTTTCGACGGTGACTCGCAGGGTCGGTTCCAGTCGGTTGTCAAGGATCTCTCTGGCGTGAACCGCGTCGATGGGAGCGACGGTCATCTGCGGCGTCTACGCCGGCCAGTAGCTAATAGTTACGACCGTCGGGCTTAAGCACCGCTCTCCGATATGATCAAGAGAGTACCATGAGCATATCATCTGCGAACGGCGATGGCTACCGAATGGAGGGTCGACCGTGGCCAAGATAAGCGTCGAGATCCCCGACGAGTTGCTCGCGGATCTGGACGAGCACGTGGGCGACGACGGCAAGTTCGTGAACCGGAGCGACGCGGTCAGGGCGTCGATCCGCAAGACGCTGGACGTGCTCGACGAGATCGACTCCCGACACGGTCGCCTGGAGGCTGAGGAATGAGCGCCGGGACGGGGAACGCGTCGGTCAGTCGCGTCGCGATCCTCGCGCTGTTCATCACGGCGCTCGTGACGGCGCAGTTGACGGCGGCGAAGGTGCTGGCGATTCCGCTTCCCCAGGCGCTGCCGCGGATCGGGAGCACCGTCTTCCTGCCAGGCGCGGCGCTCGCGTACGCGCTCACCTTCTTCGCGTCGGACTGTTATGCCGAGCTCTACGGCCGGCGCGACGCGCAGGTGATGGTGAACGTCGGGTTCGTGATGAACTTCATCCTCCTGGCGCTGGTGTGGACGACCATCGTCGCACCCGGGCGCGATCCCGAGTTCGGCGCGCAGTTCGCGGGCGTCCTCGCCCCCGCGACGAACATCGTCGCCGGGAGCCTCCTGGCGTATCTCGTCAGCCAGAACTGGGACGTCCTCGTCTTTCACCGTCTGCGCGAGGCGACCGACGGCGACTCCCTCTGGCTGCGGAACATCCTCTCGACGGCGACGAGCCAGGCCATCGATACGGTCATCTTCGTCGGTCTCGCGTTCTACCTCCTGCCGCAGTACGTGGGTATCGGGAGCGTGACGCCCTGGAACGTCGTCGTCGCGCTCATGCTTGGACAGTATCTCCTCAAACTGCTCATCGCGCTCGTGGACACGCCCTTTGTCTATCTGGTGGTCGGACTCGTTCGTTCACGGGCCGACAGCGAGGCGAAGGCCGCCGCCGCAGAGACGGTCGACGAGGCCTAGTCCAGGCGCTCGGCGAAGCCGAACCGCGGTTTGATGTCGTCGATGCGGATATCGACGGTGTCGCCGACATCGGCCCCGGGGACGAAAATCGTGAAGCCGTCGACATCGGCGATGCCGTCGCCCTCGCTCCCCTGGTCGACGATTTCGACGGTGAGTTCGTCGCCCTCGGACACGGGGGCCGTGAGATACCCTCTGGCGACGAGGTAGAGTTCGGACGAGGAGTCACGGGAGGCGTCCGGATGGATCGCCCGCACGTATTCGAAGGACTCCTCCATCTCGGCGCGGAGGTCCGCGAGGTCCGGGCCCTCGAACACCTTCACCACGAGGTCACCGCCCGGCGCCAGCACGTCCGTGGCGACGGTGGACGCCTGGCGGGCGAGATACACCGACCGGGCGTGGTCGACGGAGTACTCGCCGGTCATGTTGGGCGCCATGTCGGAGAGCACGATGTCGACATCGGTCTTGCCGATGGTTTCGCGGAGGCGGTCGACCGTCTCCTCGTCGGTCATGTCGCCGCGGACCGTCTCGACGGCGTCGGAGTCGAGTGGGTCGATCCGCTGGAAGTCGACGCCGACGACGGTGCCGGACGGGCCGACGGCCTCGGCGGCGACCTGTAGCCAGCCACCGGGAGCCGCGCCGAGGTCGACGACCACGTCGCCCGTGTCGAACAGGGTGGCCGTCTCGTCGAGTTGCTGGAGTTTGTAGGCCGAGCGCGCGCGGTAGCCCTCCTGTTTCGCCTTGTTGTAGTATTCGTCTTTTCCCGTCATACGTTCATCACTGACCGGTGTCGCCCGGCGGGCGTGGTGCGTGCCGTCGCGGGCGAGATGTCCGCAGTCATACCCGGAAACACGCGGTGAGCGGGGAAAGGGTTGACGACCTGCCCTGCGGACGGGACGCTCACGGTTCCACGTCACGACGGAGACCAGAGTAAGCGCATCGCTTAAGAACGCGACCCCCGGACCGGTCCGTATGTCTGAGCAAGCCGACGGAGCTGGGCGGACGGGGCCACTCAGTGATCTTCGGGTCCTCGAACTCGGAAACATCGTCGCGGGACCGTTCGCGAGTTCGATTCTTGCCGACCTCGGCGCGGAGGTCGTGAAAATCGAACGGCCGGGCGTCGGCGACGCCGTCCGGTCCTCGGGCGAGTCTGGGCGACCGATGTTCGACGCGCTCAACCGGAACAAACGCTCCATCGCCCTGAACCTCAAAGACGAGGACGACCTCGACGACCTGTATCGCCTCGTCGACGCCGCGGATGTCTTCATCGAGAACCTCGGCCGCGGCACGCCGGAACGACTCGGCATCGGGTACGAGGACCTCAGCGAGCGGAACCCCGAGTTGATCTACCTCTCCATCAAGGGGTTCCAGGAGGGACCGTACGGCACGCACGCCGGGATGGACGTCGTCGCGGAGGCGATGTCGGGGCTGATGAGCGTCACCGGCGAACCGGGGCGCCAGCCAGTCCGGGTCGGCACGTCCATCGCGGACATGGGAGCGGGCATCTACGGCGTCCTCGGGATCATGGTCGCGCTGCGGGAGCGGGACCGCACCGGCCGCGGGCAGCGCGTCGACGGGACGCTCTTCGAATCGGCGGCCCACTGGATGGGCTACTGGCTCACGTACGCCGAGGAGTACGGCCGAGACCCCGAACCGCTCGGCGCCTCCCACCCGAGCTGGGGGCTCTACGACGTGTTCGAGACGGAGGGTGGCTGGCTGTTCATCGGCGTCACCAACGAGCGCCACTGGGACGCGTTCTGTGACGCCGCGGAGTTCCCCGCACTCCAAGAGGACGAGCGGTTCGAGACGCCGGAGAAGCGCCGTGAGAACAAGGAGGAACTGTACGACGTGGTGCAGCGACGGCTCCGCGAGGAGGACCGGGAGGCGCTGTTCGACCGGCTGACGGACGCGAACGTGCCGGCCGCGCCGGTCAACCAGCCGTCCGACCTGCTGGACGACCCGGGGCTGGAGGCAGCCGGCTTCCTGGCGCGGTTCCAGCCGGACGAGAGCGAGACGCCGGAACTCCAGACGGTGCTCGCGCCGATCTCCGGCGAGGAGTTCGGGCCGACCCAGTACCGTGACCCGCCATCCGTCGGTGAACACACGCAGACGGTCCTCGACGAGTGGACTGGGGACGGGCGGGGCGACGACTGAGACGGGCTGGTGGGAGTCAGTCCCACCGGAAATCGCGTGTGACTACATTCTTAACCGTGATGCGACTTGTACGGGCATGGTCGGGTTCAAGGATCTCACGCTTCGCGAAGGCTCGCAAGTGCCCGGACTCCACATCGCCGAGGACGCGGGCACGCAGGTGCTTGACCACCTGTCGTCGCTCGGCGTCGGCCGCGTGGAAGTGTCCTTCCCCCGCGCCCACGCCCGGGAGTCCTGGTACCGGCACGCCGACGACCTGGGGCTCAGGACGGCCGCCCTCGCCCGCGCGGTGCCGGGCGATATCGACGCGGCGCTCGAGGTTGCTCCCGACGAAATCGAGGTCATCGTGACCAGTTCCGACGTGCAACTCGAACACGCCATCGGGAAATCGCGGGACGAGGCCCGCGACCTGCTCGCCGAGAACGTCGAGCGGGCGGTCGACGGCGGCGTGGACGCGGGCGCGACGCTCATGGACGCGATGCGCGCCGACAACGACTTCCTCGCGGCGACGGCCCGTGCCGCCGTCGACGCCGGCGCAAAACACGTCACGCTCGCGGACACGACGGGCGCCGGAACCCCGGAGATGGTCACCGAGACGGTCGAGGCGGTGGCGGCGGAACTCGACGACGACGCGGTTATCGCGATCCACACCCACGACGACATGGGGGTCGCGACGGCGAACGCGGCGGCCGGCGTCGACGCGGGGGCGACGGAAATCGACGCCACCGTGGGCGGTATCGGCGAACGCTCCGGCAACGCACCGCTGGAGGAGGTGGCGGTGCTGCTGACGGAGCGCGGCGACGAGGTCGGAATCGACCGCGACGAACTGGTGCCCGTCTGCCGAGCGGTCCACGAGACGCTCGGCGTCGACATCTCCCCGTCGAAGCCCGTCATCGGCGAGCGCGCGTACCGCCACGAGAGCGGGATGCACACCGCCGCGATGCTCGAAGAGCCAGCGACCTACGAACCGTTCACGCCGGATCGATACGGGGCCGAGCGGGCGCTCCTCTTTGGCGGCGATACGGGCCGGGGGGCGGCCCGGGCGCTCCTGACGGACGTGGGCGTCGAACCGACCGACGAGCGGGTGGCCGCGGCACTGGACGCACTCGAAACCGCGGCCGCGGAGCGGGGGGAGCCCCTCGACGAATCCCAGGCACGGCGGGTCGTACAGGAGCGCTGAGACGGACTGCCGTGTGTCGGGTGTGGCGGATCCCCGTTCAGATATAGTAGCCTTTGTCAGTCATCGCAGACCTGATCACCAGACGGCGTGCGATCAGGTATGCACACAGTTCCAAACGCTACTATAGCTCGGGGGCGGCTCGCTGTGCCCGCAGGGTCGCCGCCCGTCGTCGGGAGAGTCGCGGCGGCGCTCATTCCGATACGCGCGCCCGGCGCGCGCTCGCGTCAAACAGGGGGTATTTTTAACGCCCCGGGCGTACCACTCAATACATGTTCAAGGCCATCGTGAGCGCGTCGACGCTCCGGGATGCCCTCGACTCCGTGAGCGTGTTGGTCGACGAATGCAAGGTACGGCTCAACGAAGACGGCCTGGCGATCCGAGCGGTCGATCCGGCCAACGTCGGGATGGTCGATCTCTCGCTCGACGCGGCGGCGTTCGAATCCTACGAGGCCGACGGTGGCGTCATCGGCGTCAACCTCTCGCGGCTCGAAGACATCGCCGGGATGGGGAACGCCGGCGACCTCGTCCACCTCGAACTCGACGAGGAGACCCGGAAGCTCCACATCCGAATCGACGGGCTCTCGTACACGCTCGCGCTCATCGATCCCGACTCGATTCGGCAGGAGCCGGACATTCCCGATCTCGACCTCCCGGCTGAGATCGTCGTCGAGGGGAACCAGCTCGGCCGCGGGATTACGGCCGCGGATATGGTGTCCGATCACATCAACCTCCGCGTCGACGAGGAGACGGAGACGTTTCACATCGAGGCCGAGGGCGACACCGACGACGTCGACCTCAAGCTCGGCGAGGACGACCTCATCGCCCTCGAAGCCGGCCCGGCCGACTCGCTGTTCTCGCTCGACTATCTGAAGGACATGAACCGCGCCATCCCCGGCGACGCCGAAGTCACGATCGAACTCGGCGAGGAGTTCCCGGTGAAACTCCACTACGAGTTCGCCGAAGGACTGGGACAGGTGACGTTCATGCTCGCCCCGCGCATCCAGAGCGAGTAGTCGACCCGCCGCTCACGGTTCCTTCTCTCGACATTCCGCCCGCGAGCAGCCGCCACGAGAGCGCGGTCGGTGCCACCATCACACCGCAACGATTATATTCTATTCCTCTTTCTCGTTCGCTAACTGTCAGCAATAATCACAAAATATACGTAACTGTTATCCCCTCAGGCCGAAATTTGCGAAGGGTTTATACGTATACCTCACTTACTAATGTTCAAGGAAGGTTACTGGGTCCGGTTCCCTCGCGCCGGACACCCGTGACACCGTTAATCATCATGACTGAAACACGCACCTGGACGAGCAACGAGACGGATATTAGCACGACGGAAACCGAACACGCCGACGAGAGCACTGAAGAGACGCGCAAACACCGCTGTCCCGAATGTGGCGGCTCACTCGTCAGCGACGAGGAACACGGCGAGACGGCCTGTGCCGACTGTGGCCTCATCGTCGAGGCCGACGAGGTCGACCGCGGCCCCGAATGGCGCGCCTTCGATTCGAGCGAACGCGACGAGAAGGCCCGCGTCGGATCGCCGACGACGAAGATGATGCACGACAAGGGTCTGTCGACCACCATCGACTGGCAGGACAAGGACGCCTACGGCAACACGCTGAACTCGAATCAGCGCGAGAAGATGCAGCGGCTCCGCACCTGGAACCGCCGGTTCCAGACCCAGAACCACAAGGAGCGAAACCTCCGACAGGCGCTCGGTGAAATCGACCGCATGGCCTCCGCGCTCGGCCTCCCGGACAACGTCCGCGAGACCGCCAGCGTGATCTACCGCCGGGCGCTCGAAGACGACCTGCTCCCCGGCCGCTCCATCGAGGGCGTCGCCACGAGTTCGCTCTACGCTGCTGCCCGACAGATGGGCGTCCCGCGAACCATCGACGAGATGGCCCGCGTCAGCCGCGTCGACGAGGAAGAGTTCAAGCGCACCTACCGCTACGTGGTGCGGGAACTCAACCTCGAAGTCGCCCCTGCGGACCCCGTGAGCTACGTCACCCGGTTCGCCTCGGACCTCGACCTCTCGGACGAGGCCGAACACCTGGCTCGAGAGATGCTCGAGGCCGCGAAGGACCGCGCCGTCCACAGCGGGAAGAACCCGGTCGGCCTCGCGGCGGCCGCCGTCTACGCGGCCCCCCTGCTCACCAACGAGCAGGTCACCCAGCAGGACGTGAGCGAGGTGGCCGACATCTCGGAGGTCACCATCCGTAACCGCTACCGCGAACTCCTCGAAGCCTACGAGGACGAATCGCAGGCCGTCCCGGCCTGACGACGGCGCTGCCCGGAATCCTTTTACGCGAAAGCGCCCTATCAAAACGCAGTTATGGGAATGGGTTCGGATATGTACCGACAGCAGATCCTCGACCACTACAAGAACCCCCGCAACCACGGGGAACTCGAGGATCCAACGTTCTCACACGTCGGCGAGAACCCGTCGTGTGGCGACACGATCAAGATGGACGTCCGTCTGGCCGACGACGGCGAAACCATCGACTACGTGAGTTTCTCCGGTGACGGCTGTGCCATCAGTCAGGCGAGCGCGAGCATGCTGACTCAGCAACTGCCAGGAACCACGCTCGACGAACTGGCCGAGATGGACCGCGACGACATCGTCGAGATGCTCGGCGTCGACATCAGCCCCATGCGGATCAAATGCGCCGTTCTCGCCGAGAAGGTGGTCCAGGACGGCGCGAAGATCCACGAGGGCGAACTCGAAATCGACGAAACGACGACCGAAGACTAGTTACTCGGGGACGAGACCCGCGTCCTGCACGCGCATCACGGCTTCACCGTCGGCCAGGTTCGGCGCGTCGACCAGACGGACGATCCGCTTGTCACCCTTGGATTTCCGCAGGTACATCCGGAACGTCGAGGTGTGGCCGAGGATGTTGCCACCGATCGGCTGGGTCGGATCGCCGAAGTAGGAGTCGGGGTTGGAGGCGACCTGGTTGGTGACCAGCACGGCGGCGTTGTAGAGGTCACCGATGCGCATCAGGTCGTGGAGATGCTTGTTGAGTTTCTGCTGACGGTCGGCGAGTTCGCCACGGCCGACGTATTCGGCGCGGAAGTGGGCCGTCAGGGAGTCGACGCTGAGCAGGCGAACGGGCCACTCGCTGTCCTCGTGTTCGCTCGCGAGTTCCTTGGCCTTCTCCGCGAGCAGGATCTGGTGGTTGGAGTTGAACGCCTTCGCGACGTGGATCTTGTCGAGAACGTCGGTGACGAGTGCCTCCATCGCCTCCTCGTCGCCGGGCGAGCCCTCAATGCCGCGGTCGTCCATCGTCGCCTGGATGATCTCGTCGTCCAGCCCCCGAACCATGTCGTCGATGCGCTCGGGGCGGAACGTGTCCTCGCTGTCGACGAAGATGGCGCTGCCACGGAGGCCGCCGTACTCGGTCGGGAGCTGGACGTTGACCGAGAGCTGGTGGGTGACCTGGGACTTCCCGGCGCCGAACTCGCCGTACACCTCGGTGATGGACTGGGTCTCGACACCGCCACCGAGGAGTTCGTCGACCGCGGGGACGTTCCAGGTGAGTTTGCCGATCTGTTCGCGGCGTTCGAGCACGGCCGCTCCGCTCTCGAACCCGCCGATATCCGCCGCATCGCGGGCCGCGTTGATGATGTCGCTCGCCGTCGACTCACCGATGTCGGCCGTGTTGGAGAGTTCGGCCGGACTGGCGACGGCGATGCTCTGATAGCTTTCGAAGCCCGATTCGACGAGTTTGTCCGCCGTCGCTGGCCCCACACCCGGAAGGTTCTCGAGGTCGTCTTCTGCCATGGACTCCGCTTGTGCCCCTCCGCACATAAAGCCTCGTTAACACCACGGTGGAAGTGAAACACGCCGACAGCGTGGCTACCGATGACACACTGGGCCGAGGTTCAAACGGAGTGGCGCTACCCCCAGGGGTGGCCGTCGCCGTCGGGCCACAGCGGATACCAGTAGCGTTCGTCGCTCTCGACGTCGAGTTCGCCGTCGAGGACGGACTGGAGTTTGAACTCGACGCCGTTGTCCCGTTCGCGATCCCCCTTCGGGGCGAAGGGGTAGTACGCGCCGCGGCGGAAGGAGTAGATCCAGTAGGCGCGGGTGTCGTCGCGTGGGCGGACGAAGCCGAACACGGCCGCCAGGAGGCGCGAGCCATATCCCCGTTCGACGAACGTGTCCGCCGCGAAGTGGATGCTCGTCACCAGGTCCTCGGGGTCGTCGTCTTCGAGGACGACCCAGTGGTAGCCGTGGTCGTCCTCGTGGCGCCGGAACGTCGTGCCCGTATCCTCCTCGCCCGCGTGGAGGATGGTCTCCACCTCGTCGACGGCGTCGGCGAAGTCGGTGCTGTCGACCGCGGAGAAACAGAGCGCCGCGGCGTCGACGGGGGCGAAGTCGAGTTCCGCCTCCATCGTGAGATACGCCGTGCTCATGCCGAACAGATCCTCGGGATCGGCCTCGCGGGTCGCGTCGGATTCGGCGCGCAGACCGAGCGCCGAGCGGAGCGAGTCGAACAGCCCCATCTATCGCCGCTCCAGTTCCCCCTCGAGGTCGCGGAGGCGGTCGACGCGCTTCTCGGTCGGCGGATGCGTCGAGAACAGTTTGCCGACGACGCCGCTCCGGAGCGGGATGACGAAGAACGCGTTCATCTCGGACTGTTCGCGCAGGTCCTCGCTGGGCACGTCGTCCATCCGTCCCGATATCTTCAGGAGCGCGGAGGCGAGCGCCGATGGCTGGCCCGTGATGGCCGCGGCGCCGCGGTCGGCGGCGTACTCGCGGTACCGCGAGAGCGCCCGGATGAGCAGGAAGGAGATGATCCAGACGACCAGCGAGACGAGGACGGCGACGACGACGCCGCCCCCGCCCTGTCGGTTACGACCGCCGCCGAACAGCCATCCCCAGCGGACGACCATGAAGGCGAGCGTCGAGAGGAAGGAGGCGATGGTCATCACCATCACGTCCCGGTTTTTCACGTGGGCGAGTTCGTGGGCCACGACGCCTTCGAGTTCCTCCTCGTCGAGGGTTCGCAACAGCCCGTCGGTGACACAGACCGTCGAGTGTTTCTGTGATCGCCCGGCTGCGAAGGCGTTCGGCATCTGCGTATCCGCGACGGCGACGTCCGGTTTCGGGAGGTCGGCCTGCTGGGACAGTCGACCGACCATCGCGTGCAGACGCGGGTACTCGTCCTCGTCGACGCGACGGGCGCCCATGCTGTACAGCGCCAGACGGTCGCTGAAGAAGAACTGCCCGAGCGAGAACAGCCCCATCACGAGGACGATGCCGAGAAGCCCGATCCCCATCTGCGAGAGGACGGCGATGAAGACGATGTAGAGGAGAAAGAGGAGAAACATGGTCAGGACCATGCGGCCCCGCAGTCCCCAGTCCGGTTTCCACTGCATACCCGAAGGTACGCGCCGCCGCAGGTAAACATATCGTCGCCGGGGGCGAGCGGCGCGCTCGAAGTCGCTCAACCGCGGGCGCTTCGCGGGGCTTAACCACGCCGAGCGCCTACCACGCGGTAATGAGCGATTCCGAGTCACGGGAGTTCTGTCCCCGCTGTGGCGATCCGAGACCGGTTCGCGACGAACCGCTTCCGGGTGCGCCCCGCGACCGGGACCGACTGCTCTGTGACGCCTGCTACTTCGAGGACTTCGATATGGTCGACGCCCCCGACCGGATCGAGGTACTGGTCTGTTCGGGGTGTGGCGCCATCCAGCGGGGCAACCGCTGGGTCGACGTCGGCGCCCGCGACTACACCGATGTCGCCATCGACGAGGTGAGCGAAGCGCTCGGCATCCACCTCGACGCCGAGGACGTCACCTGGGCGGTCGACCCCGAACAGGTCGACGAGACGACGATCCGGATGCACTGCCAGTTCACGGGCGTCGTGCGCGAGACACCGCTGGAGGAGTCGGTCGTCGTCCCCGTCAAGATCGGTCGCGGGACCTGCGACCGCTGTGGCCGCATCGCCGGCGGCTACTACGCGAGCACCGTCCAGGTGCGAGCGACCGACCGCACGCCCACGCCCGAGGAGCGCAAGCGGGCCGTCGAAATCGCGGAGAGCCACGTCGCGGACCGCGAGGGCGACGGCGACCGCGAGGCGTTCGTCACCGAGGTCAAAGAAACCGACGAGGGACCGAACGTGAAACTGTCGACCAACGGCCTCGGCGAGGAGGTGGCCCGCCGCATCACCCGCGAACTCGGCGGCACTCACGAGAGCTACCCCACCCTCGTCACCGAGGACGGCGACGGCAACGAAGTGTACCGCGTCACCTACGCAGTGCGTCTGCCGAAGTTCGCGCCCGGCGACGTGATCGCCCCCAACGACGAAGACGGTCCCGTTCTCGTCCGGAGCGTGAGCGGGAACCTGAAAGGCGTCCGTCTCGACTCGGGCGACCCCTATGAAGCGCGCTTCGAGGAGGAGATCGCCGCCCGGCGCCTCGCCACCAGCGACGACGCCACCGAAACGACGGTCGTGACCGTCGAGGACGACCACGCCGTCCAGGTGCTCGACCCCGAAACCTACGCGGCGAAGACGATCCCGCGCCCCGATTTCTTCGATCCCGACGCGGAGACCGTGCCCGTCGTCAAGACGCGGGCCGGCCTGCACGTCCTGCCCGAGTAATCGGCCGGCGCCGTCGCGGCGTTACCACACGTCCGACAGCGGGTGATCGTCACCGGCGTCGGCGTCGGTGTTGTCATCGCCGGTGTCGTCGTCAGCGTAATCGTAATCACGAGCCTTGCTCTGCGACGCCGCGCTACCGCCCGACTGTCGCCGACGGGTGCGGCCCGACCGTCCGTTCGGCGTCGCCGCCATCCCGTCCAGCGCGGCGGCCGGATCAAAGGTCGGCAGGTCCGGCCGCGAACACCGGTCGACGGCGTCGGCGAACCAGTCCGGCATGTCGCCGCGGGCGCGGTCGAACAGGTCGAGCAGGCTCGCATCCGCGAGATACGTGGCGCCGTGGTCGTCCGGCGCGCGGACGATCCGTCCCGCGGCCTGGATCACCGTCTGTAGCGCGGTGCGGTAGTACCAGGCCCACTGGCCGTCTTCGAGGCGGCGGGCCACCCGCGAATCGGACGTGTTGAGATACGGCGCCTTACAGAGGACCTGCCAGCGCGCGAGGTCACCGCGCAGATCGAGGGCCTCCTCCATTTTCACCGAGAGGAAGAGCGTGGGGTCGCCGCTCGCCTTCCACGATTCGAGCGCCTGGTCCCGGTCCTCCCGGTCGTGAGTGCGCACGCGGGCGCCGACGCCGAAGTCGTCGAGGCGGTCGGCGAGTCGGTCCTGAATCGCGTAGGAGTGGCAGTGAACGAGACCTTTCTCGTTCGGATGCTGGGCCATCAGACGGACGAGGAGGCGCGCCACGTCGGGCAGCGTCTCGTCGCGGTGTTCGTAGGTCATCTTCCCCTGGGTCACGTCGTAGAGCAGGCGGTTGTCGAGGGGGAAGGTGTGAGGCACGTCGACGAGGGCGACGTTCGCGGGGTCGAGACCGACGCCCCGGCAGAACGACGCCTTATCGAGGATGGTCGCCGAGAGCAGCGCGAACGCGTTGCCGCGGTCCCAGACGGTGTGGTGTAGGTATCGCTCGGGGTCGAGCGGTTTGATCGTGATGGGCGTCCCCTCGCCGTCGGGTTGGTCGACGACCCACGTCGTCGTGCTCGTCGGGTCGCGGTAGTCCGAGACGAACCACTTGAGCTCCGAGCGGAGGTCCTGCAGGCGGTCCCGGCGCGCGGCCTCGGCGGGCGTGAGCTCCGCGCTGGCGGCGAGATCCGACGCGGCCCGTTCACAGACGCCGGCGAGCGTCTCGGCGAAGCGCGCCGTCCGGTCCACCGGATCGTCGGCCCCGGCCACGTCGGGAACGCCCACGTCGTCCCAGACGGGCACCGTCGCCGGACGCAGGTCGACGGTGGCGTACATCTCGGCCCACTCCGCGAGGCCGTGAGCCTCGTCGATGACCACCACGTCGCGCTTGCCGAACACCTCGGAGCCAGCGGTCTGCATGAAGTAGGCGAGCGTCATCGCCGCGATGGATCGGTTCGAGGCGATGGCGCGGTCGGCGTAGTACGGACAGCGGTGTTGGATCGAGCAGTCGTAGCCCGACTGGCGGGCACAGGGAGCGCGGTCGACCGGCGTCGTCGACTCGTCGGGAAGAATACAGGTGTAGTTGCTCTTGCCTCGGATCACGTTGAGGTCGTCGAGCAGATCGTCTTCGGCCACGTCGTCGAGCTGTGACACCTGGGGCGTGGTGTAGTAGGCGTCCGTCGCGTCGGCGGGGTCGGCCTCGTCGGGCGTGCGGGCGGCGCCCGCGATGGCCCTCGCGAGGAGGGACTTGCCGCTCCCGGTCGGCGCGCGCACGAGCACCACGTCGTTGTCCGCGGCGAAGGCGTCGCGGATGGCTTCGAGGGCCTCGCGCTGGTTACCGCGGAACGAGGGGGCGGGAAACGCAGACGGAATGCGGTCGGGGTCCACGGTGGTGACTGCTGGTGGGAGAACTAAACTATTCGGACAGCGCCGCCACGTCGTCGGCGGTCACCTCGCGGTCGTCGGGCAGTTGCTCGATGCAGTCGAAACAGAGGAAATACTCGGTGCCGTCGGCGAGTTCGAGCGTCATGCCGCCAGTCGTCTGGGCGTCGAACGTCCAGAGGTTGGCGATCCCCCCCGCGACGGGGACCTCCTTCCCACAGCCGCCACAGGGGTCGGTGCTCATCACCGGATGGAGGTGGGCGAAGCGGGAAAGTCCTGTGGCTGCCAGTCTGGCGGCGCGGGCTACTCGTCCCGAAGCCGTTCGAACTGATCGAGGAGGGCGTCGGTGGAGTCGCCAGCGTCGTACGAGAGGGTCCCTCTGAACTGCGACCGGTCGTCGTCGGACTGGACGTCGACCTGTCCCGTTTTCTGTGCGCGACGTTCGTGTTCGGCCTCGTCATAGGCACCCATTGACATGGTACGCTTTGCCTTGGACAGGGGAGATTATATAGCTACCGGGGGGACGGAACGCGTAAATCATCCGACCGCCTACAGCCGACGTGGCACGACCCCTTCGTTTCAGACACGCCCCCGGACGCTGGACGGACGGCCGCGTGCGCTCCGAGGTGTTCGATCCGCTGGACGACAACCTCGGCGCGACCAGCCGTCAGCCCTGGTTCAAGCCGCCCGAGGGGTACGCCGCCCGCCGGTTCGACGTCGACAACGGCGATACGGCCCTGTTTTGCTGGAGTGACGACGGCGCCTACTGGCTCGGCAACACGGAGACCCCCTCGAGCCTCTGGCGCACCGAGAAGTACGGCTTCGACGAGGTGCCGAACCCCGTCGCCGACTGGGCGGAGCGCGAACTGCTCGCGGAGCTGCACGACCAGTCGCCGTGGCTCGAACCGTACCCCCATCTCTCGTGGTTCTTCCTCCCCGTCTTCCTCTCGAAGGACGGCCGGTGGACGACCCGGGAGTTCTTCGAGGAGCACGCGGCGGGGTTCCCCGACGCCGACCGCGGGGCCGTTCTCGACTTTTACGAGGCGTTTCTCTCGACGGGTGTCTTCGACGACGAGCGCGAGACGATGGCGGGAAAACTCGGCACGTCCGAACGACTCGACCTGACGCGGATGGCGGCGACGATGGGGGAGTTTCACGCGGCGAAACTCCTCGTCGACGCCGGCTACGAAGCGGTGCCCGAGATCGAGGTGACGACGGGTCACTCCATCGACTTCCAGGCGCGAACGGACGACGAGAGCGAGCAACCGCTCGTGGAAGTGACGCGCCCGCTTCCGCCGAACCGGCGGTCGGCAGGAACGCCGAGCGCCGCCGTGCGGGATACGGCCCAGACGAAGACGGACGGCCAACTCGCGGCCCACGCCGGCGGCGTCGTGCTGTTCGTCGACTGTTCGTCCTTCCCCGACGACGACTGGTTTGCGGTGAAAGACGGGCAACCCGACGTAGGGCACCGACCGGCGGTGGTCTACCGGATGCGTCCCGACGGGAGTGTGACTGGATACACGAAAGGGACGGTTCCGCTGGAACTAGACACGCTTCGTTAGAGCGACAGCGGCGTCGGCCCGGATTCGCCGAGCGCGGTCGGATCACGGTCGCTGTAGAATCGGCGGCCGATGGCCTTGTGACCGACGGCGGAGCGAATCGAGAGGCGGACGTCCTCGGGCGCGTCGAACTCCTCGGCGCCCAGGCGGGAGAGCACGTCGCCGAGCTCTTCGGTCCCACGCTGAAGTTCGAGTTCACAGTCGCCGCACTCGTCGATGATCTCGTCCGTCGTTGCGGGGTAGTCGAGGGCGTCGATCTGATCGACAGTGCCGTTGAATATCATCACTGTATTCCACATGGTCGATAACTATAATGGTTTTCCATGCGCATCCTTAGACCGATAGTAGTCTTTAATCATCCTTAATTGAGGATTCGTCCCTCGGTAGCTCACACCAATCATGGGCACGGAGAACACGTCGAATCCCCGGGCTGCGTGCGCTCAGGGATGCTGACAGTCCCGACCCCTACCGGAGCACAAGGTCTATCGGCGATGACGGGGAGGGACACGTATGGACGTGGTCGCCGACCTGCACGTACACACGACGGCGTCGGACGGTCAGTTGTCGCTGTCCACGCTGCCGGGGGCGGCCCGGCGCGGCGGCGTCGACGTCGTCGCCGTGACGGACCACGACCGACTCCATCCGGGACTGGATGCGCCCGTGACGACCCGCGAGGGAGTGACCGTGATCCGCGGGATCGAACTCCGGGTCGAGACGCCGACCCAGCGAGTCGACCTCCTCGGCTACGGCGTCCGGGAGACGGAGGCGCTCCGGACGGAACTGAACCACATCCAGACCGACCGCGTGCGGCGCGCGCGGCGCATGACCGAACGGGTGGAAGCGCGGCTCGATGTCGACCTCGCGGTGGCGTTCGAGGACGGCGTCGGCCGACCGCATATCGCCCGAGCGATCGCGGAGAGCGACGCCGACTGCGGTTACCAGGAGGCGTTCGACCGCCTCATCGGGAACGACGGGCCGTGTTACGTTCCACGCGACGTGCCGCCCGCCGAACGGGGAGTGCGGCTTCTCAGGGCGGCGTGTGCCGTAGTGAGTCTCGCGCACCCGTTCCGCTACGACGAGACGGACGCCGCGCTCGAACTCGCGGCCGATCTCGACGCCGTCGAGCGGTACTACCCGTACGATCGGGAGGTCGACGAGACGCGTCTGGACCGGGTGATCGACCGGCACGACCTGCTGGCGACGGGAGGGAGCGACGCCCACGACGAACGGCTCGGCGTCGCCGGCCTGTCGGCGGACGCGTACGCCCGGTTCGCGTCGCGTCTGCCGGATGCGCAGGGTTAAACCGGAGGGAGTCCCTACCGAGAGCCATGAACTGCCATTACTGCGAACGCGAGGCCGCCTACGCGGCGGAGAAGGAAGGCGTTCGCGTCGGCCTCTGCGAGGACCACTTCCGCGAGCGACTGGAGGAGCTCGCGGAGTCCGACGATCTCGCTGCCCTCCGCGAGAGGATCGACATCGACCGCACGGAGTAGTTTTTTCGCGGTATCTCGTTCGTTTCCCTCGTCGTTTGGAACTGTTTGGACACCTGATCGCACGCAGCCCTGCGATCAGGTGTGCACTGACTTACGAAGCAACGAGCGCTACAGCACGGTGTCGAACCAGAGATACAGTCCGGCGAGAATGACTTCGAAGGAGAGCGTCCCGAGCGCCGACAGGATCACGAATCGCCGGTCGTCCATCCCCGCGAGACCGGCCGGCACCGTCACCATCCCGCGCGTGAACAGGAGCGTGTTGCTCACGGGGACGACGACCGGTCCCCACCGATCGAACCAGCCCTCGAAGCGGGCGAGGGCGTCGTCGCTGACGCGGAACCACCGCGCCTGCAACAGGCGCTCGCGCCCCGCGCGCTTGGCCAGCGTGAACAGCGCGAACTGCCCGACGGTGGCGCCGGCGACGGCGACGGCGATGACGACGATGGCGTCCGTGGCCGAGCCGCCGAGGAGGGCAAGCGCCCCCGGGACGACGAGTTCGCTCGGGACGATGTACAGCAACATCGCGCCCTCGAGGACGAACACGCCGAGGAGGACGAGCAGCCCGTAGTCGGCCGTGAGCAACTCGCGGAGGGTGTCCGGCAACTGGACGATCTGCAGCGGCGAGAGCACACCCGCCTCTGGAGCGCGGAGAACTATATCGGTTGCGTCGTCGCGTCGAACGGGCGGGAACGACGGGGTTTTGGGCGCTCCGACCGACGGGTGCGGTATGAATCAGCCCGACCGACCGCGGCGACTCCGCCGGGACGGCGTGCGGTCGCTGGTCAGCGAGACCGACCTCGACGCGGCCGACCTCGTCGCGCCGGTGTTCGTCGACGCGACGACCGACGAACGGGTCCCCATCGAGTCGATGCCGGGACACGAACGCGTGCCCGTCGATCAGGCGGTCGACCGCGTCGAGGAGGTGCTGGCGACGGGCGTCGAGGCGATCATCCTCTTCGGCATCCCCGAATCGAAGGACGCCGAGGGCTCCCGCGCCTGGGCGACCGACGGCGTCGTGCAGCGGGCGACGCGCGCCATCACCGACGAGACCGACGCGACGGTCATCACGGACGTCTGTCTCTGTGAGTACACCGATCACGGGCACTGCGGCGTGTTGGAACCGGACGCCCGAACGGAGCCGACCCTGACCGTCGACAACGACGCGACCCTGGATCTGCTCGCGCGGACGGCCGTCTCCCATGCGGAGGCGGGCGCGGAGATGGTCGCCCCCTCCAGCATGACCGACGGGATGGTGGGCGCGGTCCGGCAGGGGCTCGACGACGCGGGCTTCACCGACGTCGCGATCATGTCCTACGCCGCGAAATACGAGAGCGCCTTCTACGGCCCCTTCCGCGACGCCGCCGACGGCGCGCCCGCCTTCGGCGACCGACGACACTACCAGATGGACCCCGCGAACGGCCGGGAGGCGCTCCGGGAAGTCCGGCTCGATGTCGAACAGGGCGCCGACGTGTTGATGGTCAAACCCGGCCTCCCCTATCTCGACGTGGTGAGTACGATCCGCCGGGAGTTCGACCGGCCCGTCGCGGCCTACAACGTCAGCGGCGAGTACGCGATGCTCCACGCCGCCGCGGAGAAGGGGTGGCTCGACCTCGAAGCGGTGGCGCAGGAGTCGCTCCTCTCGCTCAAGCGCGCCGGCGCCGATCTCATCGTGACGTACTTCGCCGAGGACGTCGCTCCGCACTGCTGACGGGGCGTTCGGCCTCGTCAGGGCGCGGCGCTGCTGGCAGGCGGCGGAGAACTATAAGTTACCTTACACTACGTTCGTCGGGTTTTGATACGTTGTCCACCCATCGAACAGGAATTTTACAACCTTATACAACATGTATCCACTATTAAATCGGACGAACATCCACCAGTCGCATCTAATATAGACATTTGTAAACGCTAAATCTTATATTATGCCGTAACAGTACCTTCTATCGCAACTTGGAGAACGAACATGGAAGAAGAAATCGGAAACACTGACGACTGTCCAAGTATCGATAGCGAAATAGCGCGGGTGGAGGTGACGGAATGGTAGCGCCGCTGCAGGTCGACCCCTCGGCGCTCGCCTCCGGGGTCAACAACGCGTGGATCCTGACGGTCAGCTTCCTGATCTTCTTCATGCACGCCGGCTTCGCCATGCTCGAGGCGGGGCAGGTGCGCTCGAAGAACGTGGCGAACCAGCTCACGAAGAACATGCTGACCTGGAGCGTGGGCGTCATCGTCTACTTCCTGATCGGCGCTGGGATTTCGACGATGGTCGGCGGCGGTGCCGATCCGTTCAGCTACATCATGGGCGACGCCGCCGGCTGGGTCGGCTGGCTCTACGGCGCCGTCTTCGCCATGACGGCGGCGACCATCGTGAGTGGGGCCGTCGCCGGCCGCGCGAAACTCCGCGCGTACGTTACGTACACCATCCTGCTCTCGGCGGTCATCTACCCGGTCGTCACCGGCCTCACCTGGGCCGGTGGCTTCCTGACGACCATCGGACCGGGCTTCCAGGACTTCGCCGGCGGCATGATCGTCCACGGCATGGGCGGCATCGCCGGCCTCACGGCCGCGTGGGTCCTCGGACCCCGGATGGACCGCTACGAGGAGGACGGCAGCGTGAACATCATCCCCGGGCACTCGCTCACCTTCGCGGTGCTCGGAACGCTCATCCTCTGTTTCGGCTGGTACGGCTTCAACGTGGGCACGTCGGCCATCTTCAGTGACGGCGGCCTGCTCGGTGACCAGCTGGGCCGTGTCGCGCTCACCACGACGCTCGGCATGGCCGCGGGTGCCATCGGCGCCGGAACGGCGGCGCTGGCCAAGACCGGCAAGGTCGACACGCTGTACGTCGCCAACGGCATGCTCGCCGGCCTGGTCGGCATCACGAGCAACACGAACGCGATCACGTGGATCGGCGCGCTCGTCATCGGCGGCCTCGCCGGTGCACAGCTGCCGGTCGTCTTCGAATTCGTCGAGAAACGGCTCAAGATCGACGACGTCTGTGCGGTGTTCCCGGTCCACGGGAGCGCGGGCGTCCTCGGCGCGGTGCTGTTCCCGCTGTTCGCGATCCCCGGCTACTCGGTGAGCTTCGTCGGCCAGATCGTCGGCGTCGCGGTGATCGCCGCGTGGACCATCGCCGCGACGGCCATCGTCTTCGGCGTCCTCAAGGCGATCGGTCAGGCACGCGTCTCGCCCGAACACGAGCGTGAGGGCCTCGACGTGGCCGAACACGGCGTCAACACCTACCCCGAATTCGGCGAACCCGACGTCGTCGCCGACGGCGGCGAAGACCAGATCATCCGCACCGACGGCGGCACCGACGACCGCGACATCAAGATGGTCGTCGCGATGCTCCGTCCGGAGAAACTCGGCGACGTAAAACAGGCCATCGCCGAAGTCGGCGCCCCCTCGATCACGGTGACGAACGTCTCCGGTCGCGGTTCACAGCCCGCGAAGAAGGGACAGTGGCGCGGCGAGGAGTACACCGTCGACCTGCACCAGAAGGTGAAAGTCGAATGCGTGGTCGCCGATGTGCCTGCCCGCGACGTGGCGGAGGCGATCCGTAAAAGCGCCAATACGGGCGAACCAGGCGACGGCAAGATCTTCATCATGCCCGTCGACAACGCCGTTCAGGTCCGGACCGGCAAGGAGGGGCCCGACGCGGTCTGATCGGCGGAGAGACGACGCGAGCACCACCGACGGCGCGACTTTTTTTGCGGCAGTCACCGACGCAACCCAGTACATTCTTTCCGCCGTGGCACACAGCGCTAGCCATGAACCACGACGAATCACGGGCCCTGTACGACCGTGCGCTGTCGGTGCTCGCCGGCGGCGTCAACTCGTCGGTGCGCGCGTCGATGCCGTACCCGTTCTTCGCCGAACGCGGCGACGGTGCGCACCTCATCGACGCCGACGGCAACCGCTACATCGACTACGTGATGGGCTACGGCCCGCTGCTGTACGGTCACGACCTCCCCGATTCGGTGGAGGCGGCCATCCAGTCACACGCGAGCGCCGGGCCGATGTACGGCGCGCCGACGGAAGTCGAAGTCGACCTCGCGGAGTTCGTGGCGCGACACGTCCCCTCCGTCGAGATGCTCCGCTTCGTCAACTCGGGGACCGAGGCAACCGTCTCCGCGGTCCGGCTCGCGCGCGCCTACACTGGCCGTGACAAGATCGTCGTGATGCAGGGCGGCTACCACGGCGCCCAGGAGTCGACGCTCGTCGAGGGCGGTCCCGAGAGCGCCCAGCCCTCCTCGC
This sequence comes from Haloplanus sp. XH21, assembly GCF_023276355.1. Taxonomy (NCBI): domain Archaea; kingdom Methanobacteriati; phylum Methanobacteriota; class Halobacteria; order Halobacteriales; family Haloferacaceae; genus Haloplanus; species Haloplanus halobius. The sequence goes on from NZ_JALLPL010000001.1 coordinate 594,615, forward strand.
CCGGCATCCCCGACTCCTTCGCCGACCACACCATCCCCGTCCCCTTCAACGACACCGAGACCGTGGAGGACGTGTTCGAGGCACACGGCGACGAGATCGCAGCAGTCCTGACCGAACCCATCCTGGGTAACATGGGCGTCGTGATGCCCGTCGACGGCTACCACGAGACGCTGCGTGATCTCTGTGACGAGCACGGGTCGCTTCTCATCTTCGACGAGGTCATCACGGGCTTTCGCGTCGGCGGCCTGGGCTGTGCCCAGAGCGAATTCGGCATCACGCCCGACCTGACGACGCTCGGCAAAATCGTCGGCGGCGGCTTCCCCGTCGGCGCCGTCGGCGGGCGGGCGGAGATCGTCGAGCAGTTCACCCCCGGCGGCGACGTGTTCCAGTCGGGCACCTTCTCGGGCCACCCCGTGACGATGGCGGCCGGCCTGGAGACACTCCGCTACGCCGCCGAGAACGACGTGTACGACCACGTGAACGAACTCGGCGAGCGGCTGCGCGCCGGCATCACGGACATCCTGGAGGAGCGCGCGCCGGAGTACACCGTCGTCGGCACCGGGAGCATCTTCAAGACCATCTTCACCCGCGACGGAACCGGCGGCGATGGGCGCTGTGAAGCCGGCTGCCGCCAGCGCGAGGACTGCCCGCAGTACGACGCCTGTCCCAAGACCGGCGCCGACGTGGCGGCCGCCGAAACCAACCGCTGGGAGCGGGTGTTCTGGCAGGAGATGAAAGACCAGGGCGTGTTCCTCACCGCCAACCAGTTCGAGGCGCAGTTCGTGAGCTACGCCCACACCGAAGACGACATCCAGCGGACGCTCGACGCGTATCAGGACGCACTATAGCCGCGAAGAGGCGGGCTTTTCACCCTCCGGAGCGACGGTTTGGGTATGAACACGCGCGGAACGGTACGACTGGCGACGCGCGGATCCGATCTCGCTTTGCGACAGACGGCGAGCGTCCGCGACGCGCTTTCGGGGCGGCACCGCACCATCGAGGTCGTCGAGGTGTCGACCGAGGGCGACCGGATCCGAGACGAACTCATCCATCGCCTCGGGAAGACCGGGGCCTTCGTCCGCGCACTCGACGAGAAGGTGCTCGACGGCGACGTCGACGCCGCGGTCCACTCGATGAAGGACATGCCCACGGAGTCGCCGGACGACCTCGTCGTCGCCGGCGTGCCCGACCGCGCGCCGGCGGGTGACGTGCTGGTGACGCCCGACGGGACCGACCTCGACGACCTCCCCGCGGGCGCCGTCGTCGGCACGTCCTCCCTCCGCCGCGGCGCGCAGTTGCGCCGCGAACGCGACGACCTGCAGATCGAACCGCTCCGCGGGAACGTCGACACGCGCCTGGAGAAACTGCTCGCGCCGCCCCTCCAGCGCGAACACCAGCGTCGACTGGACGCCGAAGACGAGGACGAGGGCGAGCATCCGGACGCCTTCGACCGGACGGCTGCGGAGTGGTTCGACGCGCTGAACGAACTGGAGCGCCAGGCGCTGGAGCGCGATTTCGAGACCGAATACGACGGCATCGTGCTGGCTGAGGCCGGCATCCGCCGGAGCGGCCTGTTCGACGCCGTCGAGACGGTGCGCCTCCCGAAGCAGTCGTTCGTACCCGCGCCGGGCCAGGGCGCCATCGCGGTGACGGCGAAGGCGGGCACCGACGCGGTGGAGACGATCCACAACCTCGTCGACGACCCCGTGACGCGCGTCGAGACGACGGTCGAGCGAACGATCCTCGCCGAACTCGGCGGTGGCTGTATCGCCCCCATCGGCGTCCACGCCCTCGTCCAGGGCGAGTACGTCCAGGTGACGGTACAGGTGCTGTCGCTCGACGGCTCGGAAGCGATCGAACGCAGCGTCGACCTGCCCATCGCCGACCACGCGGACGCCGCGGCGTCGATCGCGGCCGACCTCCGCGAGGCAGGCGCGGCCGACCTCATCGACCGCGCACGCGAGGAGGCCGACGAGTGAGCGAGTCCGCGTCGGGCGATGACCGCCTCCGCGTCGCCGTCTTCCGCCCGAACGACGACCGACTGGCCGAGGCGCGGGCGCTCCTCGACGAACTCGGCGTCGATCCCGTCTCCGATCCGATGCTCGCCGTCGAGCCGACGGACGCGACGCCGCGCGGCGCCGACTACGTCGTGTTCACGAGCAAGACGGGCGCGGAACTCGTCGCGGCAGCAGGCTGGACCCCCGGCGCGGCGACGGTGGTCGCCATCGGCCCCAAGACCGCCGCGGCGCTCGAAGCCGCGGGCTACGCCGTGGATCTGCTCCCCGACGACTACTCCTCGTCGGGGCTGGTCGACCTGCTCGCCGACCGCGCGGCCGGCGCGAGCGTCGAGGTGGCGCGCAGCGACCACGGGAGCGCCGTCCTCCTCGACGGCCTGCGCGAGGCAGGGGCCGACGTACGCGAGACGGTGCTCTATCGACTGGTCCGTCCCGAGGGTGCGGGGAACTCGACCACTCTCGCTGCCGAGGGGCGCCTCGACGCCGCCTGTTTCACGTCGTCGCTGACGGTCGAACACTTCCGTGACGCCGCGGCGGAGCGGGGCGTCCGTGAAGCCGCCATCGCCGGCCTGAACGACGCCGTCGTGGGCGTGATCGGTGAGCCGACCCGCGAAACGGCCGAGAGCCACGGAATCACCGTGGACGTAGTCCCCGCGGAGGCGACGTTCGAGGCGCTGGCCCGGGAGACAGTGGCTCGACTACGGACCGTCGACGACGCCAGCCGATGATTTATCCCCGATGACGGCCGAGAGAGGGACAATGGGTCCCGTTCCCGAACTCGCGGAGCGCGCGACGGCGTGTGCGGACCGCCTGCGCCAGGCCGACACCGTCCTCCTGGCGTCGCACATCGACGCCGACGGCTTGACGAGCGCCGCCATCGCCACGACGGCGCTCGAACGCGCCGGGATCCCCGTCGAGACCATCTTCGAGAAACAACTCGACGAGGCCGCAGTCGCGCGCATCGCTGAGACGGACCACGAGACGGCGCTGTTCACCGACTTCGGGAGCGGGCAACTCGACATCATCACCGAGTACGCCGACGCCTTCACGCCCGTCGTCGTCGACCACCACCAGCCCGCGGACGCCGAGACCGCGTACCACTGCAACCCCCTGCTCGTCGGCCTCGACGGCGCGAGCGAACTCTCCGGGGCGGGGGCGGCGTACACGCTCGCCCGGGCACTGGAACCCGAGGGAGGCGACAACCGCGACCTGGCGGCGCTGGCGGTCGTCGGCGCCGTCGGCGACATGCAGGGCGGCGTGGACGGCCTCACCGGCGCGAACGAGGGAATCGTCGAGGAAGGACAGGCGGCCGGCGTCCTGACCGAGGGGACCGACCTCGCGATGTACGGCCGGCAGACTCGCCCGCTCCCGAAACTGCTGGAGTACGCGAGCGACGTGCGCATCCCCGGCATCACGGGAAACGAGGCCGGAGCGATCGGCTTTCTCGCGGAGCTGGACGCCGACCTGCGCGCCGACGGCGAGTGGAAGCGGTGGGTCGACCTCACCGATTCCGAGCGCCAGACCGTCGCGAGCGCACTGCTCAAGCGCGCCGTCGCGAGCGGCGTCTCCGCCGACCAGGTGGACAGCCTGATCGGGACGACGTACACCCTCGTCGACGAACCCGTCGGCAGCGAACTGCGCGACGTGAGCGAGTTCTCCACCCTGCTGAACGCGACGGCGCGGTACGACCGCGCCGACGTCGGCCTCGCGGTGTGCCTTGGCGAGCGGGACGAACCCCTCGATCAGGCCCGGACGCTCCTCCGCAACCATCGCAAGAACCTCTCGGAGGGGATCGAACTGGTGACCTCGGAGGGCGTCACGGTCGAGGAGCACGTGCAGTGGTTCGACGCCGGCACCCGGATCCGGGAGACCATCGTCGGCATCGTCGCCGGGATGGCGCTGGGGTCGTCGGGCGTTCGTCGCGACCGGCCGATCATCGCGTTCGCGGCCGTCGAGGATGCGGACGACAGGGATGGGGACGACGACGAGAGCGAGCTGAAGGTGTCGGCCCGGAGTCCACACAGCCTGGTCCGGCAGGGTCTCGACCTCTCGGCCGTGATGCGGGAGGCGGCGCAGTCGGTCGGTGGCGACGGCGGCGGGCACGACGTGGCCGCGGGGGCGACGATTCCCGCGGCCGAACGGGACGCGTTCGTCGCGGCGGTCGACGAGCTGGTCGCGGACCAACTCGGGTGAGGCGAGAACCCGAGCGACCGCCCGTCGAACGTCGACGGCGCATATGTTCGCGTCAAGCCTTACGCGTTGCTCCCCGGTAGAGCCACTGATGAGCGAACTCTCCACGGCCGAACGGGAGGAGCGACGCGTCGCCGGCTCGATCGAGGAGCTGATCGGCGACACGCCGTTGCTCCGCCTCGACGGCTTCGCCCCGAACCTCCTCGCGAAGGTGGAGGCGGCCAACCCCTACTCGGTCAAGGATCGGATCGCGCGGGAGATGCTCGACGCCGCCGAGGCGGCGGGCGACCTGCCGCCGGGCGGGACCGTCGTGGAGGCGACGAGCGGGAACACGGGCATCGGCCTCGCGGCGGTGTCGGCGACGCGGGGTTACGACTGCGTGCTGACGATGCCCGAGTCGATGTCCGAGGAGCGGCGGACGATGCTCGCCGCTCTCGGTGCGGACCTGGAGTTGACCCCGGCGTCGGAGGGGATGACGGGGGCGAACCGCCGGGCCGAGGAGTTGGCGGCGGCCGACGACGCCGTCCTGGCGAGCCAGTTCGAGAACGACGCCAACCCGCGGGCCCACCGGCGGACGACCGGGCCGGAAATCTGGCGCGACACCGGCGGCGACGTGGACGCCGTCGTCGCGGGCGTGGGCACGGGCGGAACGATCACCGGTGTTGCGGCGTATTTCGAGGCGGAGGGACGGTCCGTCCGGACCGTCGCCGTCGAACCCGACGCCTCGCCGACCATCTCGGCGCAGTCCAGCGACGGCCACGACATCCAGGGTATCGGCCCCGGCTTCGTCCCCGACGTGTTGCGCACGGAGTTGCTCGACGAGGTGCGGGCGGTGACGGCCGAAGACGCGCGGGAAACAGCCCGGCGTCTCGGGCGCGAGGCCGGGTTGCTCGTCGGCATCTCCTCCGGGGCGGCGCTTGCCGCGGCCGAAGCGTACGCCACGGCCAACCCCGACGGGACGACGGTGGTCGTCCTCCCGGACACGGGCGAGCGGTATCTGTCCACGGACCTGTTCACGGCCGAGGCGTGAGCTGTTGGATCGCCGACGGCCGGACCGTCCGACTTTTGCCCACGCCGGGGAAAGAGCAGGTATGACCGACTTCGACCCCGAGAAGTTCGAGGACAAGTACGCCAACTACTTCACCGAACTCCAGCGGGCGTACAAGAACGCCTTCGAGACGATGAACGACCGGTTCGACTCGGAACTCGTCCACGCCATCGACCAGCAGGTGCTCAACGAGTCCGAACCGTTCTACGAGGACGGCGAGTTCCGAATCGAACTGCCCGAGAACCCGACGGATCGAGTGACCGCCGTCGTCGTCGCCGATGAGAAGGTAGAGGCGACGCTGGAGCGGTACGTCGAGGAAATCGAGGCGGAGCTGCGGAACGTGTTCGGCCTCGAGGACCGAGACGAACCAAAGGCCTAAGCCCGTTGGAACCCAACTCACGTCTATGAGTACAGACGCCCAGGAGACGGACGACGACGACCTGCGCGAGCGCATCACGAACTTCCTGCGCCGGAACTTCCCGCAGATTCAGATGCACGGCGGGAGCGCAGCGATCCAGAACATCGACCAGGAGACGGGCGAGGTCAGCATCCAGCTCGGCGGCGCCTGTTCCGGCTGTGGCATCTCTCCGATGACGATCCAGGCGATCAAAAGCCGGATGGTCAAGGAGATCCCCGAGATCACGAAAGTCCACGCCGACACCGGCATGGAAGGCATGGGCGGCGAGGGTGCCCAGGAGGGCATGGAGCCGTCGTTCCCCGGCGAGACGACCGACGAATCCGAGGGTCGAGACGAAGGACCGCAGGCGCCGTTCTAACGCCGGATCTCAGTTTTTCAGTTTGCCCCGTTTTTCAGGCCGGCCAGCGACTGCGCCGTCCGCGGGATCGGCGCCGGTGCGGTAAGGTTTAGTCCGGGCCGTCCGTCTCGCGTCTATGGACGCTCGTGAACTCACCGTCAGTGCGGAGTATCTCGTCGCCATCGAGGACGGCGACGACTGGCGGGCGGCGATCGAGGACTTCGCAGACGCCGAAGACATCACTGCGGCGTGGTTCACCGGCACGGGAACGGTGCGGGACGCGGACGTGTGGCACTACGATCCGGCGGCCGAGGAGCACCGCTCGGTTCGGTTCGACGAACCGCTGTCGGTGGCCGCCTGCGTCGGCGCCGTTTCGGCGCCCGACGACGGCGACGCCGCCGCCCGGCCACACGCCGTGCTCACCCGGCCGAGCGGGCAGGCGGTCGGCGGCTATCTCAACGCCGCCACCGCCGTCGGGGGCAGGGTCGCGCTGCGGGCTTTCGAGGAACCGTTCGACTGGATACTCGACGATCGGACCCCCAGATGACGCCGGAAGACGAGCGGTATTTCGAGGGGATCGAAGCCCGCTTAGAGGAGGCGTTCGACCGCGCGGAGCGCGCTCGATCGCAGGGCGCCGACCCCCAGACCGAGGTGGAGATTCCGGTCGCCCGCGACATGGCCGACCGGGTTGAGAACATCCTCGGCATCGACGGGGTCGCCGAGCGCGTCCGCGAACTCGACGGGCAGATGAGCCGCGAGGAGGCGGCGCTGGCGCTCGTGACGGACTTCGTCGACGGCGCGGTGGGCGACTACGACACCCCGGCGGGCAAAATCGAGGGGGCGGTGCGCACCGCAGTCGCCCTCCTGACCGAGGGCGTCGTCGCCGCGCCCATCGAGGGCATCGACCGGGTGGAGCTGCTAGAGAACGACGACGGCACCGAGTTCGTCAACGTCTACTACGCCGGGCCGATTCGCTCGGCGGGCGGGACGGCCCAGGCGCTGTCGGTCCTCGTCGCCGACTACGCCCGGTCGCTGCTCGGTATCGACGAGTTCAAACCCCGAGACGGCGAGATCGAGCGCTACGCCGAGGAGATCGGTCTGTACGACTCCGAGACGGGACTCCAGTACACGCCGAAGGACAAGGAGACGAAGTTCATCGCCGAGCACATGCCGATCATGCTCGACGGCGAGGCGACGGGCGACGAGGAGGTGTCGGGCTTCCGCGACCTCGAACGCGTCGACACCAACGCCGCCCGCGGCGGGATGTGTCTCGTCCTCGCGGAGGGGATCGCGCTGAAGGCGCCCAAGATCCAGCGGTACACGCGCGACCTGGACGAGGTGGAGTGGCCGTGGCTACAGGACCTCATCGACGGCACCATCGGCGGCGACGAGGCGGACGACGCGGACGACGACGACGCGGCGGACGCTGACGACGACGAGGGCGACGCCGACGGCGACACCGACGCGACGGGACCGAAGCGGGTCGACCCCTCCGAGAAATACCTGCGCGACCTCATCGCCGGGCGACCGGTGTTCGGCCACCCCTCCGAATCGGGGGGCTTTCGCCTGCGCTACGGTCGCTCGCGCAATCACGGCTTCGCGACGGCCGGCGTGCATCCCGCGACGATGCATCTCGTCGACGACTTCCTCGCGACGGGGACCCAGATCAAGACCGAGCGACCGGGGAAGGCCGCCGGCGTCGTTCCCGTCGACACCATCGAGGGGCCGACGGTCCGCCTGGCCAACGGCGAGGTGCGACGCATCGACGACCCGGCCGAGGCGCTCGCCGTCCGCAACGGCGTCGAGGAAATCCTCGATCTGGGCGAGTATCTCGTCAACTACGGCGAGTTCGTCGAGAACAACCATCCGCTCGCGCCGTCCTCGTACACCGTCGAATGGTGGCGCCAGGAGTTCGCCGAGACCGACGCGGACGTGCAGGCGCTCCGTGACGACCCCCGGACCGACCTCGCGAACCCGACCGCGAGCGAGGCGCTCCGGTGGGCCACCGAGTTCGACTGCCCGCTTCATCCCGCCTACACCTTCCTCTGGCACGACGTGAGCGTCGACGACGCGGCGGCGCTCGCGAACGCCGTCGACGACGGCGCCGTCGTCCCCGTCGAGAGCGACGGCGGCGTCCAGGAGGCGGCGCCTGATTCCGGAGACGCCGAAGAGACCGTCCTCGTCGTCGAGGCGACGGACACGGTCCGACGGGTCCTCGAACGCCTCCTGGTCGAACACGTCGCGACCGACGGGGAGGTGCGAATCGCCGACTGGCGGCCGCTGGTCCGGTCGCTCGGTCTCACGGCGGAGCTGGACGGCGCGTGGACGGTCGACGACCTCTCGGCGGCGGCCCGGGAGTGGGCGGACGGCGAGAACGCGGTCCGGGCGATCAACGAAGTCGCGCCGTTCACCGTCCGGGAACGCGCACCGACCCGGATCGGCAACCGGATGGGCCGCCCGGAGAAATCGGAGCGCCGCGACCTCTCGCCGGCCGTCCACACCCTCACCCCCATCGCGGAGGCGGGCGGGAGTCAGCGCGACATCGGCGCGGCGGCCCGCGAACGCACCGACGAGGGCCAGGGCGTCGTGAGCGTCGAGGTGGGCCGACGGGCGTGTGACGACTGCGGCGAAACGACCTACCGGACGCAGTGCCCGGACTGCGGGAGCCACACCGAACCCGTCTACGAATGTGGCTCCTGCGAACAGGTCGTCGACCCCGACGAGTCGGGGCGCGTCCACTGTGACCGGTGTGACCGCGACGTGACCAGCGCCGAACGCCGGCAGCTCGACATCGGGGCGCGGTATCACGAGGCCCTCGACGCCGTGGGCGAACGCGAGGCGGCGTTCGAGATGCTCAAAGGCGTCAAGGGACTCACGTCGGCGAACAAGACGCCCGAACCGATGGAGAAGGGCGTCCTCCGGGCCAAACACGACGTGAGCGCGTTCAAGGACGGCACCGTCCGCTACGACATGACGGACCTGCCGGTCACGGCCGTCCGTCCCGAGGAACTCGACGTGACCGCCGAGGACTTCCGCGAACTCGGCTACGAGACGGACATCGACGGCGAGCCGCTCCGGTTCGACGACCAGTTGGTCGAACTCAAGGTGCAGGACATCGTGCTCTCGGACGGCGCGGCCGAACACCTGCTGCAGACGGCCGATTTCGTCGACGACCTGCTGACGGAGTTCTACGATCTGCCGGCGTTCTACGACGTCGAGGAGCGGTCCGACCTCGTGGGCGAACTCGTCTTCGGGATGGCGCCGCACACGTCCGCGGCGGTGGTGGGTCGCGTCGTCGGGTTCACGTCGGCGTCGGTGGGCTATGCGCATCCGTATTTCCACGCGGCGAAGCGGCGGAACTGCTTCCACCCGGCGACGAAGGTGTGGTATCGGGACGAAGACGGCGCGTGGCACCACGAGCGGATCGAGACGCTCGTGGAGGAACGGCTGTCGGATCCGGAAACCGACGATTTCGGGACGCTGGTGCAGGAACTCGACGGCGACGTGCACGTTCCGAGTATCGACGACGAGGGCGAGCAGGTGCTGAAGCCGGTCGACGCGGTGTCGAAACACCGGGCGCCCGATCATCTGGTCGAGATCGAAACACGCGGAGGCAGAGAACTCACCGTAACACCGGACCACGAAATCCACGTCTTCGATGGCGGGCTAACGTCGAGACGAGCCTGTGAAGTCACGGAATCGGACTCACTCGTGGTCCCGGCTCAGCTGGACGTATCCGGCTCTGCAACTCGCTTCGACCTCCTCGAAGAGTTCCTCGAAAGCGACGACGTTCCGAACGAGTCGCTGATGTTGAAGGGATTGGACAAAGGCGAACTCTACGACCTCTTTACGGAGACGCTCGAAGACGACTGGGACGGACAGTTCTATCCGTTGAAGAGCACGGCAGAGCACCTCGGACTGACGAAGCAAGCGTTGAGCAACTATATCTATCGCGATAGCGTGCCAGCGTCCCTCCTCGTCGAGTTGCTCGGCTCGGCCGATGCCGTCGTCGAACGAGTTCCCGATGACATCACTCTCGGGATGAAGCGGAACACCGTCGAAATCGACCGATTCGTCGACCTGGACACGGACTTCGCTACCTTCCTCGGATACTACGCTGCCGAAGGCTTCGCCCGCGAACAGCCCACGCCAAAGGGAACGATTCACCAGACGACCATCTCGGGTGTCGAAACGGAAGCACGCGACTTCTTCGTCGACGCGTTCGATACCGCACTCGGCGTCGATGCGTACCGAGAGAACGACAAGAAGGTCACCGCTTCGGGCCGGTTGCCACGTGTCTTCATCGAGTCCGTACTCGACGGTGGTGTCAGCTCCGAAGACAAGCGTGTCCCCGGCTGTATCTTCGACGCTCCGGACGACATCGTCGCAGCGTATCTCGGTGGCTACTTCAGTGGGGATGGAACGGTAGACAAGACGGCGTTGGAAGTGTCGGCGACCACGGTCAGCCGGGAGTTGAAAGAAGACCTGTTGGCGCTGCTCACTCGCCTCGGTATCACGGCACGTGTCGATACAGTCGACCCCGTTCCGCTCGTCGAGAAGTTCCCCGAGTTCTACGACGAAGGGGACGCGATGTCGGAAAAATCGTTCGTCATTCGAATCACGTCCTCGGACGCAGTCCGGTTCCACGAGAACGTCGACCTGCATCTGACTCGAAAGCGAGATCGACTGGACGCACGGATCGAGGAAATCGAACCACGGACGCGACGCGTCTTCGACGGGGGGAGCGGAGCGTATGCCCCCGACGAGGTCGTGGGCGTGTCGCACACGGCTGCTGATGTGGATCACACGTACTGTCTCACCGTCGCGGACACGCACTCACTGATCGCGAACAACACGTCTCAAAAGCAATGCGATGGCGACGAAGATTGCGTGATGCTCCTCATGGACGGCCTGCTCAACTTCAGTCAGGAGTTCCTGCCAAACCAAAGAGGTGGCAGAATGGACGCACCCCTCGTCATGTCCTCGCGCATCGATCCGACCGAAATCGACGACGAGGCCCACAACATGGACACGGTGCGGGAGTATCCGCTGGAGTTCTACGAGGCGACACAGGAGATGGCCGACCCCGAGGACGTGGACATCGAAATCGCGGAGGACTCGCTGGAGACGAAAGGGGCGTACCACGGCTTCGATCACACCCACGACACGTCGGACATCGCCCTGGGACCGGACCTGTCGGCGTACAAGACGCTCGGGTCGATGATGGACAAGATGGACGCCCAGCTGGAGCTGGCGCGGAAGCTCCGGGCGGTGGACGAGACGGACGTGGCCGAACGCGTCATCGAATACCACTTCCTGCCGGATTTGATCGGCAACCTCCGGGCGTTCTCCCGGCAGGAGACGCGGTGTCTAGACTGCGGGAAGACCTACCGCCGGGTGCCGCTGTCGGGCGACTGCCGGGAGTGTGGCGGACGGGTCAACCTGACTGTCCACGAGGGGTCGGTGAACAAGTACATGGACACCGCCATCCGCGTGGCCGAGGAGTTCGGCTGTCGGCCGTACACCAAACAGCGCCTCGAAGTGCTGGAAAAGAGTCTCGAGAGCGTCTTCCAGAACGACCAGAACAAGCCGTCGCGGCTCGACGACTTCATGTAGCGGCGAGCGAAGCACACATACCGAGGGGGGCCGTCATCGATGGACGATGCCCTCCAGACGAGCGTACCTCGCCGCGCTGGCGGCGATGGCCGGCTGTACGAACCGATCGCCCGATGCGACTCCCACCGCGACGCCGAGCGAAACGGCGCGCGGGTCGCCAACACCGACATCGACGCCCACGAACGGATCGGTCCCCGTCCGCTGGCGACACGAGACGCCACACGAGGCGCTCGACATCGTGTCGCTCGCGCCCGGCGCCGACGGGCCGGCGGTGTACGTCGGCAGCGACGGCGGGAGCGAGGGCGCGGACGGCCACGCCATCCACGCCATCGGGTTGGCGGACGGCACCGAGCAGTGGCGCGTGTCGCTCCCGACGCCGGCAGTGACCAGCCCGGTGTACGCCGAGGGCGAGGCGGGGCCGCGCGTCTACGTCGCCACGCGGGTGTCGAGTGAGACGGCGGAACTGTACGCGCTCGACCCCTCGCGCGGGACGCGCGTCTGGGGGTTTGACGCCCCCGCTCGACGGCGCGTCTACCCGATGGGTGCGACGGGCGACACTGTGTTCGTCGGGACGCGGGACGACGACGTGGCGCGGAGCGGCGAGGCCATCCACGCGCTGGCCGCCGAGGACGGACGCGAGCGGTGGCGCGTAGAGAGCGGTGACGCGCTCGCGACCGGCCACGCGGTTCGCCGGAACACGCTTCTCGCGCGGACGCCGGCACGCCTCCGGGCACTCGACGTCGAGACGGGTGCAGAGCGCTGGCGGATCGACAGTCCGACCGTGATGTACGGGCCGGCCGTCCGGGACGAACGGGTGTTCGTCGGCTACGACGGTACGGTACGAGCGGTGGGACTCGCCGACGGGCGGGAACGCTGGCGTCGCGACGTCGACTTCTCGATATCGGGGGTGCTGACGCCGCACGCGGCCGCGAGCACGACAGTGTTCGTCGCCGATCGCGCCGGGCGACTGCTGGCCCTGAGCCCGTTGGACGGGAGCACGCGGTGGACGCTGTCGGTCGACACCGACGCGTTTCGACCGCACGTCGTCCGGACGAGCGAACGCCTGTTCGTCGGCGGACAGGGCGTCTACGCCCTCGATCCGGTCTCCGGCGAGCGCGCGTGGTCGTTCACGCCCGGAGCAGTCGACGTGACCGTCCACGCCTCGACCACGGTCTTCGCCGCCGTCGGCCGCGACCGAATGCACGCCCTCGACCCCGCGAGCGGCACGGAGCGCTGGCGGTTCGCGCCCGGACCGCTTCTCGCCGGCCCGGCCACCGCCGGTGATCTCGCGTTCGTCGGCGTCGAGGGGACGGTGTACGCCCTCGACGGGAGCCGAACCGCGTCGGGCGATTCGTGACCGCTCGCACACACTTAAGCGGCGCGAACGCGAAGGTGGGGTATGACCGAGGAGACACGACTCGGGGTCGGACAGACGGTGTACGACGCCGACGGGACGAAACTAGGTGTCGTCCGCGGCTTCGACGAGGACGGCTTCTTCGTCACGACGCGGGACGGCATCGCGGCGCTGTCGGTCGAACACGAGCGCGCGGGCCACGAGTTCGGCGAGGCCGAACTGGTGTGGCGGTGTTCGCAGTGTGGCGCGGTCGGCGACATCGACGAGATGCCGGACGAATGCCCGGACTGCGGAGCGCCGCGCGAGGAACTCTACTACTGGACGGAGGACTAGCGCCCGGCGGAAAACAGCCCACTACTCCAGATAGCCGAGGTCACGGAGGCGTTCTTGCGCCTCGTCGTCCATCTCGTTGACGGCGTCGTCGGTCACGTCGGCCGCCTCGGCGCTGGTCCACGCCCCGCCGACGCCGGTTTCGAAGGCCGCGAGGGTGCGTTCGGTCTCCCGAATCGCCTCGTCGTCGCCGACGCGGTTCGTGGTTTCGTCGGGGTCGATGTCGAGGCGATACGCCTCGTCCTCGATGCGGTCGATGCGGACGTATTTCGCGTCGGGGCGGCGCGCGGCGCGCATCCGAGCGTAGAACCGTGACTCTTCCGGGATGTCGATGCCCGCGTCGGCGGCTTTCTCCTCCAGTTGTTTGAGTTCGACCACCGGGCGGGAGTATTCGACGAACCCGTACTCACCGCTCGGAGCGGCCTCCTGACCGGGGTCGGGGTCCGTCGCGGCGTCGAACGCACGGTAGTCCGAGGAGAGCAGCGAGCGAGTCGGGTCGCGGGCGACCGCTTCATCGCCGGGTTCGGCAGGGTCGCCGCCGTCGACGTCGAGAGCGTCGAGGACGGTGTGATAGAGATCGAGCAGTTCGACGGTGTCGGTGCGGCGGTCGGCGTCGAGGGCGGGATGTTTGACCATGAGCGGCACGTTCACCAGCGGATCGTAGAGACAGAACTCGTGGCCGTAGAGGTCGTGTTCGCCGTGGAGTTCGCCGTGGTCGGCACAGACCACGACCATCGTGTCGTCCCACTCGCCTTCGGCTTTCAGCCAGTCGAACAGACGGGTGAGTTGGGCGTCGATGTGGGCGATTTCGGCGTCGTACAGGCCGCGGATGGCGTCCCACTCGTCGTCGGCGATGTCGCGGGCGCCCGAGTTGTACTCCTTGGAGTTCTGGCAGACATCGGCAGGGTCGACGCCGGGAGCGAACTCCTCGGCGAGCTCCTCGGGCGGGTGGTAGGGTAGGTGGGCGTCCATCAGGTTGATGAACGCGAACCAGTCGTCGGCGTCCTCGACGAACGACTGGGTGCGGTCGATGACGGCGGGCGTCTTGGAGGCGGCGCCCTCGCCGCCGGCGAAGTACTCGTGGGCGACGTTGCCGAGGCTGACGAGCTTGTCGGCGATAGCCCGGAGGCGGTCGTTGTCGTTCATCGTCTTCCACGCGCGGGCGAGGGGGCCGGAGAGCAGGTCGCCGGGCATCACCTCGAAGAAGTTGTCCTGGTCGTCGAAGCCGTCGGTGAGATGGGTGTAGGGCGTGATCCAGGCGTTCGATGAGTAACACGCGGTGTCGTAGCCGGCGCCGGAGAGCGTCTCGGCGAGCGTGGTCGCGCCTTCGAGATACGGGTTCTCCTGGTCGGCGCGGTGTTGGCTGGGGTACAGCCCCGTGAAAAGCGAGGCGTGGACGGGGAGCGTCCAGGGCGCGGGGGCGACGGCCGCCTCGAAGACGGTTGCGTCGGCGGCGAAGTCGGCGAGGCCGGGCGTCGTCGGCCGGGCGTAGCCGTAGGGCGTCAGGTGGTCCGCCCGAACCGTGTCCATGACGACGAAGAGGACGTTGCTGGGGGCGTCGCTAGCCATGTCTCACCCTGAGACAGTCGCGCGAATAAAGCTCGCGGAACGCTATCGCCAGTCGTCGAGGCCTGTCGCGTCCGTGAGGTGGATCGAGACCCAGGCGTCGTCACGGGATACGTCCGCGATGACGAACTCCGGGGCATCCCTCGCGTCGTCCACGGAAGCCATGACATCCGATTCCGTCCCCCCTGCGGCCGTCACGTCGGGCGTCATGTGTGATAGATAGTCACAACCTCATATAAAAACATCGATACGACGCCCCTGGAACCGTCGTGAGTCAGCGCAGACGCTACTCGAGATGTTCGCAGAGTATTAGAGGGTGGGCGGCGGAACGGGTGACATGCACGTAGCCGACGCGATGACGCCCCGCGCGGACGTCGTGACGGTCGAACTCCCGGGCACCCGGGACGACGCCCTCGAATATCTGCAGGAGCGGGGCTTCTCGTCGATCCCCGTCGTCAAACGGACGGAGAGCGGCGAAACGTATCGCGGCCTCATCTCACGGGACGATCTGATCGAGAACCCTGACGAGGACCAGCTGGCGCTGTTGATGCGCGATGTCCCGACGACGACGGCGGACGCGGACCTCATCGACGTGGCGCGAACGATGACCGCGGAGGGGGCGCGCCGGATGCCCGTCGTCGACGGCGAACTCGAAGGCATCCTCACCGTCACCGACGTGGTGCGGGCCATCGCTCGCGGCGACATCGACGGCGAAACGCGCGTCGATTCCCTGGCGACGCGTGATGTCAACACCACGTATCGCGAGACGCCGCTACCGGTCGCGGAACGCGAGATCAACTACGCGAACGTCCCGTACGCGGTCGTCCTCGACGCCGAGGGCGAGATGACGGGGATGCTCACCGAAGTCGACATCATCGATGTCGCGCGCGTCGTCGAAGGCGAGGACGACACCGGCGAGAGCCTCGCCAACGAGGACGACGAGTGGATGTGGGAAGGGATCAAGGCGGTCGGTAACCGCTACTACCCGACCCGGAACGTGGAGATTCCGCGGGAACCGGTCGCCACGTTCATGAGCGACGACCTGGTGACGGTGTCGGGGAGCAAGACCGCCAAGGAGGTGGCCAAACTCCTGCTCACGAACGACATCGAACAGGTGCCGCTGACCGACGGCGGAGCGCTCGCGGGCATCGTCCGTGACATCGACCTCCTCGAGGGGCTATGAGCGACGCGCGCGCCATCACCGAACTCGCGAAGCGCCGGGGCTTTTTCTTCGGGGCGAACGAGAGTTACGGCGGCGTCGCCGGATTCTACACGTTCGGCCCCGAGGGGGCCGCACTCAAGCGCAACGTCGAGAGCGCGTGGCGCAACCGGTTCACCGTCCGCGAGGGCAACGAGGAGATCGAAGCGCCGACCATCGCGCCCGAATCCGTCTTCGAGGCGTCGGGCCATCTGGAGGGGTTCGACGACATGCTCGTCGAATGCGGGGAGTGTGGCGAGAGCCACCGCGCCGACCACCTGATCGAGGACGCGACGGCCATCGAGGAGGCCGAGAGCCTGCCGATCCCCGAGGTCGAGGACCTCGTCGCCGAGTATCGGATCGCCTGTCCCTCCTGTGGAGCGCCCCTGGCCGGCCGGTCGGTCGAGGCGTTCAACCTCATGTTCGAGACGACGATCGGCCCCGGTTCGGGACAGGCAGGCTATCTCCGCCCCGAAACCGCGCAGGGCATCTTCGTCGAGTTCCCCCGGCTCAAGGAGTACGCGCGCAACAAACTCCCCTTCGGCGTCACCCAGATCGGCCGCGCCTACCGCAACGAAATCAGTCCCCGGAAGGGCATCGTCCGCACGCGGGAGTTCACGCAGGCGGAACTGGAGCAGTTCATCGATCCCGAGGACGACGATCCGCCCCTGCACCGCGTCGCCGACGTCTCGGTGCGCCTCTATCCGGCCGACGAGCAGGACGCCGACGATGGTGGCTACGTCGAGACGACGGTCGGCGACGCCGTTGCCGAGGGCATTATCGCCAGCGAGTGGGTCGCCTACTATCTGGGCGTCGCGCGCGAGTGGTACGACCGGATCGGCGTCGACGGCGACCGGTTCCGCTTCCGGCAGCATCTCCCGGGCGAGCGCGCCCACTACGCCGCGGACTGCTGGGACGCCGAAAGCGAAGTGAGCGGTGCGGCCGACGGCCTCGCCGATCCGACGGCGGGCGACTGGATCGAAATCGCGGGCTTTGCCTACCGCGGCGACTACGACCTCTCGAAACACGCCGCCCACAGCGACGACGACTTCACCGTCTTCCAGCAGTACGACGAACCCCGAACCATCGAGCGCGCGGTCGTCGATCCCGACATGAGCGTCCTCGGCCCGAAGTTCGAGGGGCAGGCGGGCGACGTGGCCGACGCCCTCCGGTCGCTCGCGGAGCGTGATCCCGACGCGTTCGACGCCGACGCCGTGACCGTCGAGGTGGACGGCGAACGGGTCACCGTCGACACCGACGTGGCGAACTTCCGGATCGAGGAGCAGACCGAAGCCGGCGAACACGTCACGCCGCACGTCGTCGAACCGTCGTTCGGCGTCGACCGCACGGTGTATACGCTCATCGCGCACGCCTACGACCGGGACCGGATCGACGGCGAGGAGCGGACCTACCTCTCGCTGTCGCCGGAGGTGGCGCCGACGGACGTGGCGGTGTTCCCGCTGGTGAGCGACGAGACGCTGGAGACGCTGGCCGACGACGTGGTCGCCGACCTGCGCGACGCCGGCCTCTCGGTTGCCCACGACGACTCGGGCAACATCGGGCGGCGCTACCGCCGACAGGACGAGGTTGGGACGCCACTCTCGGTGACGGTCGACCACGAGGGCGTCGAGGGCGAGGGCCCGCCGACGGCGACGGTCCGTGACCGGGATACGACCGCGCAGGTTCGGGTGCCGGTTGCCGACCTGCCGGCGCGCCTGGGCGCCATCCTCGACGGCCAGGAGACGGTCGACGACCTGCTGGCCGACTACGAGCAGGTGGACACCGACGTGACGCGCACATAATGGGCGACGAACTCCGGCGGCGGGCGGTCCACGCCAGCGGCGTCGGCTTTCCGGCGCTGCATCTGCTCGACATCGTGGACTGGGTGACGCTCGGCTATCTCCTCGTCGTTGCCTCGGTGGTCGCCGCCGGTCTCGAAGCCATCAGACTCGGTGTCGGTCTCGACTGGACCGTCTACGAGACGCTGACTCGTGAGTACGAGGCGGACAACGTCGCCGGCTACGCGCTCTACATGTTCAGCATGACGGCCGTCGCGTGGGTGTTCGACCCGCGAGTCGCGGTGCCTGGAATGCTCATGCTGACGCTCGGTGATCCCGTGAGCGGGCTGCTCGGATCGAACGAGGCGGGCCGGGCCAAACGGGCGGGCGTCGTCGCCACGATGTTCGTCGTCTGCTTTACGCTCGCGTTCGTCGTGCTCGTCCGGAGCGTCCCGCTGCCGACGGCCGCCGTCGCCGCCGCCGTCGGCGGGGCGGGAGCGACGGCCGCCGACGGCTTCACGCCCGTCGTTCGGGGCTACGTCATCGACGACAACCTCACCATCCCCCCGGTGGCGAGCCTGGGCATCTGGCTCGTCCTGTTCCTGAGCGGGTAGAAGCGGGGCGAACTGGGTCGCCGTGGTTCAGGCGCGGGGTGCTACCCGGCTGTGACGCCTCACCAGCGTTTGTACGGCAGGAACTTGCCGTCGTAGGTGATGACGACGTGGTCGCCGTCGGGGTGTTCCTCCCGCTGGACATCGACCTCGAAGTCGATGGCGCTCATAATGCCGTCGCCGAACTCCTCGTGAATGACCGCCTTCATCGCGCGACCGTACACCTGCGGGACCTCGTAGAACCGGTAAATACAGGGATCGGACGGGATCGACGGATCTTCCATTCCTTTCATCGGTGCCTCCTGGAGCGCCTCGGCGACCGGGGCACCGAGATCCAGGCCACCAGTGAGCGCTTCAGCATCCTCGGGCGTCATGCTCGCGGCGTCGAAGATCGCGGACGCGACGAACATCTTGCTGCGTCCGGGGACGAGTTCGGCCAGTTCCTCGTAGGAGAGCCCCCGCTCCTCCTTCTCGGTCAGAATTCGCTTTCGCATCTCGGACTTCGTCAACTTGTTCTCGCGTTCTGGGATGTTCATCTATCGAACCCATCCGCAGCGAGAGAGTAGACGTATAAAATCCTTCTCCCACAGATATACTCATTCATGTGAATTATTGAGAGAATATTAGGTATTTTCAAAGATATCTCCGAGATATAGCCATGATTAGCCAAATTAGTTCGTGGAAACCAAACAATCGGATGTCGGTGACCTATCCCTGTAAAGCACCGAACGGCCGCCACGAGGGTACGACAAGTCGGAGGTGAACCGTGGTCGCTGGCTCTCCCCGCTCGTGGTGGACGCCGCCGACACCGAATATCGACCTTATATTCTAACGTATGTTCTAGAGATAGACGGAGATCTTGAAACTCATGTTCATACCTTGGAAAAAATAAGAAGTTCGATGAACAAAGTTATATGGGGACGATTGGATCGATCAATCGAAGATACATGAAGAGAAGTGTGCCAAATTCGGATGAGAGCAAACAAACGTCTAACAAAATGCGGTCGAAGACGGTGGTACGGCCGAGTCTTGGAACCACCGCGGCGAACGCGCCGCGGGCGCGGAAGACGGTAGAGACGGAGGGGCAGTAAGATGTACGACAACACGCTCGATGGGATTTCCGAAGCGGCAGCGGCACAGATCGAACTGATCGACAAGCGGCTTCCGGCGTATCTCATCCATGCTGCGATGGCGGGGGCGTACATCGGCCTCGCGATCCTCCTCATCTTCGCGCTCGGCACGCCGATGGTCGGGACGGAGCTGGAACCGCTTCGGGGCGTCGTGATGGCCGCGATGTTCGGGATCGCACTGAGTCTCGTGCTCATCGCTGGCTCCGAACTGTTCACCGGGAACGCGATGATCATGGGCGTGGGCGCGCTCGAAGGACGCACTGGCTGGGGCGCCCTCGGCAAGGTGTGGGTCTGGTCGTGGGTCGGCAACCTCTTCGGCTCCGTGCTGGTGGCCGCCATGGCCGCCTGGGGTGGGGTCTTCTCCGATCCGACGCTGGTGTACGCCGTGGCCGAGACGAAGATGACGCTCTCGCCGCTGGAACTGTTCATCCAGGGCGTGTTCTGTAACTGGCTGGTCGTGCTCGCGGTCTGGAGCAACTTCCGGCTGGAGAACACGGTCGCGAAACTCGTGATGGTCTGGTGGTGCCTGCTGGCGTTCATCGGCACCGGCTTCGAACACAGCGTCGCCAACATGACCGTCCTCTCGCTCGCGAACTTCCTGTCGATCACGAGCGGTCAGGCCGCACCGGCGGCCATCAACTGGGGTAACTGGATCTACAACATCTCCATCGTCACGGTCGGCAACACCTTCGCCGGCGTGGTCATGATGGGCGCCGCCTACTGGTACATCAACGAGTCGTACAAGATCGACCTCTCCACCGACGAACCGTTCGGCGGCGAGGGGAGCGTCAGCAGCGCGGACGACTGATACGGATCCCCGTAACGGGTTCCAGCGACCGGCGGAACTGACATCGTCGACTCGTCTGCAGCGCGCGCCTCGCTCGATTGCGACCGCTCTGCGCGATACGCTCGTCGGCCTTCGTTCCATTTTTGGTGAACATTCGTCCACAGATAATCGAATATCTGAACGGAATACATCCTTAAACAGGGAATATCTCATAATAAATCGTACAGTCATCGATCAGAGAGGCCATAATACGATGTTTGTAAACGGTTATGCTTATACGGTGCTGTCAACAGATATTGTATCACGAGAAATGTTGAACGTACTGGCCCAATCACTCGGAAAGTTGGACGGATACGGTTCGTCAGAGGTGAGTGACGATGAGTAACAAGAAGGAGACCTGGAAAGAGGGGATGTACGGCGACGAGGTTCGCGAGAAGATCATCGAGTTCGCGGAGAAGGGGTGGGAGTCCATCCCCGAGGACGAGCGAGACATGTGGTTCTCGCGGTTCAAGTTCTGGGGCGTCTTCCACCAGCGCGACGGGCAGGAGAGCTACTTCATGATGCGGTTGACGAACGCAAACGGCCAGATGACCGCGGAGCAGCTCCGCGCCATCGGTGAGGTGGCCCGCGACTACGCCACCGGCCCCGTCGACAACCCCGAGTTCGGCGACGCCTGGATCGACCTCACGACCCGCCAGTCGGTCCAACTCCACTGGATCAACCTGGAGGACGTGCCCGCCATCTGGGAGAAGTTGGAGTCGGTCGGCGTGACGACGCGGTCGTCGGGTGGCGACACCATGCGCAATATCGTCGGCTGTCCCGTCGCGGGCAAGGATAAACACGAACTGGTCGAGACCCAGCCCCTGCTCGACCGGCTGCAGGAGGACCTGCGGGGCGACGACAATCTCGCGAACATGCCCCGGAAGTTCAACATCAGCGTCACGGGCTGTCGCGAGGGCTGTGCGCAGGACGCCATCAACGGCATCGGGCTCGAACCGGCCGAGAAGGAGATCGACGGCGAGACGGTCACCGGATTCAACGTCCGCGTCGGCGGTGGCACCGGCAGCCGCGAACCGCGGAAGGCGCGAAGCCTCGACGTGTTCGTCACGCCAGAGAACGCATACGACGTGACCCGTGGGTTCGTCGAACTGTACCACGACCACGGCCGTCGGGACAACCGACAGAAAAACCGGAGTCGCTTCTTCGTCGACGACGAAGGGACGGAGTCGATCCGCGAACTGCTGCAGGCGGAGTACGTCGACACCGACCTCCACCGCGAGGGCCGGAGCGTCCGCGACGAATACACCTACAACGCGGGTCGACCGCCCGAGGAGGGGAAGACGGACCACGTCGGCGTCCACGAGCAGCCGGACGGTCGCCACTACGTCGGCCTGAACGTCCCGGTCGGGCGGATGACTGCTCGGGAAACCATCGCGCTGGCGGACATCGCAGAGGCGTACGGCTCCGGTGACATCCGACTCACCCGGCGCCAGAACCCGCTCATCATGGATGTCGAGGAGTCGGCACTCGACGCGCTGCTCGACGAACCGTTGCTGGAGACCCACCGCCCGGAGCCGACGCCGTTCGAGCGTGGCGGCATGGCGTGTACCGGCACCGAGTTCTGTGGCATCGCGCTCACGGAGACGAAACTGCGGCTGACGCGGATGCTCCGCTGGCTCAACACGAACGTCGACGTGCCGGACGACGTGGACACGATCAAGATCCACTACTCGGGCTGTACCGCCGACTGTGGCCACGCGTACACGGCCGACATCGGGCTTCAGGGGATGCGCGCCCAGAAGGGCGGCGAGATCGTCGAAGCCCTCGACATCGGCGTCGGCGGCGGCATGGGTCCCCACCCCGAGTTCGTCGAGTGGGTCAGCCAGCGCGTGCCCGCCGACGAGGTGCCCGGTGCGATCCGGAGTCTGGTCGGCGCGTTCTCGGCTCACCGCGAGGCGGGACAGACGTTCCGCGAGTGGGTCGAAGACGTGGGTACGGAGTCCGTCGTCGACCTCTGTGACCCCGAGGAGACCGACTACGAGGACCCCTACATGTACGACGCCAAGCAGTCGTGGTACCCGTTCGAGGACGGCGAGAGTCCAGCACCGACGACCGTCAACGACGCCCCCATCTCGTCGGACTGATGCCGATCCGCCTACTCGACGTCAACGCGTACACGACGCTCGATTTCGTCGCCGGACGGGCCGTCGGCCCCGATTGGAGCGACGAGTCGGCCGCCGTCGTCGACGTCGACCGGCCGAAAGACGCGCCGGGCACGGTCCGTCTGCGGATCGAACTCGACGGCGAGGATCTGGACCACGTCCCGGCACACATCGATAGCCTGTCGCTATCGCCCGACCAGGCGCGAGGGCTTGCGGCAGACCTGGAGCGGCAAGCCGCGAACGCCGAGTCCAGCGACGATGTCCCGACTGGGAGGGGGCGATGAGGGATCGGTCGGCATCGTCGGCGGACGGACGGGCCTACGAGGGCCGATAGATGCGACCCGGAACGGTCTCCCTCGTCGGCGCGGGGCCGGGCGACCCCGAACTCCTGACGGTGAAGGCCCGGCGACTGCTCGACGACGCCGATGTCGTGCTGTACGACTCGCTGGTGAGCGAGGCCGTCCGCGACTGCGTGCCGTCGTCTGTCGAGCGGATCGACGTCGGTAAACGCGGCGACGGCGAGCGCACGCCACAGGCCGAGACGAACGCGCTCATGGTCCGGCGCGCCCGGGCAGGCGACGAGGTGGTCCGCCTCAAGAGCGGCGATCCCTGCGTGTTCGGCCGGGGCGGGGAAGAGGCCGAACATCTCGCCGCGGCGGGCGTGCCGTTCGAGGTGGTGCCGGGCGTCACGAGCGCCATCGCCGGCCCGAGTCTGGCCGGCGTGCCGGCGACCCACCGCGACCACGCCTCCAGTCTGACGGTGGTGACGGGCCACCAGGATCCGACCAAAGCCGAAAGCGCTCTCGACTGGACGGCGCTGGCGCGGTCGGTCACCGCTGGCGGGACGCTGGTGATCCTGATGGGCGTGGGTCGGCTCCCCGACAACGTGGCCGCGCTCCGCGAGGGCGGTGTCGACCCCGAGACGCCCGTCGCGATGGTCGAACGCGCGTCACACCCCGACGAGTTCGCGGTCACGGGGACGCTCGACACCATCGTCGACCGCGCCGAAGACGTGGGCATCGATCCGCCCGCCGTCACCGTCGTCGGCGACGTGGTGTCGGTCCGGGCTCGGGTGTCCGACTATCTGCGCGCGGCCGGGTCGGCGCGGTCGGCGGGCGGCCCGGACGAAGATTCGCCGGTGTCGACGGAGTGATACTGTCGGCTGGAAGTCAATACAGCGATTCTTCGCCCGGGGCGCGAATCGCTCGAAACAGTTACAGCCGACAGTACGAGCCGCCGGCCGTTCGCAAGATATTAGTACGGAGCGGCGGTTTATTCCGGCAATGGACCGGACGTCGGCACTCTCGTCCGAACTCGTCCGCCCCTCGACCGCGGTCCGACGACCGCGACGACCGGGCCGTTAGGCCCACCTATCTCTCATCCCTCGTCCCGTGTGCTGCCCCGCTAGCAACCGTCGTCGAGCGGCCCGTTTCTCATTTAATTTCAATAACAAAAACGTAGAATTTAAGTCGCTAAGGGGTGGAGAAGTCGGTAATGACACGTGTGGCACTCGCGTTCTCCGGCGGTCTCGACACGACAGTATGCGTCCCGCTGCTCGAAGAGGAGTGGGGGTACGACGAAGTGATCGGCGTCACCGTCGACGTCGGTCAGCCCGAAGCGGAGTTCGCCGAGGCCGAGGAGACGGCCGAAGCGCTCGGGATGGATCATTACGTCGTGGACGCGCGAGCCGAATTCGCGGAGCAGTGTCTCGAATCGGTGCGCGCAAACGCCACGTATCAGGGCTATCCGCTGGGAACCGCCCTCGCGCGGCCCGTCATCGCGGAGGCCATCCTCGACGTGGCCAAAGAACAGGGCTGTGACGCCGTCGCCCACGGCTGTACCGGCAAGGGCAACGACCAGTTGCGCTTCGAGGCCGTCTGGCGCGCCTCCGACCTCGAAGTCATCGCGCCCGTGCGCGAACTCGGCCTGACCCGCGAGTGGGAGATCGAGTACGCCGACGAGAAGAACCTCCCAGTGGAGGGCGGCAACGAGGGCGTCTGGAGCATCGACACGAACCTCTGGAGTCGGTCCATCGAGGGCGGCGACCTCGAGAAGCCCGGCCACGTCCCGGGCGAGGAAATCTACGACTGGACGCGCTCGCCCGCCGGCGACACCGAAGAGATCGAGATCGCGTTCGAGAACGGCTACCCCGTCGCCGTCGACGGCGAGGAGATGAGCCCCATCGCGCTCATCGCACACCTCAACGAGGTGGCCGGCGAGTACGGGGTCGGCCGCACGGACATGATGGAAGACCGGATGCTCGGCCTGAAGGTGCGCGAGAACTACGAGCATCCCGCGGCGACGACGCTGCTGAACGCCCACGAGACCCTCGAGAGTCTGGTGCTCACGAAGGAGGAACGTGACTTCAAGCGCCTCGTCGACGACGAATGGTCCCAGAAGGGCTACGAGGGCCTGGTCGACGCGCCGCTGATGGGCGCGCTGGAGGGCTTCATCGACGCCACCCAGACCCGCGTGACCGGCACGGTGACGATTCGGTTCGAGGGCGGGCAGGCCCGTCCGGTCGGCCGCGACAGCGAGTACGCCGTCTACGACGAGGCCTTCGCCTCCTTCAACACGGAGGACGTGGGCGATATCACGCAGGCCGACGCGACGGGCGTCGCGAAATACCACGGCTTCCAGGAGCGCCTCGCCGCGAAGGTGCTCGCCGAAGCCAAAGGCGACGAGGAGGAGTGAGCATGCACGTCGGACTGCTGTACTCCCGGATCCGTCGGGACGAAAAGCTCCTGCTGTCCGAACTGCGCGAGCGCGACCACGAGGTGACGAAAATCGACGTGCGGAAAGAGCAGTTCAACATCAGCGAGCAGCCCGAAGCGTTCGACGACATCGACATCGCCGTCGACCGCTGCCTGGCGACGAGTCGGAGCCGCTACGTCACCCGCTTCCTCGACGCCTACGGCGTCCCCGTCGTCAACGAGGCCGACACCGCGGAGCTGTGCGCCGACAAGGTGAAAAACAGTCTCGCGCTGGAGGCGGCGGGCGTGCCGACGCCGAACACCGACGTCGCCTTCACCACCGACAGCGCCCTCGAATCCATCGAGGAGTTCGGGTATCCATGTGTCCTGAAACCCGTCATCGGCTCGTGGGGTCGCCTGATGGCGAAAGTCGACAGCCGGAGCGCCGCCGAGGCGATTCTGGAGCACAAGGCGACGCTCGGCCACTACGAACACAAGGTGTTCTACATCCAGGAGTTCGTCGAGAAACCGGGGCGTGACATCCGCGTCGTCGCCACCGACGGCGAACCCGTCGCCGCGATGACCCGGAGTTCGGACCACTGGCTCACCAACGCCGCCAAGGGCGGCGAAGTCGACGAGTTCGACATCGACGACGAGGTGGCCGATCTGGTGCAACGCGCCTCCGACGCCGTCGGCGGCGGCCTGCTCGGCGTCGACCTGATGGAGACGGGCGACTCCTACACCGTTCACGAGGTGAACCACACGGTGGAGTTCAAGGCGCTCGACTCCTGTGTCGACTTCGACGTGCCCGCGACCATCGTCGACTGGCTCGAAACGAAGGCCGATCAGGCCGTGGAGGCGGGCGCGTGACGTACACCGCGAGCGTCGTCGGCGCCAGCGGCTTCGCCGGTGGCGAACTCCTCCGCCTGCTCGACGGCCACCCCGAGTTCGAGGTGGCCCAGGCGACGAGTCGGAGTTACGAACGCAAGACCATCGGCCACCAGCACCCCAACCTGCGTGGGATGGACCTCCGCTTTTCGTCGCCGCAGGATCTGGAATCGGTGGACGTGCTCTTCGCGGCGACGCCACACGGCGTCTCGATGGAGCGCATCGACGACTTCCAGGACGCCGCGGACACGGTGGTCGACCTGAGCGCGGACTTCCGCCTCGACAGCGAGGACCAGTACGACGAGTGGTACGACGGCCACGAACGGCCCGAACTGCTCGCCGACGCCGAGTACGCCCTGCCGGAACTCAACCGCGACGGCCTCGCGGGCGCGGACCTCATCGCGTCGGGTGGCTGTAACGCGACGGCGACGATACTGGGGCTGAAACCCCTGTTCGACGCCGGCATCCTCGCCGGCGACGAGCAGGTGGTCGTCGACGTGAAAGTCGGGTCCTCGGAGGGCGGCGC
The DNA here is from genome assembly GCF_023276355.1 of Haloplanus sp. XH21. Lineage (NCBI taxonomy): Archaea > Methanobacteriati > Methanobacteriota > Halobacteria > Halobacteriales > Haloferacaceae > Haloplanus > Haloplanus halobius. The sequence continues at coordinate 621,262 of NZ_JALLPL010000001.1, forward strand.
CGGCGGCGGCGCGGCCTCCTCCCATCCCGAGCGCTCGGGCATCGTCCGCCCCTACGCGCCGACGGGCCACCGCCACGAGGCCGAAATCGAGCAGTTCCTCGGCCTCTCGGTGTCGTTTACGGTCCACGCCGTCGATATGATTCGCGGCGCGAGCGCGACCTGTCACGTCTTCCCTGACGGCCCGGTGAAGAAGAAGGACCTCTGGAGCGCCTACCGCGACTCCTACGACGACGAACCATTCATGCGCACCGTCGCTGGCGGGGGCGGCGTCTACCGCTACCCCGAACCGAAGGCCGTCGCCGGCACCAACCACGGCGAAGTGGGCTTCGAGGTCGACCCCGGGAACAAGCGCGTGGTGGTCTTCTCCGCTATCGACAATATGATGAAAGGATCGGCGGGACAGGCGGTTCACGCCGCCAACGTCGCGCTCGGCATCGACGAGACGGCGGGCCTGACGTTCCAGGGCCTGCATCCCGTGGGGGCGCCGTAGGATGCTGGCAAAGAGGTGGCTCGCGTGACCGTCGTCGTCAAAATCGGCGGCGCGAAGGCCGTCGACCCCGCGGGTGCCGTTTCGGATATTGCCGATCTGGTCGACGATGGCGAACCCGTCGCCGTCGTTCACGGCGGCTCGACCGCCGTCGACGACCTGCTGGACCGCCTCGGCATCGACCCCACGTACGTCGAGACGCCCGACGGCGTCGTCGGCCGGTTCACCGACGAGACGACGATGGAGGCGTTCACGATGGCGATGGGCAAGGTGAACACGGACCTGGTAGCGGCGTTCCGCGAGGCGGGCGTCGACGCCGTCGGCCTCTCGGGCGTCGATGGCGGCCTCATCACGGGCGCACGGAAGTCCGCGGTCCGCGTCGTCGAGGACGGGAAAAAGAAGATCAAGCGCGGCGACCACTCCGGCCGCATCGAGGCGGTCAACGACGACCTGCTGGAGACGCTGCTGGGGCAGGGCTACACGCCCATCGCAGGCCCGCCGATGCTCGCCGACGACGGCGTGCCGGTCAACACGGACGCGGACCGGGCGGCCGCCGCCGTCGCGGGCGTCCTGGGCGCGACGCTGGTCGTCCTGACGGACGTGGAAGGCGTCTACGCCGATCCGGACGACCCGTCGACGCTCATCGAATCGGTGACCACCCCCGCGGAGTACGAGGCGCTGACCGACGCCGCGGAGGGGTTCATGACGAAGAAAGTGATGGCCGCGACGGAAGCGCTGGAGCGTGGCGCGACCGAGGTGGTCGTCGCCGACGCCAACGCCGACGCGCCGGTCACGGCAGCACTGGGCGAAAGCGGTACACACATTCACGCGAGCGCACTGGAGGACACATGAGCGGGTTCGTCTTCTCTGAGAAACCGATCGGCATCGAACGCGGCGAGGGAGCCACTCTCTACGCCGACGACGGCACCGAGTATCTGGACTTCGGCGCGAGTTACGCCGTCGCCTCCGTGGGGCACAGCCACCCACGCGTCGTCGACGCCGTGACGGAACAGGCCGAGGACCTGCTGTACGTGCAGGCGTCCTACCCCGTCGAGGCTCGGACGACGCTGTACGAGAAACTCGCGACGGTGTCGCCGCCGGGCCTCGACAACGTCTGGCTCTGTAACTCGGGCACCGAGGCCAACGAGGCGGCGATGAAGTTCGCCCGCAACGCCACCGGCCGGTCGAAAATCGTCGCGACGCGGCGTGGCTTCCACGGCCGCACGCTCGGCGCCCTCGCGATGACCTGGAAGGACAAGTACAAGAAGCCGTTCGAGCCGCTGGCCGGCGGCGTCGAGTTCGTCTCCTACGGCGACGGCGAGGAACTCGCCGACGCGGTGGACGAGGAGACGGCGGCGGTGTTCTTGGAACCGATTCAGGGCGAGGGCGGCATCCACTCGGCTGACACGGCGTACCTGCAACGCGCGCGTGAAGTGACCGAAGACGCCGGCGCGGCGCTCGTCTTCGACGAGATTCAGACGGGCGTCGGCCGTACTGGCTCGCTCTGGGCCTGCGAGGGCGCAGGTGTGGAGCCCGACATCCTCACCGCCGCGAAAGGCATCGCGAGCGGCCTCCCGCTCGGCGCGACGGTGTGTGCGGACTGGATCGCCGACGCCGACCCCGAACACGGATCGACGTTCAGCGGGAGTCCCGTGGTCTGTGCCGCCGCCAACGCCACCCTCGACATCATCGTCGAGGAGGACCTCCCGACCCACGCCGCCGAGATGGGCGAGTACCTGATGGAGTCCATCGAGAGCGCCGACCTGCCCGTCCGCGACGTGCGGGGCCAGGGTCTGATGGTCGGCATCGAAGTGAAGCGGGGGGCGAACCGCCTCCTCCGCGACCTGGCGCTCGACGAGCAGGTGTTGGCGCTGCCGGCCGGCCGGACCGTCCTCCGCCTGCTGCCGCCGCTCATCATCGAAGAGAACCACGCCGACCGCTTCGTCGACGCGCTGGAGGGCGTGATGGAATGACCGTGAGCGAGTCCACGGACACGGAGTTGAGCGAGGCCCAGCGACTGCTGGTCGACCTCGTCTCGACCCCCTCGCTGTCCGGCGAGGAGAGCGAAGCGGCCCAGCATCTCGTCGACTTCTTCGAGGCCCACGACCGCGAGGTGTGGGTCGACGACGTGGGCAACGTCCACGCACCCGCGGACGACGCCGTGTTGCTGACCTCCCACATCGACACTGTGCCGGGCGACATCCCGGTCGAGATTCGTGAGACCGACGGCGAACCCGCGCTGTGGGGACGCGGCAGCGTCGACGCGACGGGGTCGCTGGCGGCGATGGCCGTCGCCGCCGTGGAGACGGGCGTGAGTTTCCTCGGCGTCGTCGGGGAGGAGGTCGACTCCCGGGGCGCCCGCCACGTCATCGAGACCGACCGCGCGGAACCCGGCGCGGTCATCAACGGCGAACCGAGCGGCTGGACGGGCATCACGCTCGGCTACCGCGGCCTGCTGGCGGGGACCTACGTCGCCACCAGCGAATCGGGCCACACCTCGCGTCCGGAGAACAACGCGATCCAGGACGCGATGGACTGGTGGGAGCGGGTCGAAGAGGAGTTCGACCCCGACGAGTATCTCCCCGTCTTCGAGCGCGTGACCTGCAAGCCCACGGCGTTCGAGGGTGGCACCAGCGTCGACGGCCTCTCCGTCGAGGCGACGATGGAGGTGCAGTTCCGCGTCCCGCCGGAGTACACCGTCGACGACGTGCGCGAGATGGCGGACGGCCAACTCGGCGTGGGGACGGTACACTGGTACGACAAAGTGCCACCGGTGATGGAGAGTCCACGGACCGACGTGGCCCGGGCGTTCCGGGCCGCCATTCGCGAGGCGGGCGGCGATCCCCGCCTCCTCCGGAAGACGGGAACGGCCGACATGAACGTCTTCGCGTCGGCGTGGGACTGTCCGATGGTCACCTACGGCCCCGGTGATTCGGACCTGGACCACGCGCCCGACGAACACCTGCCGCTGCCGGAGTACGACCGCTCCATCGGCGTGCTGATCGACGTCTGCGAGCGGCTTCAGGAGGAATCATGAGCCTCGATACGACGGATATACTCGACGTAGACGACCTCACAGCCGACGAACTGGAGACGGTGCTCGACCGCGCGGCCGCCATCAAGGCCGGCGAGGACGGGACGGACCTGTCGCGACAGACACTCGCGATGGTGTTCGAGAAGCCGAGCACGCGAACCCGGACCTCATTCGAGACGGCGATGACCCAGCTCGGCGGGCACGCCATCTTCCTCGGCCCGGACGACATCCACCTGGGCCGGGGCGAACCGGTGAAGGATACGGCGCGTGCGCTCGCGGGGTACACCGACGCCATCATGGCGCGCCTGTTCGACCACGCGGACGTCGAGACGCTGGCCGAGTACGCCGACGTGCCCGTCATCAACGGGCTAACGGACGACGCCCACCCCTGCCAGACGCTCGCGGACCTGCTGACGGTCCGGGAGGCGTTCGACGGGTTCGACGACGTGACCGTCGCGTGGGTGGGCGACGGCAACAACGTCGCCCAGTCGTTCGTCCTCGGGGCAGCGCTTTCCGGCCTCGACTGCACCGTCACGACGCCGCCCGGCTACGGCATCGACGAGGACGTACTGGACCGGGCCGCCGAACTCGGGCAGGCACCGACCATCGTCGACGACCCCGAGGAGGCCGTCGCCGACGCGGACGTCGTCTACACCGACGTCTGGGTGTCGATGGGCGAGGAGGACGAGCGCGAGGAGAAACTAGCGGCGTTCGAGGGCTACCAGGTGAACGCCGACCTCCTCGCGGGGAGCGACGCGCTGGTGATGCACTGTCTGCCCGCCCACCGCGGCGAGGAGATCACCGACGACATCGTCGAGAGCGACCGCGCCATCGTCTGGCAGCAGGCCGAGAATCGCCTGCACGCCCAGGCCGGCCTGCTTGTCGAACTGCTGGAGTGAGTGGTCAGGAGCCGCTCCCGAGGGTTTTAATTCGGGCACGCGTAACCCCCTCTCGTGGCAGACACGGCGGGACACGAGCGGTTCTTCCCCTACGAGTCGCCGTACCCGAACCAGCGCGAGGCGATGGACCGCGTCGCCAACGCGCTGGCCCGCAACCAGGACGTGCTGATGGAGGGCGCGCCGGGCACGGGCAAGACGCTGTCGGCGCTGGTGCCGGCGCTCGCCCACGCCCGCGAACACGACCGGACGGTCGTCATCACGACGAACGTCCACCAGCAGATGCGCCAGTTCGTCGAGGACGCCCGCGCCATCACGCGGAAGGAACCCATCCGCGCCGTCGTCTTCAAGGGCAAGGCGTCGATGTGCCATATCGACGTGGGGTACGAGGAGTGCCGGAGTCTCAAGGAGACGACACGCAGTCTGGTCGAAGCCGAGCAGGATCGGGAGGAACTCGCCGCCCAGAGCGACGCCCTGCTGGACGAGGTTCGTGAGGGCAGCGACGACGCGGCGGACGCCCGCTCCGCCGTGACGGACGAACTCGAAGCGCTGGACGAGGAGATTGCTGAACTGGAAGCGGCGAACGTCTGTGAGCATTATCGGGCGAACCTCACGCGGAACACCGACGAGTTCCAGCAGTGGCTGTTCGACGACGTGCGTACGCCCGAGGAAATCTACGCCTACGCCGACGAGCGAGGGCTGTGCGGCTACGAACTGCTCAAGGAGGGGATGGAGGCGGTCGACCTCGTGGTCTGTAACTACCACCACCTGCTCGATCCGTCCATCCGCGAGCATTTCTTCCGGTGGCTCGGCCGCGACCCCAGTGAGGTGATCACGGTCTTCGACGAGGCGCACAACGTCGAAGCCGCCGCGCGGGACCACGCCACCCGGACCCTGTCGGCGCGCACGCTCGACGGAGCGCTGGCCGAACTCGACGAGGCCGACGACTCTCGGGCGGCGCGCGCCCGGAACGTCGTCGAGGCGTTCCGGACGGGGCTGGCGACGGCCGTCGATGACGCGCTCGGCTTCGGCGAGCGCGAGCAGGTCGGCGACGACTGGCACGACCTCGACATCTCGAACGACGACCGCCGGGACGACCTCACGCTCGCCTTCTTCGACGCCTACGAGGGCGGTGGGATCGGCGCCGAAATCGACCTCGCGTTGCAGGTCGGCGAGGCCCTGGACGAGGCCTACGAGGAGGCGTATCGTCGCGGAGAGACGACGACTCGCAAGGAGTCGGCGACCCTGCAGGCGGCCTCCTTCATCGCCGACTGGATGGGCGAGGGCGACAGCCTGGGCCGACATCCCATGGCCGCGGTCCGGCGCGATCAGGGAACCGAGGAAGTGTACGGTCGGGCGGAACTCTACACGGCGATTCCGCGCCAGGTGACCGAGGGTCTGTTCGACGAGGTGGCCGCGAGCGTGCTGATGAGCGCGACGCTCCGCCCGTTCGACGTGCTCTCGGACGTGCTGGGTCTGGAGGACCCGGTGACGCTCGCCTACGAGCTGGAGTACCCCGAGGAGCGCCGCCGGACCTTCGCCGTCGAGGGGCCGGCGCTGTTCGCGAGCGACCGCGACGACCCTGAGACGCAGGCAACGGTGGCGGAGACGCTCGACGACGCCATCGAGATGACGCCGGGCAACACGCTCGTCTTCTTCCCGTCGTACGCCGAGGCCGAGCGCTACGCCGGCCTGCTCGACCGACCGAACGTTCACCTCGACGAGGCGGGGACGCCCACGGAGGACCTCCGCCAGCGGTTCGTCGCTGCCGACGACGCGACGCTGCTCACGTCGCTGTGGGGAACGCTCGGCGAAGGCGTGAGTTTCGACGGCGACGACGCCCGGACCGTCGTCGTGGTCGGCGTCCCGTACCCCAACCTCTCGGAGCGCCTGGAGGCGGTTCAGGACGCCTACGACCGGGAGTACCGCGACCGGACGGCCGACGCGGGATGGCGCTACGCCGTCGAAATCCCGACGATCCGCAAGACGCGGCAGGCGCTCGGACGCGTGATCCGCTCGCCCGACGACTTCGGCGTGCGCGTCCTGTTCGACAAGCGCTATACGCGCGCCGGGCGCGACATGGGGAAATACGGCGTTCGCGATTCGTTCCCGCCGGAGGAGCGCGACGAACTCATCGACGTGGCGCCCGAGAAACTCAAATTCGCGATGCTGAACTTCTATGCCGACCTCGAGGCCTACGACGGCGACCCGCCGACGCCGTGACAGGGTCCCGAAACAGATGAGTGAGCAGCCCCGGATGGGTCAACTCTCTCAAAAATATAAGTTATTTGTTATAGAATGGTATATTATCAATTCTCTATCGATCAGTTCGACCGCTGTTAGGGAATATAGGCGCTACAGCGGTAGATATGCCGCTTTATCCCGGTGTAGCAGCCGAGCCTCGGGGGCGGGGCCGTAGAGCGAGAACGCGAAATACACCCCTATTGTGCGCTGTATAGGGGTATTTTCATTTCTCCCGCTGGAGACCCCGAAAATAGATTTTCTCCGATATATCTGCTAATATGACGATATAGTTATATTTCTTCCGGAGCGGCCGGTTGGAAGGGAAACATAAAACCGGGATGTCTCCGAAGGGGGACGTGTCCGCATGGATGACAGACGAGGCTCTCGGCAGCGATGATTAGGAAGACACTCAGCGGGGTGCGAAACGGTAACGAGTGGATACTGCTGACGGTGTCGTTCGCCTGGCTGCTCGGCCTCGGCGTGCGACTCATCTACCCTGCAGTCCTCCCGTTCATCAGAACCGAGTACGGAATGGGCCTCACGATGGCCGGCGCGGTGCTGACGCTGCTCTGGCTCGGCTACGGACTGATGCAGTTCCCCGGCGGACTGCTGGCCGACCGCGTCGGCGAGCGGAACGTTCTAGTCGGGAGCATCGCCATCGCCATCGCCGGCGTCTCGCTCGTCGTGCTGGCGCCGGCAGTGGAGGCGTTTTTCGCGGGGACGCTGCTCGTGGGCATCGGCGTCGGTCTCTACGGTACGACCCGGGTGACCGTCCTGGTCGACGTCTATCCGCGACACGCCGGGACGGCGATGGGAATCAACCAGGCGGCCGGCAACGTCGGGACATCCGTCCTGCCCGCGCTGGCGGGCGTCCTGGCCACCTCGCTGTCGTGGCGCTGGGGGTTCGGGCTGTTGATTCCCCTCTTTGCGGTGACCATCGTCGGCCTCTGGATCACCGTCCCCGAGGTCACGTCGACGGAGTCGGCGTCCGAACCGCTCTCGCGCGCGTCCCTGGTTCGCGCCGCGCGCGCGGTTGGCCAGCGGTCGACCGGCTACGCGACAGTCAGTATGCTCCTCATCTCCTTCGTCTATCAGTCGTTCACCGGGTTCTATCCCACGTATCTCGTGCTCGAAAAGTCGTTCAGCGAGAGCCAGGCCGCGACGTTTCTTGGCGTGTTTTTCGCGTCAGGCATCCTCGTCCAACCCCTCGCCGGCGCGTTGAGCGATGCGATCGGCCCCCAGCGGACCCTCGGGGGGTTCCTGTCGGTGGTCGTCGTCTGTCTCGTCGGGCTTCCGTGGATAGACGGCACGGCGCCACTCCTCGTCCTCTCCGTTCTCGCGAGTTCGCTCCTGTCGTTCTGGCCCGTCGCCAACGCGTACGTGGTCCAGACCGTCGACGACGCCCACCAAGGGACGACCGTCGGTGTCGTGCGGACGATTTATCTGACGCTCGCGACGACGGGGCCGATTTTTGCCGGCGCGCTGGCGGACCGCGACATGTTCGACAGCGTATTTCTCATCCTCGCAGGGGTGACGTTGCTGGCCGCCGTCGTCTGCCTCGCGTACCCCTCGCTCGACGACTGACCAGGAAGCGACAGGCTTCAGCGACGCGGTCGTCCGGGCGGGGGCTCAGAGATACTCCTCGATGAGTTCGTCGGCGCGGTCCCGACGCATGGCTTCCGCGTCGTCTAGCGTCTCGTAGGCGCCCGACACCCAGGCCTCGTGTGCTTCGAGATGCTCGCGCCGCGCTTCGAGTTCCTCCTCGTTGCGGCTCGGGGCGGTCCCGCCGGGGATGTCGCGGCGCTCGACGTTGACCATCGGATCGATCGCCTGCTGGAACTCGTCGGCGGTGAGCGATGTCTCGGCGCCGACGACGCTCCGTGCAGCCTGATTGAGGTTCGCGAGGGTCAACTCGTCCGCAGTACGGTCGGCTTCGAGTGCCCCGCGGACCATGGTTCCGACGATTTCGTGGGCCTGGCGGAACGACAGATCCTCCGCTCGCACCAGCGTGTCGGCGACCTCGGTCATCGTGCAGAAGTTCTCGGCGGCGCTCTGGCGGAGAGCCTCCTCGTCGACTTCTAGCGTGTCGATGACACCCGCCAGCAAACGAAGCATCCGCTCGATCTCGTCCGACTCCTGTACGAGCGGGACGGGGGCATACTTCGCTACCTCGCTGACGTCACCGTAGGGCGCCGCCTTCAGGTGGACGAGCGAGCTGTTCGCGGCGCCGATAGTGTCGCTCGCCTCGGTTCGCAGCTTCTCCAGCGTGTAGGGGTTTTTCTTCTGTGGCATCATGCTACTCACCGAGGCGAAGCCGTCGCTGATTTCGATGACATCGAACTCGGTGGTGCCCCACTCGATGAGGTCGCGGGAGACCCGACTGATGTTCGTCATCAGTATCGCAGCGGCCGACGCCGACTCGGGGACGAAGTCCATCGACGCCGTCGCGTCGTACGTGTTGAAACAGAGTCCCTCGTAGCCGCTGAGCTCGGCCAACCGATCGCGGTCGATATCGAAGCCGGTTCCGCCCATAACCGCGCTCCCGAGCGGACAGTCGTTGGTGAGGTCGTAGGCCCGCTTGAGTCGCTCGAAGTCGCGACCGAGAACGTTGTCGAACGACAACAGGTAATGCGACAGCGTGATCGGCTGTGCGGGCTGGCTGTGCGTGTACCCCGTCATCACCGTCTCGGTGGATTCCGCCGCGAGATTCAGTACCGCCGCCCGGAGTGTCACGAGGTTGTCGATCATCGACAGCAGTCGTTCCCGGAGGACGATGCGACCCGCAGCGTCGTACACGTCGGTGCGACTGCGGCCAGTCTGGAGGATGCCTCCTTTCTCACCGCCCAGTTCCTCGATGAGGTACTCCTCGACGTAGAAGTGGATGTCCGAGTGGTCGGCGCCGGAGATGGAGTCGTCGACGCCTTCGGCTTCGATCCGGTCGAACACGTCCATGATTTCTGCAGCCGTTTCGGAGTCGAGGAGGTCGTTCTCCTCGAGCATAATCACGTGCGCCCGATTTAGCGTGAAAAGGGGATCGAAGAAATGCTCCTTGAGGAGTTCGAACTCCGGCTTGCGGAGATTTTCGACGTATTCGTCCGCTGGACCCTCATCTAACCGGCTGTGGAATTGGCTCTCGTTCGCCATCGTTCACACCGTTTTCGCGTAGCATCAAATAGGTTTTGTAATGAACGATGGCGTTCAATCGGACCGCCTCGCAGCAGGGAGAAGAGAGTGGTTACCCGAGCAGTTGTCTCGGGAGGAACGTGGCTATCTCGGGGAAGAAGATGATCAGCAAGATGACCACGACCATGGGAATGTAGAACGGCACGACCGCCTTCATGATCTCCTCCAGTTCGGCATCGGTTACCTTCTCGAGGACGAACAGAATGGTCCCAAAGGGAGGCGTCAGCGTCCCGAGCAACAGCGTGAGGACCATCACGATACCGAAGTGGACGGTGTCGATGCCGACGGTTTCGACGAGGCCGATGAGGATCGGCGTGAGGATGGTGATGGCCGCCGTCGCGCCCATGAACGTCCCGACGAGCAGGAAGAGCCCGACGAGCAGGAACATCACGATGAGCGGGTCGCTCGACACGCCGAGAATCGACTCGGTCAGCACGATGGGGATGCGCAGCTGCAGCGCGACGAGCCCGTAGAAGGTGGCCGCTGCGAGCAGGAACGTCAGCGCGCACGTCTCGATCATGCTGTCTCTGGCCTCCCGGAGCAGACTCCGGACGGTGATCTCCTGGTAGACGAACATTCCGACCAGAACGGTGTACACGACCGCTATCGCACCGGCCTCGGTCGCTGTGAAATACCCGAGGAGGATGCCACCGATGATGAGTAGCGGCGTGATGAGCGCCAGAAACGCACCTTTGAAGCTCTCCCACGCCTCCCGAAGTTCGAAGGGTTCGCCCGCTTCGAATCCCCGGAAGTACGACAGGATGAAGACGAACAGCATGAGACAGAGCCCCAGCAGGATGCCGGGCACGACGCCCGCCAGAAAGAGACTCCCGATAGACTCCTCGGCGAGGAGTGCGTAGATGATAATCGGGACGCTGGGCGGGATGATGGGCCCGATGAGCGAGGACATCCCGGTTACACCGATCGCCGTGGATTTGTCGTACCCGTAGTCGCGCATCGCCGTGTATTCGATGCGGCCGAGCCCCGCAACGTCCGCCGTTGCGAGCCCTGACATGCCGGCGAAGAACATGCTCGCGACGATGTTGATGTACGCAATACCACCCCGGAACTGGCCGACGAGGGCCGAGGCGAACCGGAAGATGCGTTTCGTCATCCCCATCGAGTTCATCAGTCGGCCGAGGAACACGTAGAAGGGGATGGCGAGCAGCGGAAAGCTGTCGAGGCCGAACAGCATCTGGTTGCTGATGACCGCGTAGTTGACCGAGTCGAAGGCGATCCAGCTGAAGATGCCGGCGATGACCATCGCGAAGCCGACGGGGACACCGAGCCCGTACAGGAGGAACAAGCCCCCGAGGAACACGGCCGTAATCAGCAGAATCTCATTCATCGTTGATCACGTGATGATTGGTCCTCGGAGTCGGTCCCGTCCGCAGACTCCGAGTCGCCCGAGAGTCCCATCATCTCCTTCGCCCGTGTCGACGCCTCGTTCGCGTCCATCTCCGCATCCGGCTCGTCGGCCGTCATGTCCGCGACGGTGGTACTCCCGTCTTGGCCCCTGAGCCTCGCGACGAGGGCCGGTACGGAGGTAGAGAGGTCGAACAGGGTGTAGATGCCCATCAAGATGGTGCTGACGGCGATCATCGCGTGTATCATCCCGTAGCTCAGGTGCGGGAGGTTCGTCCCCGAGGACCACGCGCCCTGGGCGCCGAGGAGCGCTCCCCGGAACAGCGCGTAGACGAAGTACAGGACGAACGCCGAGACGAGTATCCGGAGGAGATGATACAGAGTGGGGTTGACTCCCTGGAGCCATCGCTGGAGGAGATCGATCTTGACGTTCTCGTCGTTTCGAACGGCGATTGCAGTGCCCAGATACGTCATGACGATGAGCAGATAGCGAGCGAGAGGCTCGGTCCAGAACAGGAACTCGATCTGGATGGGGAGTTGCCGAACAAGCACCTGTACCGTCGCCAGCACGATGGTCAACAGGAACATACCTGTCGTC